>JAAUSF010000146.1 GCA_012033255.1 Cyanobacteria bacterium RU_5_0
AGAATCTACCAATTCGTAGGATGGGCAAAGGGTCTTACCCGTGCCCATCGTCAGCCAGAATCATGGATGGGCACGGATGCCTTTGCCCATCCTACGCAGGTATTTTATCTGTCGGAAATCTCCTTAAGTCACGAAAACTTCAGGTTAAGAAATCTACCTATTCGCAAATTCTGGGCTTTACTGAACATATAGAGCCGAAAGAACGCTGTAGAGGATAGAGAATGCGGGGACACGGTGAGCCTCATACGCAATTAGATAGTAAGCCGTTTCAGTTAGAGCGATCGACGAAGAAAGGGGGGCGATCTGAGCAAGTGATCCGGCAGTACGAGGAAATCTTTAATGCGCTGCCCAATTTGACCCCTCCACAACGGCAATATCTGAAGCTACGTTGGCTTGATCAAATGCTTTGGCTGAGCAAACGTTCCAGGGAAAGCCAGAACCGTTACTATTTCCTGCGAATCATTACGATCGTTGGCAGTGCGATCGTCCCGGCATTAGTAAGTTTGGGTAGCCTGTTGCCACTGGCACAAAGCAATATCGTTGTGATGAAGGATAATGCGGCTACCTCCCCCGTTCCTGCGAGTCCAGTTCCTCTCCCGGCTGATCCGTCTGTTGTTCCTCCGGTGGTAGAAGTTCCGGTTTCGGTTGTTCCTCCTACCGAAACGACTAGTGTCGATGTTGTTCCTAAGCGAGGGGTGCTGTTATTCCTGATTACGTGGTCGCCGTATGCTGCATTTATTCTCAGTCAGATTGTGGCAGTGACAGCGGCGATCGATCAGTTTTTCAAGTATGGCGATCGGTGGCGGCATTATCGTCGCAGTGCAGAATTACTCAAAAGCTCTGGGTGGCAATTCTTTCAACTGAGTGGAATGTATTCCTCTTATGCTCAAGGCGAACGGTACAAAGAGGCTTTCCCGATGTTCGTTAATCAAGTTGAGGAGATCATCCAAAGTGATGTAGAAGGATACATCAGCCAGGTCGCGACTCAAAAACCAGGCGATCGAAACAAATATGCAAAATTGCGCGACGATAGCCGAGATGACGAAGAAAGATAAAACCTCAAAAAATGGGTTAAATCAACCGAAAAAGAGCTTTAACGGCAAATATTGAAAAACATTAAAAAGCTCTTAACCCTAAATCGGATGTTTCTTTAATTTCACCTAAACCAATCCTTTCAAATTGGATAGCCATCTCTTAATCCTCGCGTGGGATGCTGTTAGGCGCAATTGACTGTTGCGCCCCCTTACAGTCGATTGAATGTTATTCACTGAAGGATGTATGACAGACACAACACTCAAAGGGTTTGCGTTGCTACCAGCCGATACATTCGCAGACGGTCCTCACGCCGGAGCGAATAATGGGATGGGTATGCCAATTTCCGCGAATGGACGCACGGGTCCATTTGAGAAACAACCTGTTCAGGGCTTCAGTGGTGTTCAATTTGCTCCCGGAAGTGACGGCTCTTCATTTTGGTTTCTTTCTGACAATGGTTTCGGTGCAAAGGTGAATAGTTCCGATTATTTGCTGCGGTTGCATCAGTTGACGCCAAACTATGAGGCAGATTCAACAGCGTTGACGGTTGGCAATTTTTCGATCGGCTTTGATGCCTCACGAGTGACGAATGCTGCCAGTGGGTTTTTCGTTGCGGATACGTTAGGCAGCACCGATACTGTCTTGTTTGACATCAGTACTCCAGGTACGTTAGCCGTTGAAAACGGAACGCTCTTGCTGAATGATGCCGATCTCCTTGTTTCTCCAGAGTTGGCGACGCTGTTGAGTAATGCTGCTTTAACAGGCGCAGATGTGGGGGATGCTCGGACGGATGCGACTGTATCTAATACTGGCAATACCTTTCAAGTCGAATCGGGTGTCACCAGCGTTTCTTTGGATGTTCCCTTGCTTACCGAAGCGGCTGGGCTGGCTCTCGCGGGTGCAATCAGTGATGCTGAACCGGCAGAATCATTTCAGGTTGGCTTTGAAATCACAGACAACACGACGTTTAGCTTCAACCTGGACAATGGATTTACTCCGATCGACGGGACGATCGAGCATTCTGGTACCCTTACACTGGCTTCCAGTTCAGTTGAAGTCGAAGGATTTGTGCAACTCGCTGATCCGGATGATTTGATTCCATTCGAGATTCAGAATGAAGGCACAGACGATCGCCTTCTGACAGGCGCAGATTTTGACCCCGAATCCTTTGTGATTGCCGATGATGGGACGATTTGGGTTGGCGAAGAATTTGGTCCGTATTTGCTGCACTTTGATGCTACGGGCAAACTCATCGATGCGCCAATTGCGACTCCCAATCTGAATGAATTAAATACGCTAAACGGACAAGATCCGATCGTGATTGGACATCGGGGCGCGAGTGGTTTTCGTCCAGAACACACGCTAGAAGCATACAAGTTGGCGATCGAACAAGGGGCTGATTTCATCGAGCCGGATCTCGTGGCGACGAAAGATGGTGTACTGGTCGCACGACATGAAAATGCGATCGCGATTGTCAACCCAGACACAGGTGATCTCATTGAAGCCACTACTGATGTTGTCGATCGTCCAGAATTTGCCGATCGCAAAAAGACGAAAACGATTGACGGCGTTGAAATCACCGGATGGTTCACCGAAGATTTCACATTGGCAGAACTGAAAACGCTACGAGCAAAAGAGCGGCTACCGCAACTACGAAGCACTGAGTTTGATGGTCTGTATGAAGTGCCTACGCTGGCTGAGATTATCAATCTGGTGAAGCAAGTTGAAGCCGACACTGGACGGAAAATTGGTATCTATCCAGAAACCAAACATCCAACCTATTTCGCATCTGAAGGAACGAATTTGGATGGTGAAAAGATAAATGTGAACTTGGGACAGACGCTCATTGATACTTTGGTTGAGAATGAGTTTACCGATCCCGATCGCATCTTCATTCAATCGTTTGAAGTCAGTAATCTCAAAGAATTGAACGACACAATCATGCCTGCGGCAGGTGTGGATATTCCGTTGGTTCAACTTCTGAGTACGAGTGGCGCTCCCTATGATTTTGTTGCCAGTGGGGATACTCGCACCTATGCTGACCTGAGTACACCCGCAGGATTGACCGAGATTGCCACCTACGCTAGCGGTGTCGGTCCATCCAAACGGCAAATTTTACCTGCTCAAACCGTTGATGCAGATGGAAATGGCACCCCGGATGATCTGAACGGCGATGGCAGAATTAGTGACGCCGATCGCACGCTGGGTGAACCGACCACGCTGATCGATGATGCTCATGCGGCTGGATTGTTGGTGCATCCTTACACCTTGCGTGAT
Source organism: Cyanobacteria bacterium RU_5_0 (assembly GCA_012033255.1). GTDB lineage: Bacteria > Cyanobacteriota > Cyanobacteriia > Elainellales > Elainellaceae > JAAUSF01. The sequence goes on from JAAUSF010000146.1 coordinate 3,310, forward strand.
GATGCTTTCTTCGTGGCATCTGATTATGGTGGCAATGCTGAATTGGAATATCGGCAACTGATCCAACTGGGTGCCGATGGCTTCTTCACCGATTTCCCGATTACCGGCGATAAAGTGCGGGATCAGATCACGGCAGATGAAGTTCGATCGCCCGATAATCCGGCGGTTCTGGCAGGTGAAGCCCAGGCAAATCTTGGACGCTCCAGAGGCTTTGAAGGCTTGGCAATTAGCCCTGACAAGAAGACCTTATATCCGTTACTGGAAGGGGCTGTGGTGGGCGATCCGAGCAATGCGCTGCGGATCTACAAATTCGATGCGACGACAGAGGAGCAATACACTGGATTGGTTGGTTTCTACCGTCTGGAAGATCCGAGTCATGCGATCGGTGATTTTACTGCCGTCAACGACAATGAATATCTGGTGATCGAACGCGATAATCGCCAGGCAGATGCAGCAGAGTTCAAAAAGATCTACAAAGTCGATTTTTCACAAGTCGATGCGAATGGCTTTGTCGCAAAGACACAAGTCGCTGATCTGCTCAACATTCAAGATCCAGATGATTTGAATGGTGACGGTCAAACCACATTCACATTTCCGTTTCAGACGATCGAAGATGTGTTGGTGATCGATGCAAACACAATCCTCGTTGCCAACGATAACAACTATCCGTTCTCGGTCGGTCGTCCTCCGGGAATCGATAATAACGAATCATTCCTGTTGCAATTGGCAGAACCCCTCGATCTAGCGCCTGGTGTCGGCACACCGGATGATGGCGGAACTACGACAAACAAAAACAGCGTCATCTTCATTCATCCTGATGGCACCAGCCCTTCTCACTATGGGGCGGCTCGCTTCCTCCACTATGGTCCCGATGGCAGACTCAACTGGGACAAAATGAGCAACGCCGGAGTCTACCTGGGACACATGGAGGATCAACTCACCGGAACCTCCAATGCGGGGGCTGTCACCCATGCGATGGGCGTGAAAGCTCCGGCGGTGTCCTTTGGATTAGATGCTAACGATGAGCCGATCGTCTCGCTGTCTGGCAAAGCAGGCACAACCATCATGGAAGAGGCGATCGCGGCTGGCAAGGCAACGGCAGTGATTAACTCTGGTTTTATTGCAGAACCGGGAACAGGCGCATTTCTGGCAACGGTGGAAAATCGTAGCGATCGAACCGGCATCACCGCACAGATTTTGGCATCTGGTGTGAATGTCATCCTCGGTGGCGGAGAAGTCGATTATCTGCCTGTAGGAACTGTCGGTCGTTTCGGACAGGAAGGGCTGCGGGAAGACGGACGCAACCTGGTCGAAGAAGCGAAAGCTCTCGGCTATACCGTCGTTTACACGCTGGCAGAGTTACAGAACCTGTCCGATGACACCACCAAGGTGTTAGGAATCTTTGCGGCTGAAGATACCTACAACGACACCAACGAAGAGACGCTGGCAGATCGCGGCTTGGGCTTCTACGGTCAACCAGGCAACGAAGATCCGCCCACTGTGGCTGAAATGCTGACGGCGGCACTCGAAATTGTTTCGCAAGATGAAGACGGCTTCTTCGTGGTGCTGGAAGAAGAAGGCACCGACAATTTCGCCAACAGCAACAATGCGGCGGGAACGATCGAAGCGGCAAAACGGGCCGATGATGCGATCGGCGTGGCACAGCGATTTATCGATGAACAGAATCCTGACACACTGCTGATTACAGCCGCCGACAGTGATGCAGGCGGTTTGGAAGTCCGCGATCCCTTTGATGCCAATGAGCCAGTTGGCACGATCGATGTCAACCCAATTCGACGCGATGGCACTGATGTCCCTCTGGATGGCGTCAATGGGGCGAACACCGAACCCTTCATCTCGGCACCCGATCGCAACGGCACTACCTATCCATTTGCGGTTAGCTGGGTCGGCACTCCCGATGTCCCTGGCAGTATCGTTTCTAAGACCTATGGCTTGAATGCCGACAAGCTACCTGCCACCCTCGATAACACAGGCATCTACCGATTGATGTATGAGACATTATTCGATGTTGCCCTGGAGTCTCCCGTGCCTGCGGCTGATCCGGAACCTGCCCCTGAAGCCACCCAAGACACCGGAAACGTTATCTTCATTCACCCCGATGGCACCAGCCCTTCTCACTATGGGGCGGCTCGTTTCCTGAACTACGGTCCCGATGGCAGACTCAACTGGGACAAAATGAGCAACGCCGGAGTCTACCTGGGACACATGGAAAATCAACTCACCGGAACCTCTAACTCTGGAGCGGTGACTCATGCGACGGGAACCAAAGCGCCAGCCAGATCGTTCGGTTTGGATGCGAACGGCAATCCGGTGGTGTCGCGATCGGGTAAGGCTGGCGTGACGATTATGGAAGAGGCGATCGCGGCTGGCAAGGCAACGGCAGTGATTAACTCTGGTTTTATTGCAGAGCCGGGAACAGGTGCATTTCTGGCAACGGTGGAAAATCGTAGCGATCGGGCTGGTATCACGGCGCAGATTTTGGAGTCCGGTGTGAATGTCATCCTCGGTGGCGGAGAAGTGGATTATCTGCCTGTGGGAACTGTCGGTCGTTTCGGACAGGAAGGGCTGCGGGAAGACGGACGCAACCTGGTCGAAGAAGCGAAAGCTCTCGGCTATACCATCGTTTACACGCTCGAAGAGTTGCAAAACCTGCCAGACGGCACCACGAAAGTGTTAGGAATCTTTGCGGCTGAAGATACCTATAACGACACGACTGAAGGCAATCTCTTCGCACAAGATCTGGGCTTCTACGGTCAACCGGGCAACGAAGATCCACCCACTGTAGCTGAGATGCTGACAGCGGCACTCAAGATTGTGTCTCAGGATGAAGATGGTTTCTTCGTGGTGTTGGAAGAAGAAGGGACTGACAACTTCGGCAATAACAACAACGCGGCGGGAACCCTGGAAGCGGTGAAACGGGCGGATGATGCGATCGGTGTGGCAATGGATTTTGTCAAAGAACAAGACCCGAACACGCTGGTGATCACAGCCGCCGACAGTGATGCTGGTGGTTTAGAAGTCCGCGATCCGCTTGATGCGGATGAACCCGTCGGAGTGATTAACCCCAACCCCACACTAGAACCTGGCGTGGAAGTGCCGTTGGATGGCGTCGATGGGGCTAATACCGATGCGTTTGTCTCAGCGCCCGATCGCAATGGTGTCACCTATCCCTTTGGTGTCGCTTGGGTTGGCACTCCAGATGTTCCCGGTAGCATCGTCAGCAAAACCTATGGGTTGAACGCGGATCTGCTGCCTAGCACCCTCGACAACACCAAGATTTATGAGGTCATGTACCAAACCCTCTTCGGGAATACGCTGCCCAACCTGATTGAAGGAACGAGCGGCGCAGAAACCCTGGAAGGCGGTGAAGGTAATGATCTGATTCGGGCAGGCGGTGGCGATGACATCATCAATGCAGGCAACGGTAACAATGTTGTCTACGCAGGCGATGGCGTTAACCAGGTGACAACCGGAGCCGGCAATGACATCATCAACGCAGGCAACGGCAACACCACCATTAGCACCGGATTGGGTGATGACAGCGTATCCCTGGGTGAAGGCATAAACACGCTCATCCTCGAAACTGGCGAAGGGTCTGTGACTGTGTTTGGTTTCACTGCTGATGACCTGATCCGCCGAGGTAGCACCCTCCCTGCGGATGCCACTCTGACCGCTAGCCTCAGTGGTGACGATACGCTGATTAATGCAGGCAATGATCAGTTAGCTACGCTGAAAGGTGTGCAATTACAGAATGTGCCGATCGCTTAACCTTTACCGTTGAGTGACAGAATAATGCAATAACTAATCATGGAGTGTCATGGAGTGTGACTTGGGAAATCCCATGCGGAATTACCCGATCGCACTCCATTTATCATAGTCATCACCTAATCTTTGCCAGCAAGCATGTTAGAGGCTATGAAATTATGAAAGAAATAATGGCTAAAGAGAGTTCTGAACAGACGCAAGGTGTGCCATCTTTTGAGTACAATCCTGCTACTCTCCAACAACCGTTACTCTTCGAGCTAACTCGTCCTCTTGATGAACTGGAAGCTATGTTGCTGAATACGTTTTCAGGTAGAACTATGACAATGAAGGAGATCTACGACCAGCATCACGTTGGAAAACCTTTCATTAGCAAAAACTACAAAACTGCTCTTGGCAATCTTGAATCTCAAGGAAGAATTGCAGTACATCTATCTGCTGGTAAAAAACGACGGAAAGGAACATTTTTTGATTTTCGACTGATACACCCAGCCAAACGTTCTCCGGAAAATCTAACTTAGAAGCTAAATCACCTAGACGTTCATGCCGCTTTGTCAGAATTTGATATACATGCCAAGGTGTTGAATGAATAACGGAGAAAACTTGCCTGATGAAGTCTAGGGGGACATCTTTGTGAAAAAGGTCACTCATTGAATTGACAAAAATTCGGCTTGGAGTGCGCCAACGTAATGGTTCTTCCAATCTTTCTGGATGCAAAGACAAGGCGAACCCGTTAGGAAAGTTCTTAGGAAAACGCTGTGTAAGAGCTTCAGCGTAACAATGCAGACAACCTGGGCTAATTTTGTCACAGCCAGTTGTCGGGTTCCAAGTCTTATCAGTCCACTCAATACCAGTATGCGTGCTAGACATATTTCAACTCCGCAAGCTACATCTGTGGCAGATGCTACCTGCCTGGAATTTAATAGTTTCCCTGTACTATACCATTTTTTGGCAAGCACACTCCTCACTGCACCACATCTTATACATTACGCGACAGCAAATGAAGTGCAGTGTACACAAGATATTACAATTTTCAACAAAAGCAATGGATGCTTACAAAGTCACACCTTGCGCTTATGCAGACTAAGCAGCAATCGTCTCACAAACAATCTCTAAATACCAGCCCACCTTCAATCTAGAGGGCTAACGATTTATTGAGCTTACTGAGCGTCTACGCTACTGCCTCATTGCTAAGGGACTTGCAGATCGATGATGCACCAATCCTCTAAACCTGTAAGGACGATCGCCATTTGCCCCTACCGTGCCAATGGGATACTATCTCATGCACATCTCTAAGCTCTGACTAGCAATGCCGATTGAGAGGCTCTGGGAACAAGGCGAAAAGACTCTGGAACAAGGCGAAAAACAACCTTCCAGGTCGTGTTTATCATAAGGATAACGAAGTCATGGCAGGATTCAGACAATGGTGCGATTCAAACTGTGGCAGTGGGTTGTGTTAGCCCTTCCGATCGCCCTCATCATCGGCTTTCTGATGGTTGCTGCTGGGTGGAAGATTCACGAGTGGGGCATCAGTTGGATTTGGGCAATTTTCACGCTGCTGCTCGTGGGTTGGCGATGGCTGTTGGTCAAATGGACTCGTCCTGCGCTCAAGCAAGTAGAAGCCGTGCTTACGGAAGTGAGAGAAGAACTGGAATCGGCTACCAATAGCCCGATCGCCTTGCCAACCGAAACCAATACTGCAACTGGAATCAGTGCCGCAACCAGCACTGTCACAACCAGAGCCGAATCCGCGCTGCAAGACATCTTGAACGCCACCCGGAACGATCCGCCCATTTGGGAAGATTGGCAACGGTTTTGGCAACGCTGTCAGGAAGTCGTTGTGGCGATCGCTCACATCTACCATCCGGAAGTCAAATATCCCCTTCTGAACATCTACGTTCCGCAGGCGTATCAGCTAATGCGAGGCACTGTAGATGACTTAGATCAGTGGATGCAAAAGTTATCTCCTGCCTTAAATCAAGTGACGATTGGGCAGGCGGTTCAAGCATACGAAGTTTACCAACGATTAGAGCCATCCGCTCGGAAACTTTGGCAAGTTTGGAACTGGGCACAATGGCTTTTGAATCCAGCCGCCGCCGTCGCACGGCAAGCCAGTCAACGTTCTAGCGATCGGGCTACGCAGCAATTACTGGTGAACTTGAGCCAGTTGCTTCGAGAAGCCACACTGCGGAATTTGTGTCGGCAGGCGATCGTACTCTACAGTAGCAACCCCCCCGTCCTTTTAGCCTCTCCGGTTTCCACACCAACACTCCCCAGAGCAAAAACTCAAGCCCTGCGAGATATTCTCTCTCAAGCCGAATCGGTTGAAGCCGTTGAACAAAAGCCTGTCAATATTCTGCTCGTGGGACGAACCGGATCGGGAAAAAGCAGCCTGATTAATACACTGTTTCGAGCGGAGCAAGCGGCTGTCGATGTCTTACCCAGCACCGATCGCATTCAGAATTATCAGTGGCAGACTGATGCCGGAGAAACCTTAACGCTTTGGGATACGCCGGGATACGAGCAAATTAACCGTGCCGAGTTTCGCGCACAGGTGTTGGACTATGTGACAAAATCTGATTTGTTGTTACTCGTCACTCCGGCCCTCGATCCAGCGTTGCAAATGGACGCAGATTTTCTCAAAGATGTGAAAGCAGACAGTGCCGATTTGCCTGTGATTGCGATCGTTACCCAAGTCGATCGACTGCGCCCGATTCGCGAGTGGAATCCGCCTTACGACTGGCAATGGGGCGATCGTCCGAAGGAAATTGCGATTCGGGAAGCCACAGAATATCGAGCAAAGCAGTTGGGCGATTTTTGCGATCGCATCTTACCGATCGTGACAAGTGACATGAAAACAAATCGAGCGGCATGGGGAGCAGAATCTCTTTCGCTGGCACTAATAGAGACGATCGCACCTGCCAAACAACTGCGACTTGCCCGATTTTTGCGTAACTTAGAAGCTCGCACAGTTGCAGCCGCCAAAATCATTGACCATTACACCTTCCAAGTCACTACCACTCAAGGACTCGCCGCGTTTCTCAAAAGTCCCATTCTCCAATTCATTGCAACGTTATCAACCGGATCACCTGCCCTAGCCTACATATTGGCAGAACAAATTCCCGTGGAGCAGTTGCCGATCGTGATTGGCAAACTCCAAATGGCCTATGATTTGTTCTCGCTCTTGAATACAGACGACACCCCTCTCAACTTTGATTTGCTCTCACTCTGGACAATACTCCTGGAAAACTCTGGATCGCCCGATCGAAATGTCTGGGCACTCGGTCATGCACTGGTTGCATACTGGACTCAACATCTCACAGTTGAACAGCTTCGAGAACAATTTGAGTTTTATTCAGAGAATAGAAAATAGGGAACAAGAGATAGGCGATAGGGAATGAGTTACTGCTTTTACCGATTACCAATCACCAATCACCAATCACACTCATAAATGAACAGGTAAAACCGAAAGAGCAGCAATGACCAAAAATCCTAATGAGGATAAAGTTTCTAGCATAGCAATATGCTGAATTTTAGTAGAGCAATACCATTCTTGTTGCCAGAGAATAAACCCAAACTTGAGTAAGGCAATTCCAAAGGCTAAGGCAGCGATCGGAGTAAGCCAACTCAAATACCAGAATATCATAATGATTAAAGATGCGATCGTATGATATGTCACTCCTGGAGCTACTGAATGCGTTTTAGATTTGCGAAATTTAACCGCAAAAATAGTGCTTGAAAAGAATAATGTGTTTAATATCCACAACCCAACTGCTGCTGTTGAAAGAGTACCCGTTGTCACAACATATGCGAACGGTGTAGATAAACATACTGCCGCAAACGTGATTACTTCATTGAGAATCGATTTTTGCTCTCGATAAAAGACCGAAATGGCATCCATTGCGAAAGCCACGATCGCTCCCAAATAAATCCACAAGAGAGGTGTTCTGGCATCAATGTCTAACGTCAAATAGAGAAAAAGGGCGATCGTCACAGCGATTCCGGTATACACCCCACCCCATATCAAAAAACGAGGTTTAAGACTTTTACGTTGCTTGATTTGCAAAACCAGAGGATGTTCGGCTTGAAAACCACAGAAGGCACAAATTAGGGCGATCGTGGTTTTCCAATGCCAGTGCTGAGTCGCCGCCGCTCCTGTCAAGAAAGAAACAAGTAGCACGACATAAACTCCATGTTCCGGAGAAATCGTGGGACGATACCAGGCTTTCGGTTTAGACGTGTGGCGTATCTGTTCGGAAGGACTTTCGATCGAAGAATTGGTGATGAACGAAGACATGATCATTTTCAATGTTTAGGACTGTGTGCTTCAATTTGCTTTACTATGACGGAATTAGACTCTCTCCACTATGAGCTAGCTCATTCTTGGGAGTGAGAATAAAATAACTTCTGTTTTAACTACAAAGACACAAAGCTAAGCCTCTACTTTCTTGGTGCTTTCGTCTTGGTGTTCAATAGTTTCTAGAGCTTCCACTAGGCGAGTGGGTGGGTAGATGAGTGGATGAGTGGATGGGTATGCGTGTGGCTTATGCAAGTGAAACTGGCTGTAAGCGCCCATTAGCTTATCACACATCAGTGAGTAATCTTGCTTTGCGGAGCAAGAATTTCAACACAGTTTCTTCTCTAGAAATAATATCAACTCGTCCTTCCATTCCCGCTTGAATCGAGCATTGATTTTCGCCTCGACTCAACGATCGACTGCTCGGATCGATCGCGACTTCATAAAACGGAGCGACAGGGCTTCCATTATTGGATTCTGGCTTAATAGTGTCTTCAGAAATGCGGCTTACGACTCCCTCTAGCACTCCATAATCTGGGTAAGGACAGGCAGAGACTCGCATTTGCACCCGTTGTCCTTCTTTGAGCTTACTGCGCTCTTCCGGAGACACGGCAGCTTTCACTTCTAAAGACGCATTAGTTGGAACAATCTGAGCAATCTCCTCGCCCGATCGCACGGTTTGACCCGGATTTCGCAGATTTAGTTTTGTAATAATGCCATCAGCAGTCGCAGTGATTGTCGTATGACGCAAATCGGTTTCAACTTGTCGGAGTTCGCCAGTATATCGTTCCAGTTGTTCACTCATTTCAACATGTTGTTGAATCAGGGCTTCTCGTTCTTTATTCAATGCCGCAAGATTGGCTTCTCCACTCGCGTGTTCTTGGGCGATGCGTTCTGTAGCAATCAGAATATCCGCATCTGTAGGATTAAGTGCTGTCTTTGCCCGTTCTAGACGCGATCGAACCGCTTCAACGGCTTGTTCCTGCTGCTGGACTTCCAGTTGAGCTTCCTCCAGGAGATTTTGGGGAATTGCGCCACTGCGGGCGATCGACTCATAGCGATCGCGTTTAACTTTTGCGGCATCTAATGAAGCTTGTGCGGCTCTCAAATTGGCTTCTGTTTCTTCAACTTCAGTAATTGTTGTAATTTGCTTATCTTGATAGTCTCGATGACGACCATTAAGTTCTGCTTCAGCCGATGCAATGGTACGACTAATGCGATCGGTTTCGGCGGTAATTTGGCGAGTTATGGCATTAATTTGAGCATTAATTTGGACACGTTGTAATTGCGTTTGTTGAATATTACTTTGCAGTTGTTTTTTTTGAGTTTGTAAGCGTGAATCATCAATCATTGCAATCACATCGCCTTGTTCAACTCGTTGATTTTCTTTGACTAAAATATCCATAATTGAACCTTCTGCTGCTGCCTGCACAAGCCGTAATTCACCAATCGGACGAATAGTTCCTTGTGCTCTTACCGTCACCTTATATTGAGTCATAGATGCCGCTGTAATGCCTATTCCCATTGCGATGAGGATTACTAATCCACCAAAGCGTGTCCAACGACTAATTGGCGGTAAAAATTCATTGAGTTGAGCAATGGGTAAAGAGTTGGGGTTAAGGTTGGTGGTCATGGGGGAATGGGGGAATGGGGGAATGGGGAATGGGAATGGGGAATGGGTAAGTG
>JAAUSF010000147.1 GCA_012033255.1 Cyanobacteria bacterium RU_5_0
TTGCCTGAAAATCATGAAGCGATGGTGTATGTCGTCATGATTCGGTTGATGCTGCGGCGATTAACGAACAACCGCCGAACGAGGAAGCCGAAAACTGCTTAAACAACATTTACAAACAGTTTCTCAGTCATCGTGGATTGATATCACCTAGCGCCCAGATTCCCGGTATGGTTGTCTCTAGGCGATCGCTGATTAAGATAAACCCACGCTCGTCGATCGCCACATCCGCAGCCGCTAAATTTAGAGCATCGGTAGTGAGCGCACGATCAACGGCGACAAGCAAATGCGAACCCTGGAGGATCATTGTCTGGTCTGTGACTTCAATTTGCAGTGTAGTCGCATTACTCGTGCGATCGCTTCTCTATTGCGCGATCGCAGCGTGTTCGATGACCTCGGCAACAGCATCTGGATGGGAAACCATCACAACATGGGACGCACCGCTCACAGCGACTGTCTCCTTTGAGTTAGCGCGGTTTGCCATGAAAGCCTGCGCTGCTGCGGGAATGTTTAAGTCGCGATCGCCGTAGATAAACCAGGACGGGATAGACTTCCATGCAGGTTCGCCAGAGGCTTCGTTCAGTGCAGCTTCTGTGATTGGACGCTGGGTGCTCGCCATCAACTGCGCGTCGCTGGCGGGCACATCTGCGGCAAACTGGGCGTGGAACTTGTCCTGCTGAATGTAGAGATCCTTGCCACCATCAGGCAGCTCGACTGGAGGCGCGAGGGTTGGTCCGAGTGTGCCTCCGGGATAACGTCCTGAGAGTTCAGCGGCAGTCTCGCCTGTATCAGGCGCAAAACCGGCAACGTAGACCAGTGCCTTCACGTTGCTGTTGTCATTGACCGCATTGGTAATCACCGCACCTCCATAGGAGTGCCCGACCAGCACAATGGCACCTTCGATACCCTTGAGGACGCTGGCGACGTAGTCCGCGTCACTCTTGACTCCGCGCAGAGGATTCGCGACGGCAACCGTTGGATACCCTTTCGGAATCAGTTGAGACAATACACCGTTCCAACTGGAAGACTCAGCAAATGCACCGTGGACGAGGACGATGGTGGGCTTGCTATCTTGTGCGCTTGCAGGATTCATAGTGGCTCCTAAAGAAGTGATAATAGTGGTTCCTAAAAAGAGTGTGACGAGCAGAAGCAGGCGTATCCCGTTTTTGAGGGTAAATTGGTTCATAAAGTGCTCTCCTTTGTGTTTGTTGATCTCATTGAATGTCGAAGAGATAGTTTCCTCACTGATGCGATCGAATACAATGCCTCTTGCAAAGCAGTCCGTCAGTTTATCAAGGGTGGTATCGCTCTAACTCCCTCGATTAAAAGCGAAAAAGATCTCCCTAATTGAGGTGTAACTTGAAGAAGTCAGCGGTTCTACCGTTAGCTAGGGTGGCTGCATCCTTGTCGTAGTTGATGCCACGGTGCCGAGTAAAAGCGTGCTTACAACCTGGATAGGTAAATACCTGAGCAAACGTATTGTCCTTCAGGGCTTCGATGATGTCTTGTTGAGCCTCTTTGGAGATGTACTCATCTTCTTCTCCTAAATGAACCAGCAGTGGATTCCTGATGTTGTTGGCTTCGTCCAGGTGCTTTTCCATGCTGCCACCGTAGTAGACAATAGAAGCATCGGCACCCTTGTGTGCTGTTGTGATAAAGGTCATCAGACCGCCAAGGCAGTAGCCCATTAAGCCAACTTTTCCGTTGGCACCGGGCAGCGATCGCGCCATCTCCATTGTTAAAGCAATGTCTGTGACACCAGCGTCATAATCAAAAGCTGTATAGAGAGCAAAGCCCTTTTTCCATTCAGCCTCGGATTGATCTGTCATATCAACGCCTGGTTCCATTCGCCAGAACAAGTCTGGACTCACAGCAATATATCCTTGCGAAGCAAGTTCGTGACAGGTGTCTCGGATGTCAGCATTGACACCAAAGATCTCCTGAATGACAACAATCGCTGGTGCTGGCAGGACATCCGGGCGAACCATATAGGATTGAAAACTGCCGTCATGGGTATCCACAGTGACGTATTGGTTCATGGGTTTCTTCTGGAGAGCGTTATGTGGTTAAAGACTATCCTCTACTCAGTTCTCGATCCATTAGCAAGAATTGAATGTGTTGACTAGGTTTGAGTTACGCCATCGCTTTTACAGCTTCATTCGTAGACAAGACAGCATTGGCAAGATATCCAAAATTGATCAGTGCTGCCTTGTAGCCATCGCCCAGATCTGGATGTTGCGGGGCAGCCGTAGCATCCTTAACGATGAGTACCTCAAATCCCTGTTCGATTAAGTCACGCAGGTGAGCTTCCACACAAATATTGGCTAACATCCCCAGCAGAATAACTTTGCTGATGTTGCGCTTCCGCAGTTGCAAAACATCGAACTCTCTGGACTCCAACATCATGCGCTCTACGGTTCCGGCAAAGTTCCAACCATAGTCGGTGGGGTAGTAATAGTGGGGGGAGATAAAAACCTCAAATCCATTCTGCTTCGCGGCTTTGAAGATGTGCTCAATGTTCTCGACGGTCTTGTTCTCTTTCACACTGTTACTGACTAGGTGCCAGGAAACTCCCTTTTCGTTCAGAACATCGTTCTGAGGATCGATAATGACGACTGCGGTATCATTCTTGTTGATATTCATTGGTTTTCTCTTGTTTATTCATTGGGTACTGGTCTCTTAACAGGTGATGAATCTCCATAACCCTTGCTGCACAGGGGTTATAGCCAATTAATCTTGAAATCCCTAAAGTCCTTACTAAGTAAGGCTTTCAGCTGTCTATCACCTGCTAGCAGACCAGTGCCATTCATTGCTCTTCGCGATCGCCTTTCGGGCATCTCAAATCTGTGCCATACCGCCATCAACAAACAGTTCGATGCCATTTACAAAGCTGCTGTCGTCAGATGCGAGAAAAACAACAGCCTTGGCTATCTCATCGGGCGTGCCGACTCGTCCTAAAGGGATGTTGGCAGCTTGGCTATCTATGAACTCCTGCACCTGCTCATCACTTAATCCCAGGTGATTGTACCCGGGAGTTGGAACCACACCAGGGCTAATGGCATTCACCCGAATCTTGCGCTCTTTCAGGTCGAGTGTCCAATTCCGGGCAAACGATCGCACAGCGGCTTTGGTGGCACTGTAAACGCTGAAAGCTGGAGTACCCACGGTAGAAGCAGTGGAGGCGTTCAAAATGATAGAAGCACCCTCTGGCAGCAACGGTAATGCCTTCTGCACGGTAAACAGCAGACCTTTGACGTTTGTGTTGAACGTTTTATCAAAGTGTTCTTCAGTGATGGCTCCGAGTGGGGCGATTTCACCACCACCAGCATTGGCAAAGATCACATCGAGATGTCCTTGCTTCTGCTCGATTGTGGCAAACAGGCGATCGAGGTCTTCCAGATTAGAGACATCGCTTTGAACACCTGTGACGTTTTTCTCAATCTCTTTTACGGCAGCATCGAGTTCAGGCTGGCGACGACCCGTGATAAAAACATACGCGCCTTCGGCGACAAAGCGTTTGGCAGTGGCAAGACCAATACCGCTGCTGCCACCCGTGACAAGAGCAACCTTTCCTTCTAGTTTTTGCATGATGGTAAATCCTTATTTGATGAACTCTGACTCACCGCCTCAAATCGGGCACCGTGAACATCACGGTTTCGCTGGTGATTACGTGGTGTGTGGGGTCGGCTAGTTCGATTAACACCTTGTGTAAACCAGGTTCCAGTCCGACCAGAATGATCGTTTCGCCGCTGGTATCAACAAAGTGCCAAGGCGCGTCATCAACCGTAATGTGGATATGACCAACGCGCGGCGATACATCAAGGGCACCTTTACCGAACACAGGCAATACTCGCAGGTTCTCCGTCCGATACTGGATGAAGACGCGACCTTGAGACAGCGGTTCGGAAAGTGGCGGATCGACAATCAGCTTGGCGGGTGGTTCGTTTGCGATCGCGATCAGTGGAGATGGACCGACAATATCCTTGGCACTTGTGGTGTGATTGTCCATAGCTGTCACCTTCTATTGCAGATGTTTCTTCAATTCAGCGGCAGCTTGAACGAAAAGAGAACGGGTTGCTGGCAGTTCGGCTAAACCATTCAGCAATCCAAAGTCGTGAATCATGCCGTCGTACTGCACGAGCGTCACATCTACTCCGGCTTCATTGAGCTTGCGTCCATAGGCTGTGCCTTCGTCGTGTAAAACATCGCTTTCTGCAACTACGACTAACGCTGGAGGTAAGCCTTTCAGTTGCTCAACAGTCGCCCGCAGGGGAGAGGCATAGATCTCTTTGCGTTTCTCTGGATCAGCGATGTACATGTCATACATCCACTTCATCGTCGGTACGGTCAGAAAACGTTTGTCACCAAATTGATGATAGGAATTCGTTTCAAAATCAGCGTCTACAATGGGCCAGAAAAGGATTTGCAGCTTGATGTGTGGACCGCCCTTTTCTTTTGCCATCAATGTAGTAACTGTTGACATGTTGCCGCCAACACTATTGCCAACGATCGCTAAGTTTTTGCCATCAACCCCAATCTCATCACCATGCTCGGCAACCCATTTGGTCGCAACGTAGATCTCGTTGATTGCTTGGGGATACTGAGCATCTGGCGTGCGAGTGTAGTTGACAAAGACAGCCGCAAATCCTGAAAGCACAACGAGATCGCGAACCATGCGCTTATGGGTTGGATAATCACCCAGCACCCAACCACCACCATGAATAAAGATGAAAACGGGTAATATACCTTGAATACCCTCAGGTCGCACGATGTTAAGTGCAATCGTGTAACCGTCAGCGGTAATCGTCTTCTCAGATTCTTCAATACCGGAAAGATCTACGGTCACGGAAGCCTGTCCATCCACAAGTACTTGACGCGCTTCGAGTGGAGATAAGGTTTCTAAACCCACACCCCCTGAATTCAACACTTTCAAAAATTCCTTCGTTTCTCTGGAAAGACGCGGATCATCTGCAACTTCCAAAAGCTTTACCGCTGGTGAATTGATTTGAGCAACCATGATGTTCTCCTTGGGATAAGTAGTGAATAATGTGTTGAAATATCACTGTTAAGCCATTGAACTTAGCAGTGTTCATTAATGGTTGATTAGGCAGGAACAGGTTGCAGCCGTGACGCGAGAAATTGAGTGATATAGTTTGCGATCGCCTCTCCCTCTTCCTCTAGTGCAAAATGTCCTGTATCGAGTAGATGAAACTCAACGTCTTTCAGGTCGCGCTGGTAGGGATAAGCACCTTCGGCAGGGAAGATATAGTCGTTCTTGCCCCAAACAATTAAGGTTGGTGGCTGATATTTGCGGAAATACTCTTGCCATTGAGGATAGAGCAGTGGATTGGTGCCATAACTGTAGAACAACGCCAGTTGGATCTCTTCGTTGCCAAGGCGATCGAGGAAGAGTTGATCCATCGTCCAGGTATCCGGACTGATCGCTTCAGGATTGCGAACCCCATTGGTGTATTGCCATTTTGTGGCTTCCAGGGTGACAAGGTACTTTGAGCTTGTCGGCATTCTCAGGCGATCGCTCTTGCCAGTATGCCTTGATCGGCTCCCAAAATTCGCGCAGACCTTCCTCATAAGCATTGCCGTTTTGCACAATCAAAGATTGCACTCGCTCTGGATATTTTGCTGCAATGCGGTAGCCAATGGGTGCGCCGTAATCCATGACATAAAGGCTGTATTTCTTCAGATCGATCGCGTCAATAAACTTCTCTACAATCTCAGTTAGATGGTCAAACGTGTAGTCAAATTCATTCACAGTTGGCATCGAACTGTTGCCGTAGCCTGGATAGTCGGGAGCAACGAGATGGAATTTATCTGCAAGTGCCGGTATGAGATTGCGGAACATATGGGACGACGTTGGAAAGCCGTGTAATAGCAGAATGGTCGGATTATCACGAGAACCCGCTTCACGGTAGAAGATGTCTAAACCATCGATCGAAACGGTGCGATATGTAGTCATGGATTACTCCTTGTAAGTGTGTAAAGTCCAATGGTGATGTTTAACAGCAGGCTGATCTATCTCACACGACGAACCTGCTCTTGGAAGTAGTCGCGCCAACTTTCAGGTAATGCTTCTAATTGAGTCGCACGTTGCAATAACTCTGGATCGTTTGTCTCACAGGTATACAACTGAGTGATATCAGCAACTGTGATATTGTTCTCATCCCGGCTCACCAGCGCTAAAGTGTCTCCGGCGACGACTTCGCCCTCTTGCAGTACACGGAAGTAAAACCCGGTGCGACGACTGGCAAGAAATCGTTTCACCATATCCGCTCGCCCAAATCGAATCCCAAGTTTGTAGCAGGGCAGGCGCGGTTGCGTCACCATTAATTCCACAGTGCCAATTTGGAAGCGATCGCCAATGTTGATTTCCTCTTCTCTAACTTCTGTAACTGTGAAATTTTCACCAAAGATTCCTGGCGTTAACTCTGTGTCAGGCAATTGATCTCGCCAGTAGTCATAATGTTCAAACGGATAGACATAAACTGCTTTGTCTACTCCACCATGAACAGTGAGATCTGCTTGCCCATCTCCATCCAAGTTAAGCGATCGCACCATGACTCGATCTATGACTGGCTCTTTGAAAATTCCAGTGCTAACGGTTCTCCCTTTCCAGTTCACTTCACGTGGTAGCCCAACATTGACAGAAATTATTTTCATGTTCAGTTCCAAAGTTTTGGACAGCTTTAAATCTGTGCTAGATCTGCTTGCTGCTGCTGCTTGAGACCTGCAACGAAGTCGGTTACTTGACGTTGAGCTTCTGCGCTCAGTGAGTCAAAGTCGTCTAAGAAGAATTGACGTTCTAGCGTTAACTTCCGGGTATTGAGCAACCCTTCGATCTGCCAACCTTCGTCGCCTTTCGTGACGACGTAGAGCGGTAGCGAATCTCGTGACGGTGAAGTTTCGGTTCGTCCGGCTAGTATTACCCTGATCACGACGTGCATGAGCGCGAGTTGCGAGTTCACAAAGCGGACGAAATTCACCTCACCCTCCAGATGTGTTCCCTTAACGACCGTATCGAATGCTTGCTGATGAAATGCAGCGATTTCTTTTCGACCTTTAAGATGCGTGCCCTCGAACGTGAGAAAATCGGCAGTTTCGCTGAACGGGGCAGCAAAGCCTTCGCCGCTACCTCGATTCCAAGCATCAATCATCTGACGATGGAAAGCACGGATTGCCGATTCGTCAGTAGGAGTGATGGTTTGAGCTGTTTGTGAATTCATGGTTTTGAGTTTTCCTTTTAAGTGATAGACCCGTTTTCAAGCGGCATAGAGGGTGTCATGGACTCTGAAAATAATCGGCGCAATGATTCCTTCCAAAGCAGATCGGCGTTGTCTAGGTTCAGGGCTTAGGGGGCGATGCCGCTCATATAGCCGTTCCTATTGGTGACGATCGCCCGCTTGCCGGAAAGATCAATTTCTTTTACTACCTCAGCAGCGGTGGAATGCCGTCCGAATGGTGTTCTAATGAGTGTCATTGTCTGTATCATTTGCAGATGTCAAGCGTTACATTTGCTGGTCATTCATAGCGGCGGATAAGTTCTTACCAGTCACGATCGCCAAATCCTAAATAACTCAGGTGAGCTGGATTTTTCACGTTGTACTTAGTCATCAGGGTTTGGCGAGTGTGACTGGCTTTAATGAAATCTGCTGCCTTCTCACCGATCATGATGGTGGGTGCGTTCGTATTGCCTGTGGTAATCGTTGGCATGATGGAGGCATCCACAACACGTAACCCCTCAATTCCATGCACCCGCAGTTCGGGGTCTACAACTGCCATTGGGTCAGTGCCCATTTTGCAAGTGCCGACCGGATGCCACACTGTACTGCAAGTCTCCTGGACGTAAGCAACGAGTGCTGCATTACTCTGTTTGTCGGCACCCGGAGCGATTTCCTTACCGCGAAACTCATCCAAAGCACTGGCACCGAACAAGTTACGGAGTAATTTAATCCGACAACGACGCTTTTGCACATCTGCTTCACTTTGGAGCAAAGTTCATTTGAATCATCGGTGTGTCTTGGGGGTCGGAGGAACGCAAACTGACACTGCCAATATTCTGGGGATGAGTCAAACAAACGAAACTTGTGAATCCTAAACCAGAGTGGGTATAACCAGGCGGCACCAACACAACAGGTCCGAAGAGAAATTGTAAATCTGGCGCAGCATCCAGATTTCCTTCAGTATGCAAAACAAGTTAGCTTCACCGATACTACTGGTACTTGCCGTGTGTAAATCCTGAGTTGCCTCGTGTGCTACAGACACAACAGGGTGATCTTGGAGGTTTTGACCAACACCCGGCAAATCAGCCACGATCGGAATTCCCATCGCTTGCAGGTGTTCTGCACTCCCAATACCAGAAAGCATGAGCAGCTTAGGCGAATCGAACGTGCCCGCACTTAAAATTACTTCCTGATTGACCCTAACCTGATGCAGCGTACCTTCGTGCAAGTATTCCACCCCAACGGTGCGAGTGCCCTCAAACAACAAGCGAGTCACCAATGCTCCTGTCGTTATTGTTAAATTAGGACGATCGAGAATTGGTACGAGAAAAGCAGCCGCAGCACTGTGTCGCTTACCATCCTTGACTGTCAACTGATAAAGTCCTGCCCCTTCCTGCTGCATGCCATTGACATCAGGATTGTGGTCATATCCGAGTGCTATCGCTGCGTCTACAAAGCGTTGAGATACCACAGTAGGCGCGATCGGATCGGTGACACTCAACTCCCCATCAGCCCGTGAAATTTAGATGCGCCTCGCTGCTGGTGCTCCGATTTCTTGAAGTAGGGCAACACATCCTGATAACTCCAACCGGAATTGCCTAATTCCTGCCAGTGGTCATAATCATGAGGATTGCCCCGGATATAAATCATGATATTAATCGAACTGCTGCCCCCCAAGACTTTGCCGCGTGGACAAAAGATTTTTCGGTCATTCAGGTAGGGTTCTGGTTCAGAGAAATAGCCCCAGTCCACCTCAGAGCCTAGTAGACTGAGGCATTCTCCTGGAATGTGAATCTCTGGCTTTATATCGGGGCTACCTGCTTCGAGGAGTAAAACGGTTGTGTCATTACCTTCTGTCAGACGGTTGGCGACAACGCAGCCTGCCGAACCCGCACCAATCACAATGTAGTCATAGTGAGTCATAAAGTTCTCTTTCTTTGTTATGAGTGTTGATATCGCTAGTTCCTCAACACATAGCCAACACCACGCACGGTGTGAATTAATGGGGTTGCCCCTTGTGCTTCCAGCTTGATTCGCAAGTTGCAATTGAGAATCAAAAGGTTTAATGACCAGCAGCGGTAACAACTACCATCAACTGCTCTACGTTCCAGCGATCGCGATACCGAATTCCATTGATAAACAAAGCTGGGGCAATCGTCACTCCACTTTCCAATCCACCTTCAATATCTTGATTGATCCGATCGACGTGTACTTGTTTAGATAGATCTTGTAGAAACTGGCAAATATCGAGTCCTAGACGGTTGGCATACTCGACAAGATAGCCGTCGTCCAATGCTTCTTGATGGGTGAACAGCATATCGTGCATTTGCCAAAATTGACCTTGCGCTGCTGCTGCTTCCGCTACCTCTGCTGCTTTTTGAGCCTGAGGATAGGCTAAATGCTCATCAATAAAGTGACGAAACACGACACAGAGCCAATTCTCGTCAGGAAACTCAGAACTAAAATGTTGCTGAATGTTCTGAATCAACTGATGGACCTCTCTACATTGAGGGCATTGGTAATTTCCATACTCCACCAGAACGATCGAGGCATTGAGTAATGCCTGGTAGTGATCCCGTTGTGAGGGTAGAACCAGGAGTTGATTAAAATGATTATTTTGATTCATCAGATCATCGGACATACTAGCAAAAGGGGTTTTCACAGCATCGAAGGATTGCCGTGATTCCTGTCTGTGATTTCTGCCGCCTCCGTTATTTGGATGCCTTTAGCCTATGAAATTAATGCAGCTTTGTCGCCAACTCAAAGTTGAGTGTTTGAGGGCATGAAACAACAGTTGCTCACTATCTCTGCAACGAGACCTCAACCGAACTTAAGTTCAGTTCTCATCGCTGTCACAACTTAGCCAGTCCCCGCTTCAGTGCAGTAATCACCGCTTGTGTGCGATCGCTCACGCCTAATTTGCTCAGAATTCGGTTGATGTGGAACTTGACCGTACTTTCGGTAATACTTAAAGCCGCACCAATATCATGATTATTCAAGCCAAGCGCCATCTGACGCACAACCTATTGTTCGCGATCGCTCAATTCTGGAATGGTCATCCGTTGCACTAACTTGGCAGCAACTTCAGAAGGGATATATTGTTGTCCACTATGGACGAGTTGAATCGCACTGAGCAGTGCATCTGGTTCGGCATCCTTAAGCAAATAGCCCTTGGACCCGGCACGTAAGGCTCGATAAATATCCTCATCGCCATCATACGTGGTTAGTATGATAATGCGAGCATGGGCAAATTCAGCACAGATGGCTAACGTCGCGTCGGCACCGCTCATCTGCGGCATTTGTAGGTCCATCAAGGTGACATCAGGGTTGAGTCGTTGATAGAGGGCGATCGCTTCCAATCCATCCCCTGCTTGACCCACTACCGTCATATCCGGCTCATTCTCAATCATCGCGGCTAATCCCTGCCGCACAATAGAGTGATCATCCACAATTAAAACGCGGATTGTTGTAGACTGACTCATGCTGATGCCTCCCGATGTACGGATATGCTCACTTCGGTTCCTTGCCCCAATCGGCTCTCGATCGAGAGCTGTGCTCCAATGCGTTCTGCTCGTTCGGTCATCCCCAATAAGCCAAACCCCCGATTTAAGATTGTAGGGTTCGCTTCAAACCCTTGCCCGTTGTCTCTAATTTGCAAGAAGCATTGCGTCGATTCATAAACTAACTCAATCCGAATTTCAGTTGCGTTGGCATATCTGACAGCATTAGTAAATGCTTCCTGGGCAATCCTTAAAAGGTTGTTTTCTGTTTCAGCAGGTAGGACATAGGGTGGACCGATAATCTCACAGATTAAGCTGGTTTCAGTTGAAGATTGCAGCGTCGCGACAAATCGTTCTAGGGCTGTCCAGAGATTGCCATCTTCTAGCAATTGGGGACGTAGTGCCGCAACCGATCGTCGAGCTTCTGTCAGCCCACTGCGAGCCAGATCTCGTACCGTATTAATGTGGGTTTGAATTGCGTCGGGGTTAGTGATCACCAATCGAGAAACGGTTCCCATGTGAACTAGAATCCCTGTAAAGGCTTGCGCTAAAGTGTCGTGAATTTCTCGGGCCATGCGGTTACGTTCTTCTAAAATTGAGGCTACTTCAGCACGTTTGCGATCCGTGATATCGAGAATCACCCCTAACATTCGCACAGGCTGTCCAGCTTCGTTATAAACGCCGTGACCGCGACCCACTAACCAATGAATGCTGCCATCCGGATAAATCACTCGATATTCAGCTTCAAAATCGGTATGAGTTGCGAGAGCTACTGTAACAGCTTGCTCAACCCGAGGAATATCCTCTGGGTGAACGCGATCGCGCCATGACTGATAGCTACTTTCAACTTCACCGGGGACTAACCCCAGCAATCGAGCGTGGTTATCGTTCCAGTCTGAAGTATTTTCCACAATGTTCCAGTTCCAACTGCCAATGTGGGTAAAGTCCATCGTCAGCCTGCGGTGTTCTTCACTCTGTCGCAGGGCGTTTTCAACTCGTTGGCGCTCTTCAATCTCCTGCGAAAGCAGCAAAGTTCGCTCAGTGACTTGCTGTTCTAACATTCGGTTGTAATTGGCTAAGAGGTGTTCTGTTTGTTTGCGCTCGGTAATATCTTGAAAGGCTGCGATCGCATAAGCCACCTTGCCCCGTTCGTCAAAAACTGGAGTCCCCCATACCTCAACTGGAATGGTGGCGTTGTTTTGGCGAATGTCTATGTTGTCAATCGTGGTGCATTCGCCGCTCAATGCTCGAATGATTGGTAGCCTCTCTGTCGGATAAACTTGCTCTGTTCCCATCACATAAAATTGATAAACCTCCGCAATTTGCTCCGGTGCCACAGACGGATCAATCCCTTTGCCCATTAGCTGAATGCCCTGTCGGTTGGCATAGTAAGGGCGACCCGCCGCATCGACTATTCCAATTCCCACTGGAATCGCTTCTAGAAATTGAGTCATCTGACTTTCGCTAGCTTGTAACTTTGAGTAGAGTCTAGCGTTTTCGATCGCGATCGCGGCTTGAGTGGAGAGTAGATTCAGAACTTGCGATCGCTCTGGTGTAAATGCTCCGGTTGCTAACTGATTTTCTAAATACAGCACACCGATGAGCTTACTTTGATTTAGCAACGGCAAACAGAGAAGTGATTGCGTTTGATGGTGTTGAATGTAGGTATCATTGACGAAATGACCTTCACGAGTCGCATTGTTCAAGATGACAGATTCATGAGTTCGGATCACATACTGAATAATCAACTCAGGGAGATGATTTACTATTGAAATCGATTGCAGTACCTGCGTAGCACAGACATTTTCACCATCATTCAATTCACAAGCAGCTTCAATTACCCATACCCCTGAGCTTTCTAAAATCAAACATCCGGTTTGTGCGCCTGCATTCTCAATTAAGATCTGCATTAAGGCACGGAGCAACTGCTCCAGTTCAATTTCACGAGCGATCGCTTGAGAGGCTTTCATCACCGTTGCTAGATCTAAAGTGATGTGTGAGGTATTAGAAGTAGTTCCAGCTTGGTGCGGGTTGATGCAATTTCACGAGACGATTGAGAAAAGAACTGCGGATAACGAGTTTCTAAATCTTTGACTTTTGCGGTTGCTCCCCACCGTTCATAGCAGTAGTGAGCTTCTTTCATGTAGAGTTCGGCAAACTTCACTCTGCCACGCTCCAGATAAAATTTACCAGCTAGCTCATAGGCTAAGAAACTGTTTGTAAATGTTGTTTAAGCAGTTTTCGGCTTCCTCGTTCGGCGGTTGTTCGTTAATCGCCGCAGCATCAACCGAATCATGACGACATACACCATCGCTTCATGATTTTCAGGCAA
>JAAUSF010000148.1 GCA_012033255.1 Cyanobacteria bacterium RU_5_0
GGATTCACTTGTATAGCAATCCCAAATCAATTGTGAGAAAACCCAAAGGGGTTTGGGGACTTCGTCCCAAGGAGGGAGCAGTGCCCCCTCCACCCCCTGCTTACAAATGATTTAGGGCTGCTATAGTTCTGATCGATCGCCAACTCTTTGGTCAGCGATCTGGTCAGCGATCGTTCTTTACATCGGTCTATCAAAAACCTGCTATCTCGATCTGTTTTTGTATTCAGATCAACGGATTGTCAGGCATGGATTGTTCTCTTAAATTTTCCTCTGTTCAGGAGGAACCTGATGACTCAGTTCTTTCCTATTCTCGGCTTTGACCACCTTGAGTTCTATGTGGGTAACGCAAGGCAGGCAGCCAGATTTTATGAAACATTTTTTGGATTTACGAATACAGCGCACCGAGGATTGGATACGGGGAGCCGCAAAGTTGCTTCGTATCTGATGGAGCAAGGCGCTATTCGATTTGTTTTGAGTACAGCGTTGAATTCCGATCATCCGATCGCCCACAATGTTCTCAAACATGGTGATCATGTGGCAGTGATTGCTCTGGAAGTGGCCGATGCAGTGGATGCTTATAAACAAGTGACCGCACGAGGCGCGATCGGAGCCATTCCACCCACCCTGACCGAGGATGAATATGGGTTACTGCACTATGCAGCGATTCATGTCTATGGAGATGTGATCATTAAGTTTGTCGATCGGCGTGACTACCGAGGAATTTTCGCTCCTGAATTTCAACCTCGCCATTCCGTTCAACCTAACATTGGAGCGGGGCTGCGAGCTATTGATCACATCGTTGCCAATGTTGAACAGGGTGCGATGGAGCGTTGGGTTAAGTTTTTTGCCGACACGATGGGGTTTCAGTTACTCATTCAGTTTGATCAAAAGCAATATCAACTCAATACTCTGCGTTGATGTCTAAGGTGATGCAGGATAGCTCTGGCAAGATTAAATTACCTATTAATGAACCTGCTCCCGGAAAGGGTAAATCACAGATTCAAGAATATTTGGAATACCATCAGGGGGCTGGAATTCAACATATTGCCTGCTCAACCCACAACATAATTGAAACGGTTAGCAAACTGCGACAAGCAGGCGTTGAATTTCTGCATGTGCCAATGACTTACTACAAAAATTTGGCGGCACGAGTCGGCAAAATTGATGAATCGATTGACCACCTTGCGGAACTCGGAATCTTAGTCGATCGCGATCACGAGGGATATTTACTACAAATCTTTACGCAACCTGTTGAAGATCGCCCCACTCTGTTTTTTGAAATCATTCAACGACATGGTGCTGAAAGTTTTGGTGAAGGAAATTTCAAATCTCTGTTTGAGGCGATCGAACGTGAGCAAGCCCTGAGAGGCAACTTATAGGAGGGGATGGGGCAGATATGCATGATTTCCACCCTCTGGTTTACTTTCTCCTCCCCGCCCCTCCCTCCTCATTTCCTTCCCCTCCCTCTCCCCACCGCTCCCCACGAGGCAGACCATGACCTACTATTACCGTCTAGGCACAATTCCCCATAAGCGACATACTCAATTTCACCAGCCCGATGGTTCGCTATATCATGAAGAGCTAATGGGAATTCGTGGGTTTTCAGGCATTCAGTCGCTGCTTTACCATCTGCACCCGCCCACGCAGGTTTACAAAATTTTGCTAGAGCAGACGATCGCCCTGGAGTTTGAGGAATTTGGGGCGTTGCGCCATCGCCATCTCCGCACAAACAAGCTATCCAGAGGCGGAGATGCGATCGAGGCTCGAATTCCTTTAATGGCGAACGCGGATGTCTGTATTGCAGTGGCACAGCCGACCGAGCCGATGTCCTATTGGTATCGGTTTGCTCACGGGGATGAGGCGATTTTTATTCATGACGGGAGTGGGGTATTAGAGAGCCAGTATGGCATTTTGCATTACCATCCGCATGATTATGTGGTGATTCCCACGGGAGTGATTTGGCGAATTTTGCCAGATGCCGGAGTAGACCAACGCATGTTGATCATCGAAGCGCAGGGACACATCGAACCACCTGCGCGTTATCTCAATCGCTATGGTCAATTTCTGGAACATGCGCCCTATATGGAGCGTGATTTGCGCCCACCGGAGGCATTAACGCCCCACGATGAGATGGGTGAGTTTGAAGTCCGGGTGAAAGCCCGCGATCGAATGAATGGCTATATCTACCACCATCATCCCTTAGATGTAGTGGGTTGGGATGGCTATCTCTATCCCTATGCCTTTAATATTGCTGACTTTGAACCTGTAACCGGACGCATTCACCAACCACCGCCCGTTCATCAAACCTTTGAAGCACCGGGATTTGTCATTTGCTCCTTTGTGCCGCGTTTGTTCGATTATCATCCCCTGGCTATTCCTGCGCCCTATAACCACTCCAATGTCGATTCGGATGAAGTTCTGTATTACGTTGAGGGAAACTTTATGTCGCGGAAAGGAACTGAGCGATCGTCCATTACTGTCCACCCAAGTGGTATTCCCCACGGGCCACATCCGGGTATGTATGAAGGGTCGATCGGCAAACAGCGTACCGATGAACTTGCCGTCATGATCGATACATTCCGACCGCTAAAATTCACGCGACAAGCGGCTGATTTGGAAGACATTCAATATTCCTACAGTTGGATTGCTTGAGCAGAAACAGGCAATTCGTTGACTCGTTTCTCAAGGAGGAATCGCCCTATGACATCAGTTCTGACAAGCCCCCCCAAGCGACTCTCACTCTCCGATCGGATTCAGGAACGGTTGCATCAGGGTGAGCTAACGCCACAACAAGTGGATGATTTTCAGGATTTTCTTAATCAGGTCGATCGCGAATTTTTGCAGCATCGCATCATTACACATAACGCCTATACTCGTTGGTTCCGTGAGGGACGAGCAACAGATGAGGAATTGCAACATTTTATTCAGCAATTTTCGGTTTTTCCAATCAATTTCTAGTTGCAGCACTGTTGAAAGTGATTAATTCGCCGACGCTTCAGCAATCACGGGCGAGTCGTGAGATTTTGCTGAATGAATTAGGCGTAATTTATCGCAAGTTGGGAGGGGCGATCGAACCCCAAATATCCAAAACAGAAGAGGAAAAAGATCGAGAAGGCGATCCTGAATTTGTCAGTATACAAGGAACGGTAGATGGTGGAATTTGTCGCTTTCGAGCGGCTCATTTTGAGTGGCTGATTGCCGTTGCGGAAGGCTTAGGATTGCACTACGAGGATATCGGTCAACGCAAGCACGGTAGTCCTACAACGCTGCATTTCTGTGATGAGTTACAACGCCTGTATGGCAGTGATGATCCCACTATTGCGGAAGGGGCTAGCTTTGCGGTGGAAAATTGGGCGGCAGCAGGCTTCTGGCAAGAATTAGAAGATGGACTCAGCCGCATCAAACAAACTCGCTATCCCCAACTCCGATTAGCGTTTTTCACCTGGCACAATCGTGTAGAAGCACAACACGCTGGACATACGTTAGAAGAACTCGAAGCCGTTTATTTCAAACCCGAATTTGACCACGGCAAATTTATCCAGGGAGGCAAAGAAATCTTGGATGCGATCGCCGTCTTTTGGGATGGGTTAAAGCGGGTTGGCGCAGCCTCTCCGCAGGAGAATTGCCAGTAATCACAACAATCCGTGAGTGAGGCAGGGGTAATGGTCAAGCAAGTGTTGCTAGGGCAGATCCTACAGTGTGGTGTGGCGCGAGAGACCGCGATCGCGCTATTGCCACAAATCAATCAGTGGCTTGCAGTTTTGCCTCCGATTGAATGTTGGCAACACCTAACTCACCATCTGCTCAAACCTGATTATCCTTTCTCGTTACATCAACTGTTGTACGAATCAACCTTTGCCGATTGGGATTTTGGTCAAGGGTTGCCACCTGTCTGGTTGCCAAGTGCCGAACACATTCAGGCGACAAATATTGCAGCGTTAATGCGTAATTTGGATATTCACTCCTATGCAGAACTGCACAGGTGGTCAATTGGCGATCGTGCTACTTTTTGGCATGTCATGATCCAACGGCTCGGGATTCGCTTTCGGCAACCCTATACGCAACTGGTTGATTTATCCCAGGGCGCAGAATTTCCTCAGTGGTTAGTGAATGCTCAGTTCAACATTGTCGAAAGCTGTTTTCAGGCACAGGGTAATGCGCCTGCGATCGTCTTTCAGGCAGAAGACAGTTCTCTTGGGAGATGGAGCTACCAAGAACTACACGCCCTGACCAATCGAGTGGCTAATGGCTTAGTGAATTTAGGATTTCAACCAGGAGATGCCATTGCCATTGATCTGCCCATGACGGCTGAATCGGTAGCGATTTACCTGGGAATTATCAAAGCGGGTTGTGTGGTAGTGTCGATCGCGGATAGCTTTGCGGCGACTGAGATTGCCACCCGCTTGCGTTTAGCCAGAGCAAAAGCCATTTTCACCCAGGACTGCATCCAGCGTTGCGGTAAGCAGCTACCGCTTTATGCCAAGGTGATTGAAGCGAAAGCTCCAGTGGCGATCGTCCTATCCAGAAACGTGGTTCCGGTTGTTGAATTGCGATCGGAAGATTTATCCTGGACTGATTTCCTCAGTTCTAACGCAGCATTTGATGCCGTTCCGACTGCTCCAACAGCCCACACCAATATTTTGTTTTCCTCCGGAACTACCGGAGATCCCAAAGCGATTCCCTGGACACAAACTACACCTATCAAGTGTGCCGTTGACGCACATCTGCACCAAGACATTCATCCGGGTGATGTAGTGGCTTGGTCAACCAATTTAGGGTGGATGATGGGACCGTGGCTGATCTACGCGAGCCTGATCAATCGTGCCACGATCGCCCTTTACGATGGCGCACCCACCACACGGGAATATGGTCAATTCATTCAAAACGCTCAGGTGACGATGCTGGGCGTAGTGCCCGGTTTGGTGAGTACCTGGAAAGCGACAAATTGTATGCAGGGATTAAATTGGAGCGCGATTAGAGCCTTCAGTTCCACGGGTGAATGCTCTAATCCCCAGGACATGCTGTTCCTGATGTCACTGGCAGCCTACAAACCGATTATTGAATACTGCGGTGGCACAGAAATCGGCGGCGGCTACATTACAGGCACTCTAGTTCAGCCTTGCACCCCTGCCACCTTTACGACCCCTGCGCTGGGTCTAGATCTTGTCATTCTGGATGCAGACGATCGTCCTGCGAATAAGGGCGAAGGATTGCTGATTCCGCCCTCGATCGGGCTTTCTACGGAATTGCTGAATCAAGATCATCATCAGGTTTATTTTGCTAACACTCCCCACTCCCTACTCCTCTCTCCACTCCGCCATCACGGCGATTATTTAGAGCAGATGCCCAACGGATACTATCGCGTGTGTGGTCGGGTGGATGACACGATGAATCTGGGTGGAATTAAAGTCAGTTCAGCGGAAATTGAACAGGCGATCAACCCCGTTGAGGAGATTTGTGAGGCGGCTGCCATTGCGCTTTCTCCGCCTGAAGGGGGACCAAGCCAATTGATCATTTATGCGGTCATTGCGCCCCATACTCAAAAAACGCAAACAGAACTGAAAGCCTTACTGCAAAAGACGATCGCTCAACGGCTCAACCCGTTGTTCAAAATTCGAGATCTGGTCATTGTGGAAGCATTGCCTCGCACTGCCTCTAACAAGGTAATGCGGCGAGTCTTACGCGATCAATACCGATCACTAACGACTGATCGGCATCGTGGTATTGTCCATCCATCAGAGAATCATCAGATCGCGATCGATCCAATTCAAGTTTCAGTGCTTCAGTTATGACAGGAAAGAGGCAGGAGGCAGGTGAGCATGAAGCCCATCGAAGCAAGCATTTCAAGGGTTAACTCAGCTAAGAGTTGATCTACTTTATTTTTGCTGAAGCTTTCAGTCTAATTCTCTTACCCAAGCGTAATATGTGGAAAGCGATCGGTCTAATACCCGATTGAAGGATGTTAGACCGATTTTAGATGTTCCTAGTCTTTCAGTTCTAGTCCAATCTTTAACTAATCAAAGGAGGGGTTACATCTACAGCCGTTACGTGAGTAGCTTGCCACAACCGTGTAATATCTAACAAGCGATCGCGGCACAACAACGCTGTTGCAGCGAACTGGTGCTGCGTTCGAGGTTACCTGCCGCCGCTGGTTGGGAACGTTAGCTGGCTTCGTTTTTGGCATCCGGTTGACTCACAGTTACATCATTGCGGAATATGTAGCACTTGCAAATGCACGACGATTTCCACGTTCCTCGGCTCTTAATTTCGTAGTTGATCTGTTAAGCAGCCCGGATATAGAGACCGTATGGGTTGATGAACCAATACATCGAGCAGCAGTTGAACACAGAAGAACCTACAGAGTCCTATGTGGATTACCTGGAGGAGAAATACCGTTGAGGTGCGTATTATTTGATAGTGAAGATATGGCGACACAACCGCAAGTACAAGGATATATTTCAGGTCATGCTGTGACGAATATTTTTTATATTTTGCGTCGTCAAGTTGGTGGTACAACACCTCGTGAGCTTTTATCAAGGTTATTGCAGCATCTTCAAGTTGCTAGTGTGACAGACGCAGTAATTAGGACTGCGTTGCACAGCTCCATTACAGACTTTGAAGATGCCGTGACAAGCGAAGCTGCAAACGCCGCAGGAGTAGAAGTTATTGTGACCCGAAATACACCTGATTTTGCTGCCGCTGCTATCCCCGCAGTATTACCAGAAGAGTTTTTGTTGATGCCGTTGGAGTAAGCGTATGCTGCCGCTGCATAACAAGTCACTGCACCGGAACGCCGCAAAACATTGGTCGAGCTAACACGGTGTTGCAACAGACGGAGGGAGAGCGATCGGTCACCCTCACCCAAATGTGCCGCCGCAGAGTGGCATTAGAGTCGAAAGAATGATGGCAAGGTTCACTGACACCCAGCCCGGAGAGTTGGTTCATTGAAGCAGGGACAACAGGCGAGTGCGGGCGATATTGTGAGAGACATTGAGTGTCATCCGCTTGGAAAGTCGTCCCCCGCCTCCTTCGAGTTCTGAAACTGAGTGTACTCCCCAATTTCACTCTCGTCCCCCCATAACCCGCTTGGAACGGACTGCCGAAAGTGCGATCGCGGTTGCAGCATAGGTCATCGGCAGCCGCTCAACCGGACCGTTATACTGCCTTAGATTTCGCTCAATAGCTATGGCGATCACCATAAAATTTGCGATCGCTATTAGGATTACTGGATGAATAGATGGTGGAATCGTCGATTAGCTAGGCTGAAACAAATTGAATTGTCATCCTTTTCAAAGGTTTTCTTAGTAATCAACAAAATCAATAATTGGGAAAATGATATGTACTCAAATCTGTCTTACGGTCAAAATGAACTGGCTCAGACAATGCGGGTAACGTATGATGAACTCATTGATTTCGTCACGACACCCGAATTCAGAGCAGTTATGGAAGAATTTGGAGATCTCCCCAGCCAGGAACGTCCAGCATTCGTATTGTCTGTTCTTCTCAGCAAAGAAGAGCTTGCGAGGCGTGGAGTTCACATTCCGGATGGCATTCTCATCCAGAGGTCGGCATTTGGTGATCGTCGTCCAACACTGTTCTATGTGAAGAAGTATTTGCCAGACAAGTACTCCGATGTGTGGCAGAATGTCAACCTTACTTTTGATAACGAATTTCTTGACGAGGACATCTCGCGAGCACCTGAGGTTGCTTGGCGTCAACCGTTACCAGTACATCTTCAGGCAGAAGTTATGGCAAGTGGTGGGGATCTGGAGCAGATTCCTTAACTTCCTAATGGTCTGTCAACTTTGTTTTGATGGATAGCGATTTCCTAAAAGCACTTTCTGGCAAGCTTTTCGCAGTTAACTTATTCCTCAATTCTTTCTTGACAGACCACTAGTGCATTCGGGTTGAAATAACTGACCAACTGAGTTCCTACTATCTAGCAGTAAGCTGGGTTTCTTAGGTAAGTTTAGACTGGTAGGCTATTTAGGACAGCCTGCACTAGTTGAGCTAGCAGGCGCTACAACTCTTTTATGGAGAATTCCAGATTAGTTGCAGCAGTATAGTTAACCTAAGCGAAGGGATCGCTCCCTCCGCTGGTCTTCAAAACCGTGCTTGAGGTAGGGTAAGCGACCAACGAGTTACCATTGCTGGCACTTTTCCAATCGCCCCCCTCCAAACGACGCAGGACCGTGTCCGTATCACGTCGCTTTCCAGTAATCTCAACGTGAGAGGGCTTTGCCGTCATAGCGCCCATACTGAATCTTGTGATGACATTCAAGGCACGCCACTAGCGTTTTACGGCGACGTGCAGCCATCTTTTTGCTATTTAACATAGCCTTCAATAATTTTCACCAAAGAGAGATTGATTCGAGTTTTACCCTTGTGCTGCTTATCTTAATTGCAGCGTCAGGTGTGAGTTTGGGTATTGGCATTGCACTACAATTCCCTACTCTCATCCTCTTAGCCTTGGTTGGGACAGGTTTACCATTAGCCGTGTTGTTACTTTTCCATCGATCGATTGCACGCCGTCTATTACTTGCAAAGTATCAGAAATCTGAAGAGTGCTTGATTCAGCCCTGAGCATTGACTGTTGCTACACTAAGGTATGAACTTGGCTGGGAGAGCAACAGGATGTCAGAGCTACTTAAAAGAATTACCATTAACCCTAAACAGTGTGGAGGTCGTCCCTGTATTCGCGGCATGAGAATCCGTGTGTCTGATGTTCTTGATTTGTTTGCGGCTGGTCTAAGTGCAGAAGCAATCCTGGAAGAAATGCCAGACCTAGAGGCAGACGACCTGAAAGCCGCACTAATGTATGCTTCTCGCAAACTTGATCATCCTGTGTTGGTGGCATGATAACGATCTGGATCGATGCTCACCTGTCGCCAGCAATAGCAACCTGGATTACCAATACATTTGGTGTAACAGCCTTCGCTTTACGTGATCTTGGGTTGAGAGATGCTGAAGATCCAGAGATCTTTGAACCGGCAAAGGCGCAAGGAGTGATATTCATGACCAAAGATAGCGACTTTGTAGATTTGGTTGACCGACTTGGCGCACCACCACAAATTATTTGGCTGACTTGTGGAAATACGTCCAACGCTCGGCTAAGAGAGATTTTGAGTTCAGTCTTGCCAGAAGCTCTAGAGATACTGCGTTCTGGCGAAAGATTGGTGGAGATTAGCAGCGATTAGCACGGCAGTACAACAACCCGGTTGGAGCGGACTGAGCATAGATTCTGGTTTGGATATGAAAGTTATTAGCAGCCGCTAAACCGGAACGTTAGGCTTCTCAGGCTGTCTGTGAGGACATTCTTGAAGATGATTGGTTGAGACAATCAGCATCCAGCTTGAGATCGGCAAGATACAATGAGCTGAATTTGCTCTAAGCAACTGCATGGTAAAAGTATATTTAGACATCAGTGCTTATAACCGCCCTTTTGACGATCAAACCCAGCCCAAGATTTTTCTCGAATCGCAAGCTATTGCCATCATTCTGCAAATGGTGGAGACGCAGATGGTTGAGTTAGTCAGTATTAGAATACGAAAACAGTCGCAATCCTTATTCCATCAAGCAGGAAGCCATGAATCGCTATCTTCAAATAGCTGGATTGAGACAAGAAGTGGATGAGTTGATCCGCCAGAGAGCCGAGCAGTTGGAACATAATGGACTCAAGGCAGTTGATGCGTTGCACGTTGCTTGTGCCGAGGCAGTCAATAGTGACTATTTCATCACCTGTGACAAGCGGCTGATCAATCGGTATTCGGGGTCAACGCTGAAAGTAGTGAATCCAGTTGATTTTGTGTTGGAGATGAGCAATGATGATCCAAGTCAAGAGTGAGCAACAAGTTTTACAGGAAGGGTTGCAGGTTCTGTTGTCGAACATGGAGCCATCGAAGGTTGCTCGATTCTGGGCGGCCTGTAATTTGGGAAGCGGAGATTACCTGAAACCAGCAATTCTCATTTTAAAGAACGGGTGTTCAAGCTTTTGAGATATCGGTATTGTAAGAACATCTGAATCAGCGAAGAGAGCTAGAATCGTTGAGCGCACGGGGATTGTTTGACACAATTGTGGGGTCGTTTCGCCAAGTGCTGTCAGCGCTACCGGACAAGCGCACGGGCAAGAATACCCGCTACGGAATGGACGATGCAACCCTAAGCGCGTTTAGCGTGTTCTTCACCCAAACCCCGTCATTTCTGGCGTACCAACGCATGATGGAGGGTAGCAAAGGGAAAAGCAATGCCCAAAGCCTGTTTGGGGTCCATAAGATTCCAAGTGACAACCAGATTCGAGATTTGCTCGACCCGGTGAAACCAGAGCAGGTTTTTCCGATTTTCGAGGAAATCTTGCAGGTGTTAGAGCAGCAAGGCCAGTTGAAGGGCTTTCGCTCATTTGCGGACACGCTACTGATGGCGATGGATGGCACCGACTACTTTTCTTCGAGCCAAATCCATTGCCCTCACTGTTCAACCCGTAGCTTGAAATCGGGGGAGACGCACTACTTCCATCGCGTGCTCACCCCGGTGATTGTCGCTCCGGGGCAGACTCAGGTGATTCCGTTGGTGCCCCAGTTTGTCGTACCGCAAGATGGGCATGAAAAGCAGGACTGTGAGAACGCGGCAGCCAAACGGTGGCTGTTGCAATACGGAGAGCGTTACAGTGCCTTAAATGTAACGGTGCTGGGCGATGACCTCTACTGTCACCAGCCCTGATGTCACCAGCTTTTAGCTCAAGGATTCAACTTCATTCTGGTATGCCGCCCGGAGTCTCACACCCCCCTCTATGAACACCTTGAAGGCATTAACCTGCCGACAGTAATCACGAAACGGTGGACTGGCAAGGTTGAAGAAACCTATATCTACCGCTATCTCAACGCAGTGCCCCTTAAAGATGGCGATGATGCTCTGCGGGTCAATTGGTGCGAGCTGACCGTGATTCGCCCAGACGGCAACGTTGTCTACAAAAACTCGTTTACTACCAATTACCTCATTAGCGATGACACGGTGGCAGCGATCGTTTTAGCAGGCCGTACCCGATGGAAGGTAGAAAACGAGAACAATAACACCCTCAAGACCAAGGGCTACAACCTGGAACACAATTTTGGTCACGGCAAGCAGCATTTGGCTTCGTTTCTGGCCACACTCAACATCCTGTCGCTGCTGTTCCACACGGTGCTGGAGTTGCTTGATGAGAAGTACAAACTTTTGCGTTCCCACTTGCCCACTCGAAAAACCTTTTTTGATGACTTGCGGGCGTTAACCCGCTATCTCTATTTTGACAGTTGGGATCATCTACTCACCTTTATGCTTGATGGGCTAGAGCTACACATCCCACCCAATACCAGTTGAATTTTCATACTGAGAATTGCTGTAGATTGTGCCCTGAGGATGCGTTTCCTCCCGGAGATCTGTAAGATAGGCACGGACAGCCGAGTATTCAACAGGTAGAACATCGTCATTAAATAAGTCTTCCCAACCTGCGCTTCACGCGGGTATTTAATGATGGGTTTAACCGATAGGAGAGGAGCGTCTGACATGGGGATTTTGGATTTTAGATCTTGGATTTTGGGGTAGTGGCAGTCTAAGAGATAGGTGGGAGGATGGTAGTGAGGGTGAGCGTGATATCGGGAAATGATAGGGGAGAAGCTTCGTTGGGTTCGGTGAGGATGAGGTGGCTGGTGTAGCCGGTGGAGGTGGGGTTGCGGAAGAGGTGGAGTTGACGGTTTTTCAGGTCTAGCACCCAGTATTCGATGATATTGGCTTGGGCGTAGAGTTTATCTTTTATTTCGCAGTCCTGTCTGAGGGTGGAGTCTGCGACTTCTACAATCAGATAGACATCGCTGGGGCGGGGATGGCGATCGGCATAGTCCAATTCAGTCCCACGTACCACAGCCAAATCGGGTTCCGGCTCTGAGAAATCATCTAATTGAATCGGATCTTGGGTACTGACAAACACAGGCTGATCCACGAGCAGTTTATCCAATTGATGACTCAATAATCGCAGAGAGAGGATGTGGGGAGTTCCTTTAGCAGCCATTAGCGTAATCTGTCCAGCAATTAATTCCGTTCGTTCATTCGGGTCGAGAATGCCCAACTCGTTCATGCGGTGATAGTCCTGCACCGTCCAACGTTTGAGCGTGGTTGGCTCCAGCGTAAAAGTGGGAATAGGAAGGGTGTTTGAGGAAGTCATAGTTGCCGAGGATTAAGATGAGTGGGAATCAAGGTGATGGAGTAGCTGGAGTGAGATCTAGCACTGTCATGGGATGACCGTAATAGGCATAGAGGAAGGTTGCTAAATACAGGCGTGCCATTTCGTCCGTAGGTTCTTTGATCAACCGCTGTGCGATCGCTGCTCGCAATTGTCGCAGAATCTCAGGAATTGGCAAACCCTTGTTACGACCATACTCTACAAAAAATTCATTCATAATTTGCCGTACAATCACACTGTCTATGGTTTCCAGCATCCCAAGTACTCCCCTAGCTCCGTATTCGGTAGTGATTCGGAAGTAGTGATTCGGTTCAACGCATTGCTAGCTGGAGGTTGTAGTCGTCGATGAAGTGCCAAATCGCCCCCACATGATTATTCAATTTTTTGGAGAAAGATAAACTGCTGCTCACGAGTCTAGAAATGCGTTGTCGAAACGTATTATTTAACCGTTCAATGGGATTGGTTTGTCCTGTTTCTTTGCCGACTGCTCAATGCCGTTTACGGGGAAGTACTGTTTTATAGGACTGCCAGAAATCGGTGGAGGCAACCGCACATTGTCGATAGATGCCAGGCCAACTTCCCCATAATTTACGAGCCGATTTGCGACTGCGATCACCCAACATAACACCCAACAATTTCTCGTGTATCTCGGTCGATTGCGAGCCAGATGTAGAATTTGTTTTCCTTAGAAGCAACAAACGCCCCCATCTCATCACATTCAATGGTCAATCGACCCTTCGATTTGCCTGAAACCTTTATCCACCATTGGCTCAGTTTTGGATGAGAATCAGCACTACTCAACGATTTCCACTCAGTGACACCTGGACAACCCAAATTGATCACGT
>JAAUSF010000149.1 GCA_012033255.1 Cyanobacteria bacterium RU_5_0
ACTAATTGCTTTGCACCGCAATCATTCTGATTCTAAACCTCGCCGCAATAGATCCTTGAAAACTCAATCTAGCTCAGGCTTTCCAGCTCATCTTGCACTTTTTTGTCCGTATGTCGGCTCAACCCCGACAATGGCACCCACACTGGGCTGGTTGTGATTGCTCCTCACGGTGGCGCGATCGAACTCAATACCGACAAGCAAGCAGAACACGTCGCGAAACGACTGGCGGCGAAAGGGGTATCCTGCTGGCGTTGCAAGGGATGGAGGCAAGGGGGTGGAGCGTTGGAGCGCTGGCATATTACCTCCACAGATATTCACGAAGCGTCGTTTCCACTGCTAAATACGATTATTAATCGACATTTCACTTATGCTGTTGCCTTTCATGGCTTTCAAGAAAATAGGATTCTGATTGGCGGCGGTGCCGATGACGCACTCAAAGAGGAAATTCAGCTGGCTATTCAGGAAGCGATCGCCAATAGCATTCCTGTAGAAATTGCAGATGCATCCAGCAACTACAACGGTGATAGTTGCAAAAACATTGTCAACCGACTGGCGAATGGCAATGGTATCCAAATTGAGCAGTCCTTAGAGGCAAGACAAACCGATTGGCAGCCAATTGCGGATGCGATCGCGTCTGTCTATAACTCCAAAATCTAATGCTTCAATTCATAAACCTATTACCTAATTTGGCTTCTCACCCAATTCCGAAATGCTTTCACCAACTCCAGATAATCGATCGTTTCAGCTTGCTGTAAAAATCCGGCGATGTCTGAAATTGGCACATTTGGAAAAAACTGACTGGTTTGGGAGGTGATATAAGCGCCGTTTTGCAGTTGTTGAATTACTAACGAATCCCCGTCATAAATCCAAACTTCGGCAACGCCGAGATCAGCATAAACCTGGAGGCGATTAGTTGAGCTGCTAGTGACATCAATTTCAATCATGAGATCGGGTGCTGGATCTTGGCTGAAATTCAATCGTTTTTTCCCACGAACCGCACCAATGTTACGAATGTAAAAACATTTATCGGGTTCTGCGCCACTTAGTTCAGGGCGTTTGAAGGTTGTGGAACCGAGGGGATAAATTTGAACCTCCAACTCTTCAGCAAGTGTTTCTACAAAGCGACCGAGGACTTCTTTACCAAATTCGTGTTCGGGGGAGGGAGCCATAATTTCCAGAGTGCCGCGATTATAAGTGAGGCGTAGATGGCGATCGCCGAGTTCTTCCAGCAGCGTTTCATAGGTCTGCCAGCTAATCCCCGAAAGATGAATGATCTCGATTGGAGAAGTGAGTGGAGTCGCAATCATAAGACAGTTCCAGCACAGGATATCTAAATTCTAGTCAATCGTTAATCCCAAGTTTCCCTTCACTCCACAGGTAACCATCATGGCAACCCTCTCCCCCAATGTGTCGATCACCGTGAATCAGCGACGCTGGTCGTGTGTGCTTGACCCGAACTTGTTTCTGTCCCACTACGGCTTGTTACTCGTTCAATTGTTGGGAGAAGTACTGGAACTCTGGGTCGCGCGAGAACTTTGGCAGATCGTGGATAACCCCAACTTTTACGGCAAGCAACTAGCATTGACCATCCCTCGAATTGGATCAGAGCAAGCTTTAGAGTGCCAAACTGTGGTTGATCAAAATAGAATGCAGGTGCTAAAGCGGTGGGAATCGGTGCGCTCGCAAACCCCACCTACTCAACTCAACCTATTTTGGATTGGAGATAAACCTGGAGAATCATTCCTCCCAGATGGCGTCAATCCACAGTTGCTGGAGCCTTGGGAGGCGTTAGCTCAATCGCTAGAGGAGCGATCACAGCCGTCTAACCCCAGCAATATGCTGACACCCGCCTTCCGCGACACCGCTGCACTGACTGCTGCTTTGGGCTGTGCGTTTATCTTGACCTACCCGCCTACAGACAATCGGGGTGACACGAAGCACCCCCCGGAAATTTGTCTGGTTTTGGAAGAATGGGGAATTCCCTGTCAACAGGTCGATTCTTTAGATGCGATCGCTGCGATCGAGCGAGAAACTCTCCTTCAGTTAATGATTTCCACGGGTTTCTCAAATTCCTATGGGCAGGGTTGCACCTGGCGGTCCTTCACCTGGTAGTGCCATCTGCCTTTACCACCTACGGCAACGTTCAGCATCCATTCACACTTCATTCCTTTAGTGAGGAACGCGAACCAAAAGTATTGCCCTGTATTGCCAGTGTTTGGGAGGGAGCACGGGGTTTTTGGTACCGACTTTGAACTGGACAAACCGCAACTCAAAACAGTACCCGCGCGGGTACTGTTTAGCTTTTCTTTTACTCTATAGGATCAAATTTTGGTGCTGCTAAGTAGTCGTACCCCTCGAAAACCTTCGAGCAGAGAGCCTCTATTTCTACCAACATTCAGTAACACTCAAATTTCTACCTCGTCTGTGGCGGAGGTGACATCATGGGAGAGCGGCAAAATCCAAGCCAACCTGAGTGGCAAGGACAGAACGCGGACTCTCCCAGCGTTCTGGGTGATTTTTATATTGAAAACCATCATTACTTAGTCATCTGTTCTGAACATGCTGTTGAACCGATCTCAGAACATGATTTAAGTTGTCTTCTTACTGACTCTATGAATTCAGTAGTGGGACAACTTAGGGTGAACAGAAAATGTTGTGTGATTGTAGAAGTTGAACATCACTCATTACAGGATAATCATTCAGACATTTCGGCTCTGTTGACAGGGAGAGAACTTCAGATTGTCCAATTGGTCGCTAAAGGGCATCCAAACAAGCAAATAGCACATCACCTGCACATTAGTGAGTGGACAGTTTCAACGCATCTCCGCCGCATCTTTGCCAAGCTTCATGTCGATAGCCGTGCGGCAATGGTTCATCGATGTGCTTCGCTGCTCGGCAACTTTAACTAGATTGAATGTTCCGAGCACTAGATTTCATCTGGGTTCACCCCCAATTCCCGTAGTCGCTCGGCTAGCCGTTGGGCTTTTAACTCTGCTTCGTTGGCCCGCTCTGCGCCAGTGGGGATGACTTGACCATCGCGAGAGTGCTCCGCACCCGCTTCGCGATCGCACCAGCGCAACCACAAGTCCTGTCGACCTTCAAAAGTGCCTTCCCATAGGGTCAGTCCCAACCCTACCGCATCCAGCCAAAACGGTTCAGGCAACTCTACATACTGCTTCCCATTCAGCACCCAAACTTTCAGCAGTGACCCATTCAGCTCATCCTCGTTCTGCAACTGTTTGAGTGGGTCAAAGACGGCATAGTAAGCGATGCCAATCCGAGCATAGTCATCCTTCTTATCCCCCAATTCGCCACCCTTGCGGTTGGAGACGACTTCGATTACCACTTCTGGGAACTTGCCAATCTCCCAGGCAAAATAGGAGCGGTTCTGCTTCAAGCTCCAATCAGCAGGCATCTCAACACCCAGGCTTAAGAATACATCGGGAACAATTGGATCCTCTTTCAGGGCATAGAACAGTCCAACATTCGCCGCTGCGATGAAGGGAGCTGCGGGCGACCATGAGCTATAGAGCGGTTCAACGAGCAGCCGTTGCTGCTTTTCCGATTGGAAGTTATCCACAGGAGTATCGTCCTCAGTGACGATGTGGCTGATGTCAGGGGTAACGATTTCGTCGAGAAGCTGTGGAGTCATAGTCATGGCTGGCAACCAGAATCCAATGATTCATTATCCGCTGATTTTCGGCTAGATGGCTGCCTTGCTGTTGTGGATGGTGGCAAATGAGACGTTTGCCAGTGAATTCAATTACAGATGTTTAGACATCTAGACATTCAACTGCTTGAATGTTTTGATTTGCAGGGTTTGAGAACTGGTCGAAAAGCTGGGATTGCTGCAAGAGGCGTGCGATCGCATCTGGCAGCTTCGAGCCAACAATGTCCTAGAGACTGAAAGCCTTACTGTACAAAGCTTTGATGCCCACATGATAAGTTTTTGCACGTATCTCGGCGTGCGATTCGTTTCTGCCCAAATCAAGCCCTTTCACAAGGCTTGAAATAAAGCAGAGTCAGGGGTTTGAACCTTGATAACTCAACTTCTGTGTGGTGCGTCCAATTCGGACAATTCCATCTCCCCCAGTGCTGGGGTAACAGCCTATCCCTCAGAGGTGCGACTGACCCTCAATCGTCTGAAGCAGGGATAAAAGGCGGTCACTCAGAACCCGACTGAGAATCCCGCCGAGCAAAGCGGCATAGGGCTAACGCAAGTGAATCCACATCTGAACCACCGTCAACGTGAACAAGCCTACGCGGGCTTACAGGCTTGCCCAAAAGGGAACGGATTCAAGGCAGGCAGTTGCCGAGCTGACCTGTAAGCACTCTCATATGATCCCGGTGGATAGTGGGAGCCTACGTGCAGCGCAAAACGGAAGTTGGGAACGAAGTAACCTCCTCAATTGCTCTCTGAATCGGTCGATAACAGAGTAGGCGTCAGCCGCATGGGTTGGGGAGGAGGGATTGTCTCAGAAGCCAATGCCTTTGGGAGAGCCAGAGGATATGCAGACGGAGACACAACAATTGGGACAGTAGAG
Source organism: Cyanobacteria bacterium RU_5_0 (assembly GCA_012033255.1). Taxonomy (GTDB): domain Bacteria; phylum Cyanobacteriota; class Cyanobacteriia; order Elainellales; family Elainellaceae; genus JAAUSF01. The sequence goes on from JAAUSF010000149.1 coordinate 4,545, forward strand.
TTGTCAGTCGCAATGAACACGTCATGAGCGAGTTAACGACTACGGATGAATGGAGCACTATTCCCTGGCGTAAGCTGGAACGAAAGGTGTTTAAGTTGCAAAAGCAAATCTACCAAGCCACTTGTCGTGGACAACGGGCAAAAGTTCGTAGGCTTCAACGACTCCTAATTCACTCTTGGGCAGCGAGAGTTCTGGCAGTCCGACGAGTGACGCAAGATAATGCGGGCAAGAAGACAGCAGGTATCGACGGCTTAAAGTCGCTGCTCCCCAATCAACGGCTGCACCTTGCTCAACGTCTCAAGCATCACTGGGGGAAAGCCTCTCCCACTCGTCGGGTGTGGATTCCTAAACCGGGTAACTCAGAGGAACAAAGACCTCTGAATATTCCAACGCTCGAGGATAGGGCAAGACAAACCCTATTCAAGCTGGCGTTGGAACCGCAATGGGAAGCCAAGTTTGAGCCAAATTCGTTTGGCTTTCGCCCCGGACGCTCCTGCCATGACGCAATTATGGCGATCTACAGCAACGTCTGTCATCAACCCAAATGGATTTTAGATGCAGATCTTGCCAAATGTTTTGACACCATTGCGCAACAACCCTTGTTAGAAAAACTCAATGCCAGTCCATCTGTCACTCGGCAAATCCGAGCTTGGCTACCGGCAGGCGTGATGGACAACTTCCAATACAGTGAAACGCTGGAAGGTGTACCACAAGGCGGAAGTCTCTCACCCTTACTGGCGAATGTCGCTTTGCACGGGATGGAAACATACATCGCGCGTTATTGCAAAGGGGCAAAGGTGGTTCGCTATGCCGATGATCTAGTGGTGATTCACCCGGAACGCAACGGCATCGAACACGCCCAACGGTTACTCTCCAAGTGGTTGCAGAAAATGGGATTGGCATTCAAACCGAGTAAGACTCGCCTTTGTCACACGCTCAATGCAGTAGATGGGCAGGTCGGGTTCGACTTCCTGGGTTTCTCGATTCGGCAATACCGGGTCAGTCAATATAAATCTGGGCGGTCAATGAAAGGCTACAAGACGATTATTAAACCCAGCAAAGCAGCAATACAGAGACACGCCCAGCGATTGCAAGGTGTGATTAGAAGCCACAAAGCAGCCCCACAGGTTGCTTTGATTGACCATCTCAATCCAATCATCCGGGGATGGTCTGGCTTCTACTCGGCTCAGTGCAGTAAGGAAGCTTTCTCTAAGCTCGATTACTTGCTCTATCAAAAGCTGCGAGCTTGGGCAGATCGTCGCCATCCCCACAAGAGTGGACGTTGGCGAGCCAGTCGCTACTGGTTGGTCAATGATGGAGGAGGCTGGGTCTTTGCTGCCAGACAGGGAGATAAACTGATGCGTCTCTGCACTCACGTTGGAATCCCAATTGTTCGGCATATCAAAGTTCAAGGCAATCGCAGTCCTTTTGATGGAGATTGGAGTTACTGGGCAGCCCGGACGGGTAAACATCCAGAGCTTACGACTCAGATTGCCAAACTGTTGAAACACCAACACGGACAATGCGCTCACTGCAAGTTGTACTTTAAGTCAGAAGACCTCTTGGAAGTCCACCATGTGGACGGAAACCACCAAAATCACAAATGGGAGCATCTGGCGCTCTTACATCAGCATTGCCACGACCAAGTTCATCTGGGTATGCATGACAAGCACTCAGTTGTTGAGGAGCCGGATGAACTTAACGGTTCACGTCCGGTTTTGCAGACAAGTCGGGCAGGCGACTGTCCGGCTTAGTCTAACCGTTCCTAAAACTGTAACTGGAGTCTGAACCTGTTTTAAGTTCAGTAGTCTGATGCATAAAGCAATCTATCTTGATACCACCATGAGCCGGACTCAGCTACTTAATGAGTTCAAGCAATGGTTGCAAGAGTCAAAACCACTTACAGGTTGAGATATGTAAGGAGTGAACCCTATGAGAAAGACATGGTTTCTAGTCTTAGCCGGAGTCTCTACCCTGGCACCAGTGCTTCTTGCTTACACGCCGCCGCCCAGAGTCGCGATCGCCCAAACAACCCAATCAACTGAACTCTACTATCTATACTTTGGTCAGAAGGTTCCGTTGAAGTTACGACAAGATGTAATCGTAGCTGAAGGTAAGGCACCCACGCAACTGAGTGGCAGTGAACCCTACTACCGTTCTCTCAGGCGGCATCTACGCGGTGGTGGCACACTCAGTGGAGATGACGGAAGCAATCCGCCCGGTGTGCAAATTGACCCGATCGGGAATCAATATGCACTGGTAGGCTTCGCCAGCACCTCCCCAGCACAGCGATCGCAGATCCAGAAAGCAATCCAAGCAGATCCAAACCTGAAGGCAACGTTGCCTGTTTTAACCCGCAGCGATCGCCCATCCGATGTGATTGTATTGCCGAATCGCATCATAGTTAGCTTTAAGCCAGGAGTATCGGCAGCGTCCATCCAGGAAACCTTAAAAAGCCAGAACCTGGAAATCATTAGCAAAGAGCCGTTTACAGATTCGCTGTATGTGGTGCGTTCTAGCGTTGCTTCTGGAACGGCGGTTTTGAATACTGCGAATCAACTGAGTCAGGTGCCTGGGGTTGACTATGCAACCCCCGACTTTATTCAGGTTCCGGCAACGGTTCCCAGTTCTCTGTTGAATAAAACCTTGGATAGCAAGCGTTCTAACAAGCTTTTGGACATTTTAGAGAAACTCCCCTCGGATCAATACTCTCCCACCTCGCCTGCGCTGCTGCCACTTCTTTGGAATTTGGATAGCACTCCACTCCACCAATGCCTAAAACAACCCGCTGAAACCTGGGAATGTCTGTTTAAAAAACCTGCTACCAAACAATTGCCCACCGCCAAGCGAGCGGATATCCGAGCCAGAGAAGCCTGGAAAATTAGTGAAACAAAAGGGCGTGGAGTCGTAGTGGCTGTGGTTGATAGCTTAATCCAGTCTGACCACCCCGATTTAGCACCCAATCTGCATCGGGTCACGAATTCTCAGTGCCCCAAAGAAACCTCTGGTTGGGATTTTACCAACGAGATAAACCAGGGATCTGGATGTCTTCTGGGTGATCCTGAAGCCTCAATCGATGCTCAAGAAATTGAAGACTTAAAGGAAAAACTGCGAGATTCGGAGCTTTTGACAAACTCTCAGTTAGTGCAGAAGTATCCCAAAGTAGCGGAGGCATTCCAGAATTCCTGTCAGCCTCAATGCTCTTCAGACGAGATTGCTGGAAAAATCCGTCGTGCTTTACTTGGATATACAGAAAGAGCGTTCCACGGAACCAACGTGGCTGGGGTCATTGCCGCCAACTCAACTAAGGGGACAGGATTGCTGGGAGTTGCACCAAACGCCAAGATTTTGCCGATTCGAGTACTAGGTTTAGGTGGGAGCGGACAAGATAGCGCGATCGCCAAGGCGATTCGATACGCGGCAGCCCGCAAGGCGGACATTATCAATCTTAGCTTAGGACCAGAGCAACCAATTGTTAGCCAACCAATTACCAGCGCAATTGCCGAGATTTTGGCAAAGAATCCTAAGCTGGTGATTGTAGCTTCTGCGGGAAATCATGCTAAAAGGTTTCCAGGAGTTGTGATGTCTCCAGCCTGTATTCCTGGAGTCGTTTCCGTTGGTGCAACGAATCTGGCAGGTAAGCGGGCACCTTACAGCAATTTTGGTTCTACCTGTGGAGCAGCCTTAAGTCATCTCTTACCAAATCAAGACAAGGATGATTCATTGTTAAGCATCGTCGCTCCGGGTGGACAACTGGACTTACCTGATGCCATTGACGAATACCCTATTGGCGGAGTGTTCACCACTGGAGGAACCTTCGTACCGGGTTTATGGCGAGGCTGGAAAGCGCCAGATAGACCCTTTCAAAACGCGCTGAAAACGGGGGTGTATATTTGGACAGACGGCACCTCTTTTTCTGCTCCAGCCGTGGCAGGGGTCTTAGCGTTGATGAAAGCTGAAGATCCGCAACGCCAACTCACCCGGCAGCAACTGGTCAAGATCCTGAAACAGACTGCCAGTTACAACAACTTGGATGTTTCACCCGACATGAAGCAATACCAGGCTCAAAAGCAAAAAGGAACTGTTCCCAACGGGGTTTCTCCAGAGCAATATTTCTTTGGCAGTGGCTTAGTCAATGCTGAAGCGGCTGTGCGGGAAGTGAAACGTCAGGTCGGCAAGTAAGCAAGTGAAGTAGGAGGCAGTTGTTATGGTTCAAGCCATTCCCCAACTCATGACCTTTGATGAGTTTGTTGCCTGGTATCCAGAGGATGGGCGCTATGAGTTAATCAATGGGAGGGTGTGGGAAGTGAAACCAACGGGACTCCATGAGCAAGTGGGTGCGTATCTGAACCGGAGATTGTTGGTAGAGATTGACCGACTGCAACTGCCCTATTTCCTCCCCAAGAGTTGTACGGTTAAACCATTTGGTGAACAGTCGGGTTATTTGCCAGATGTGGTGATTGTGGATCAAACCCAATTAGCCGATGAACCCCGCTGGCAAAGGGAATCCACTTTAATTCGAGGCATCTCCATGCCGCTGGTGATTGAAGTTGTGAGTACCAATTGGCGGGATGATTACCAGCGCAAAGCTGCCGATTATGAGGAAATAGGCATTCCCGAATTCTGGATTGTCGATTATTTAGGACTGGGGGGACGGCGCTACATTGGTACGCCGAAACAGCCCACCTTCTCGGTGTATCAGTTGGTGGATGGGGAATATCAGGTGAGTGTGTTTCGCAATACAGAACGCATCGTTTCACCCACTTTTCCAGAACTTAATCTGACGCTAGATCAAGTGTTGAATGCAGTCAGTCCCCTATCAGGAGAAATCAATCCATGAACGTTGAACAATTAGTCACAGAAAAGTTACGACTACTGCCTCCGGAAAAGCAGCGAGAAGTTTTGGATTTTGTGGAATTCTTGGAGCGCAAGTTTTTGGACGCGAGGCAGGATAAATTGGCACTCAGTCGCTTGAGTGAGTCTGCGCTTCAGAAAGATTGGTTGCAACCTGAGGAAGCAGCAGCATGGCAGGATTTGTAAAGGGCGATATTGTGGTTGTGCCCTTTCCGTTTTCGGATCTAACGGAGGCGAAACGTAGACCAGCCTTAGTCGTGGCAACTTTGTCTGGAGATGATGTCATTCTTTGCCAGATTACAAGTCAATCTGTGAGCGATTCCTATGCTGTTCTGATTGCAGCCAATGATTTCAGCGAAGGAGGACTGAACCAGACCAGCAATGTCAGACCCAATCGGTTATTTACGGCGGATCAGCAAATCATTCTCTACAAAGCAGGTCATCTCACATCGGAAAAGTTGGATGAGGTCATTGACAAGATTATTGAAATTTTAAGGCAGCGAATCTGATGAAAGCGAAGGCATGGATTGTAGCAGGCTTGATAGGAGCGATCGCTCCTCCACAATTGCCTACTGTAGCGCAGTCAACTCCATTAATCGTTTCATCTTCAATTGTTGCTCAGACACGTACTCTGGAGCAGACGAAGAAATCACAACAGGATGTTCAAAACTTAATCAATCAAGGGAAGTACAGAGAGGCAGTTCCCCTTGCCGATCGAACCTTAGAAACATTCAAGACATATTTCCCAACACATAAAAAAGAGATCTCTATTAGCCTCAGACATCGAGCATTCTTGTATGAGTGGCAAGGTGAGGATAAGAAAGCAGAACGTTTCTACTGGGATGCACTAAATGTTATGGATGTTTTAGGCACTCGAACGCTAACACAAACTACATCTACATCATCATCTGGAAATGAGGATGTTCAAAACTTAATAGAACCGCCAGCTTTCAAACAAAGATTAGATCAGAAAGAGTTTTCAAATTTTTGGAATTATGAAACCACAACTTCAAAAAAGTTTGCTGATGGAAAAGTGATCAACCAAGAAATAGCACGAGTCATTGGTTTACCAAAAGATAAGGAAGCCATTGTTTTAACCTTGCTTATGCAGCTTGGTACTTTTTACTACGGGAGAGGCAAATATAACATTTCAGAGAGTTTATTTTTGGCAAGTTTATTTCATCTAAAAAACACTGATCTAATTGATAAAAATGGAATGCGAGTAGAGCTACCTGGACGGAGAAATCAGATTTATTCACACTTAACTAGACTAGCTTTAAGATTAAACAAAATAGAAGAATTGAGAAGAATAGATCTCCCTAAGTATATTGATGAGCGATTTTCAGGATTCTTAGTTTTCAAAAATCTGCCAGAGGTATTAAAAGATAGTTCTCCTAACCTTGGTCAAGGTTATATAGCTAATATCAACGCTCGTACTCTCGCTCCATTCTTTGACATCGTTGATTCAACAGTCTTTTTTGCTACCCAATCGGAAAGAAACGGCTTGAACGCTGCCGACAAAGCTTTTGTAAATCAGTTGGCTTTATCCAGTATTTTCAGCGTTAAAGGTCGAGATTTGGATGTTAACGTTGAAGGCTTTACTAACTGTTATCAGAAGGAAGAAACTCATAAGCTTTGTAATGAGTTGAGAGGGGTTGTTAATCAGCTATCTTCTTTCGTTTATAAGCCGCAAAGAGATATAAACGAGTACAAAAAATTAGAAGAGCAGAGACGTACTCTGGATTCCAGGATCAGGCTTTCATCTTTTACTAAGGTTGCTTCAAGCGCTGATCTTGTTAAAGGGCAACCCAGGCAGAGAGTTGAATGGTTGAAAAGTGTCCAAGCCAAAGTCCCTAGCAGTGCAGCACTGATTGAAATAATTCGCTACCGACCGCTGAAAGCTCAACCCAAATTTGGAGATTGGTGGGAAGATGAACATTACGCAGCAGCAGTCTTGCATCCTATAGGTGAACCGAGGTGGGTGGACTTGGGTAGAGCCGACATAATCGATGCGGCTGTAAGCAGACTGCGGATTACGTTGGCGGATGGAAAATCTGCTCAAAACCATGATGTAGCTAACGTCCAAAAAGCATCTCGCTTACTCGACCAACAGGTGATGGCAAAGATTCGTCCGCTGTTGGGCAAAGCCGAACATCTACTGATTTCTGCCGATGGGGAACTCAATCTGGTGCCTTTCGAGGCATTACGAGATGAAACGGGGCAATACCTGATTCATCACTATCAATTCTCCTACCTCACCAGTGGACGTGATTTGCTAGGAATTGCAGAATTTCACAGAAATCCCCAGAAGCCACAGCAGGAGGCAGTGATCCTGGCAGACCCAGACTATTATCAATCGGGAACTCAAGTGGCGAAGAGTCCCCCTGGCAGTCAGCTTTCTAGCAATGATAATACTGCCAGTGTGGATAGTTTGGGAAACTTCGATCGCGCTCCGGGCACGGCTGAGTTAGCCCAGACGCTCAAAGCTGAAATTCTCCCCACTGCCAAACTATTGACGCAAACAGCCGCCACCAAAACTGCACTCCAGAAATTTCAGAGTCCTCAGATTCTAGTCCTGGCAACTCACGGCTTTTTCTTGCCCAATCAGGAAAAAGTTCTCAATGACCTCGATCGCCAAACCCAACTCATCGGTACGGGCAGCAACCAAACACTACAATCCCAGAGCTTGAAAATTGAAAACCCGTTACTACGCGCTGGACTAGCACTGGCTGGCAGCAATCGACGAAATGATTCCAATTTGCCGTTAGATGCAGATAATGGCATTCTCACAGCGTTAGAGATTGCAGGGTTGGATTTACGCGGCACTCAATTAGTGGTGCTTTCTGCCTGCGAAACCGGAGTTGGCGAAGCAGCAGTCGGGGATGGTGTGTATGGGCTGAGGCGAGCATTGGCGATCGCGGGTGCTCAGAGTCAGGTTTTGAGCCTGTGGAAAGTAGACGATACCGCCACCAAAGACTTGATGGTGAACTATTTCAGAAAGATGGTCAACCAAGGTCAAGGCAGACACACCGCACTGCAAGCAGCCAAGCTAGAGATGCTAAAAGATCCTCAACGCCAGCATCCTTACTACTGGGCAGGCTTCATTCCCTCCGGCGATTGGACACCACTCAGCAAATAAGTTGAGGAGTAGCTCTTTTCTCACTCAAACAATTCTCGATGAACATAAGCAAACCTCGATCGATCGCCCCCACTCGCAGGTCTCGCATAGGTTGCCTGATTCCGAATTGCCTGCATCTGCTCAGATTCCCGTTCCATCGCTGGGGTAAACTGCTGTCGCTGTGCCAATAAATCCTCCAATTCAATCTGCCCCGGATTTGTCCTTTGTAAAACGCCTCCTC
>JAAUSF010000150.1 GCA_012033255.1 Cyanobacteria bacterium RU_5_0
GTTAAATCGCTGGTGTAGGTTTTCAGTTGACCCATGTTCTTAACCTCATGCACATCTTGATCTCTGATATCGCTTTTTGACGATGAGTAAAAACTTTCGTAATTCTTATTTACAAACACTCTCTTAGGTTTTGTTGAGTAACCTTGTGGATTCGTTTCAGCCTTACATTTACTAGAGTAGACAAAACGTCTCGTTCCGTCAATCAGTAGACGAGACGTTTTGTCTCGTATATATTGGAACAAGGAACTCTGTTGCGTGTAAAGAATTAGCTAGGACTAGGAGGTACTATGCCACAACACTCTCACGACACTCAAATTGATGAATCGCAACCCCAACCGTTGACTAAAGATCCAAGTTGTCGGCGGCGGAGTCAGCGCTGTCATCAAGCCATCTTGAGTGCGACGATCGAGCTATTGGAAGAGAAGGGCTACTCTGGGGTAAGTGTGGAGGCGATCGCGGCTCGTGCTGGAGTCGGTAAGCAAACGATCTATCGCTGGTGGACGTGCAAGGCAGGCGTGATCATGGAAGCCTATGCTGACTATGCGGCTAAGAGTGTTCCGATGCCAGAGACCGGCTCGGTCAAGGAAGATTTGCGTCAGATACTTCACCAACTCTCAACCATCTTGACTACGACCAGCACTGGAGCGGCGTTGGCAGGTCTGATTGCGGAAGCACAGGCTAATCCAGAGATGGCTGACGTGTTCCGAGAAAAGTTTGTCGCCAGTCGTCGAGCCATGACTCGCACTATTCTAGAACGAGGAATTGAACGAGGAGAGCTACGTCCAGATTTCAATATGGATGTGGCGATCGATGTTACTTATGGTCCCGTTTGGTATCGGTTGTTGATCAAACACGCCCCATTAGACGAGACGTTTGTTGAAGAACTCGTCACGATGTTGATGGTATGGATGCAGGTGCAATAAGTCTGTGGCAGATTGTTGGGATCAATGCCGATCGATCGCCAATATGCTACCCTCCGTTCTGTTAGATTTTTGGAAACTCGTGCGGTCTGTAGCTCAATGAGGTTATTCTGGGTTATTGGCAACGATCGCAGCCAAACTGAGGAACAGCCGTGATTGATCTCAAACAGCTTCGGGAAAATCCAGAACATGTTCAAGCCAGATTAAAAACACGCGGCGAGTTTGATCTAACGCCCATTCTAGAGTTAGATCGGCAGCAACGGGAATTGGAAGTGGAGCGATCGCAACTTCAAGCTCGCAGCAATGAAATCGGCAAACGTGTTGGGCAAAAAATGAAGTCTGGAGCCAAACCTGACGATCCCGAAATTCAGTCACTCCGTGATGAAGGCAATGACGTTAAAGCCAAGCTGAGCGAACTGGAACCCCAGGAAAAAGACCTGAAGGCACAACTTGAAGCAATTCTGCTGACCATTCCTAACGTACCGAGCGACACAACACCCCTTGGTAAAAATGAGGATGAGAATGTTGAGGTCAAACGGTGGGGCGACGAATATTTGCCTAAGAATTCAGACATTCTGCCGCATTGGGAAATTGGCGAAACGTTGGGGATCTTGAATTTTGAGCGATCGGCAAGAATTGCCCAAAGCCGTTTTGTGACGTTAATCGGTGCCGGAGCCGCCCTCGAACGTGCCCTCATTCAATTGATGTTAGACAAACAGATTGCGGCTGGTTATACCGAGATCAGTCCGCCTTACCTGGTCAATACGGCATCTCTGACGGCATCGGGACAGTTGCCCAAGTTTGCAGACGAGAGTTTTAAGTGCGATCGCGATGACCTTTGGCTGACGCCTACTGCTGAAGTCCCCGTCACCAGCTTTCACCGAGACGAAGTTTTATCGTCCGACGAATTACCCAAACACTACTGTGCCTACACGCCCTGTTTCCGTCGCGAAGCAGGCAGCTACGGACGAGACACACGCGGCTTAATTCGGTTGCACCAATTCAACAAAGTTGAGCTATATAAATTCGTCCATCCTGACACCTCCGAAGCTGAACATCAAACCCTTCTCCGCGATGCTGAAGCGATTTTGCAAGCCCTAAAATTGCCCTATCGTGTGATTGAACTTTGCACCGGAGACTTAGGCTTTTCATCAACAAAAACTTACGATTTGGAAGTGTGGCTTCCGTCTTCCGGCAAATACCGAGAAATCTCTAGTTGCTCTAACTGCAAAGACTTTCAAGCTCGACGCGGTAACATTCGCTTTAAGGAAGCTGGCAAGAAAGGAACTCAATTTGTTCACACGCTCAATGGTTCTGGTTTGGCGATCGGACGCACGATGTCTGCGATTCTGGAGAACTACCAACAACCGGACGGTACAGTGCAGATTCCAGACGTATTGCAGCCCTATTTGGGTCGAGACGTTCTTTGAATCACGAAGGCACAAAGACACCGAGAGGATGTATATAACAAGTATTGGTTAAATTTGATTGGCATACTCCGACTGTTGAATCGCTTTGAGAACTTGAAGCAATTGCGTTAAATCCTCAGCCTCAAATAAATTGAGCAGTCTGAGGAACCCGCCGGATATAGTTCTACCCTGCCGGACAACTTCATTTGCAAGGGAAAGCCGTTGAATTCGCTGGATTATGGTTGATAGACACTACTCAATAAATTGAATACTACGGGCTTTCCAGTCTAAACTGGCTTTGTTATTTGGGGAATTTTAACGTTAGTCAGCGCAATTGTAGCGTTAGTCAATAAGTAGAAGGAAATACTATGTGATGCCTGTCTACCTTCCTTTTCTGCTGGGGTAGGATAGAGACAGCTTCTATGAGGGTAGTAAGTATGGCTTCAGTTTTTAACGGACAGCCAGCAATTATTCGTACAGAGCGAGGTCTAACGATCGCAGGAACGCGCATCACCCTCTATGATGTGATGGATTACGTAGTCGCTCAGTATCCACCCAAGTTTATACAAGGATTATTTGATCTTACAGAGGAACAAATTAACGCTGCTCTAACTTACATTGAGAGCAATCGTACAGAGGTTGAAGCAGAATATCAGCAAGTTCTTAAAGAGGCTGAAGAACTTCGGCAGTACTACGAAGAACAAAACCGTGAACTATTTGCTCGAATTGCAGCACAGCCGCCCAAACCTGGAACTGAAGCTGCTTGGGAGAAACTTCGGGCAGCTAAGGCAAAGCGCGAGTCTAAAGCATGATTTTTTGATCGACCACAATCTCAAAGGTCATGCCTTGGTTTTCTTTGGTGCGATCGCGAGTCAAGGCTGGCTTGATATCATTCCAATTCGGTTTGTCACGTTTGCAGAAATGGAGTTGTCGATCAACAGTGATGACAGAGTTGTTTGGCGTTTAGCTCAGGAAAATCAGATGATTTTACTCACTGCTAATCGCAGCATGAAAGGGAAGGATTCGCTAGAACAAGTCATGCGCGAAGAAAATACCTCAGAGTCGTTGCCTGTAATCACGGTTGGCAATGCTGATCGACTTCTAAACGATTCTGAATATCGTGATCGGTGTGTTGAAAGTCTGATTGAAATTGTGCTTGATATTGATAGCTATCGAGGTGTAAGGCGAATCTTCATCCCGTAGTGAATCTGAGGGTTGGGCGATCCCGATCGTATTTATAGGCAACGCGGCATAACAACCCAAATGCACCCGACCGTCGAGAGGCTTCTATGAGTGTTCGAAATTATCTGCGGCGGGTGATTGGGAACGATCTGATCTGCAAGAATACCCCCTGGATCTTCAATCCCGTCCACCTTGTACGGGCACGATCGCATCCGTGCCCCTTCGCGCACTCAACTGAAAACGGCTGTAAATGAGGCGATCGCTTTGCTCACTGCTATTAATTTTTGGGCAGCTTGTCCAGTGGTTAACAAATCTCTTGCCTTGACTAACCCAGCTTTCAAATCAGGACAAACGCCACTGTGCCAGAGATAGAAGCCCCCATTCCAGACCGCAGATTCCATCAGTTCACCAGGATTCCCCTCTAAAACAGCTTTGATATCTGCGATCAGGTGAGCCGTGGAATCAAGTGGAACATCCAGTGCGGCAAAGCCATAGTCACGCGGATGAAGGAGCAGGCGATCGAATGATGTCTCTGTGCGATTGACACCAATGATGCAAGTCCGATCGCGAGGTAAATCACAACTGCCCTCCAGCCCTTTGACCGTGATGAAGTGATTCGTCCCTCGTCGTGCAAATGCCGATCGTGCCATTTCTTCCGTGGGTGGATGCACAAATCCTGAAACGATTAACGCTTCCCCATCATAGGGGCACCAAAAAAGCTCAACCGTGGCAAAAGGGGGACGTTTGCCGATCTGCTCCCGATAAGCAACCAATTTTTCTGCTAAAGGAAAATGATTGGGCAAGTAAACAAATCCGAGGTGGGTTTGAGCAAAAATCTGTTGTGCTTGCTCCAGAGACAACAATGTCCAATCTACCCCCAACCCTTGCCAAACCTCTGCCAAGGGTAAGCCTTCCTTAGTCGGCATTCGTCGTCCTCCATGCAGCACAACCGAACCCCCCGCTGCCGTCAAGATCAACGCTGTGAGAGGACTAATTGGGGCAGTCCGCGATCGTCCATCATACGGAATGCCCATGACAACTGGACGATAGGGAGAGGCGATCGGCTTCAGCTTTGGACCCAACTGATCATACGCATCCAACATTCCTGCCAACTCTTCACCGGTGGGGCGCTTAATCCGATGAGCAATCATAAATGCGCCAATCTGAGCCGGAGTTGCTTCCTGAGTCAGCATCATTCGAGTTGCCGCAGCAGCCTCTTCACGAGTCAAATCCTCACTCGTATGGGAACCACTGCCCACTTTGCGGAGAAGTTCACGGAAGGCGTTGCTCATGGCAGGAGAAGGTATAAGGGACTATATTGAAGTTCTAAAAACTGACAACGGCAGACGCTTGGGCTTTCAAGGGGGCACCAATCATCTGTTGAACGAGGGTTCGGAAGTGCTGGATTGGGGGAATGTCCAGACGATCCTGAGTAGTCACCAGGACGACTTGGCGGCTCAAAACAGGTTCTTCAGTGGGTCTGACGACGAGTGCTGGGTCATGGCGGACTTCAAGGAGAGCCGATTTGGGCAAGAGTGCCACCAATTTACCCTGGCGCACCATTCCTCGGAACCCGTCTAACGTATTCAGTTCGACGACTGGCTTCCAGTCTAAAGACTTTCGCTGAAACTGTTCCTGGACTAAGCGTTGCATTCCATATCCATCTTTGAAAACGACCTGAGGATAGTGAGAAAGCTCTAACCAAGGAATACGATCGAATTCAATTAAAGGATGCGTTGCGGCTATCAAAACTTCAACCGATTCCTCAAACAGAGTATCAACAACCATCTCTGGGCTAGCGGTGAGAAACCGATTGTTCATCACGATCGCCACATCAACCAGCCCATCTCGCAAGACTTTGAGGGCGCGATCGCTTCCCAACGAAGTCACTCGTAACTGAACATTCGGGTAATCTTGACAAAATTGCTGCAACACCGGCGGTAAATATTGAGCAGAAACCGAGTGAATCGCCGCGACACATAGCTCTGGCTGCTTACCGGCTAACAATTCAGCTAGCTCTTCAGTTGCCGTCTGCCACTCCTGGCAAATTTTGCGGGCACGAGGTAAAAATCGCTCTCCAGCCACCGTCAGCTTCGCCTGAGATGTTCGATGAAAAAGAGGCAACCCAAGCTCAACTTCTAACCCCTGAATTTGGCGGCTAATCGTGGATTGGGTCACTTGACATCGCTGGGTTGCCTGCTGAAAACTCCCAGTTTCAGCCACCGCCAAAAACGCTTGTAACTGCTCCAGGCGCATAAATCGATACCGCGAACGGGACAAAAAGCCATGACAGAAGAATCCAGTTCCTCCATCAGTATCGATACGTTACGAGAATTGGGATCACGACTTGGTGTAGCGGGTTACCATTGGCGTACATGGAGACTGAGGAGTGAGGAGTGAGGACTGAGGGTTGATGACTGAGAGTTAAGGTGTGATTGAGGTTGAGGGTTGAGGATCAATGAAGATTTGGGAAACTGCCCTGGATTTTATAGAATCCTCGATCTCCTCAGTCCTCATCACTCAGCCCCTAACTCAGTCCTCATCTCAGGGATTCCTGCTTCTGGTAAGCCCCAATGAAGCACCTGTTGTCTCATTACACCTTCCGTCTGCCATTGCGCGATCGCCTGATTCACCTGTTGTCGCAAATCGTCATACTGTAAGCCCCTCGGCATCGCTACGACTAGAGCATCTGCTGATAGCAGAGTGGGCAACACATGATACTCAGGATACTCCTGTATCCAACCTATCAAGACACTGACATCTGCCGCAAACGCGCTTGCTTGCCCCGTTTCCAGAAAATCTTTTGCCTGTGCATAGGAGCTTACCCCAACTAACTGAGCATTGGGAAGGGCAGAGCGGACAATGGCGATCGTATCTGAGTCATCCAGAACGGAGATCGTCTGTTGTTGCAAATCAGTCAACTGTTGAATTGCCCCATTCCGAGTCACAAACGCTGTACCGTCCAGATAGTAGGGTGTGCTAAAGTCCACCAATCGGGCGCGAGAAACTGTGGCGGATAATCTGGCAATCACCAAATCCACTTCATCATCCAGTAAAGCCGAAAGTCGTTCCTGATTACTCAAGGGCTGTAGGACGATCGCCTCAGCGTCTCCCAATAGGTGTTCAGCCAGCCAGTGTGCCAAGTCAATCTCTAATCCCTCTAGATTGCCCTCCGCATCCCTGAACCCAAGCGGACGCAAGTTATCCTTCACGCCTACAGTCAAATAGCCCCGTTGTTGAATTTCTGACAGTTCTGCGGCATGACTTGGAAGCCCGATCGCCCCTAAGCTTCCCCAAAAAACAAAACTCAGTCCAGCCAAGCTGAGTTGACCAAGACGCTCATAGAACATAATCTCACAGAAGAATAATCTGGAAGGATTAAGTAGATTAAAAGGAACGATCGAACCCGATCGCCCCTTTAACTCAAGCTATTCATCTCTGTTCAGAGGTTGGCTACTTCAACGACTTTGCTAAACCCTGCTGGATCGAGAATTGCCATTTGTGCCAGCATCTTACGATTAATCTGGACATTAGCTTTCTTCAGACCGCCCATCAATTTGCTGTAGCTAACGCCATGCTGACGAGCCGCCGCATTAATTCGCGTGATCCAAAGGCGACGAAAATCCCGCTTCCGTTTCCGACGATCGCGATAGGCATTCCGTAGTGCTTTCATCACCTGCTGATTTGCAGTCCGAAACAGGCGAGAGTGCGAGCCTCGAAAGCCTTTAGCCAACTTCAAGATTTTTTTGCGGCGCTTCCGAGCCACATTGCCACGCTTAACACGAGTCATAGAGCAATTTCCTTATGTTTCAACTAAATTAACGACTACCGACTTAAAGATAAGGAAGCATCAGTTCTACATTTTCAGCATCACGCTCATCAACAACAGTTAGCCCGGTAGCCCGGCGCTTGCGATCGGTACTTTTATGCTGGAGGAGGTGATTTTTGAAAGCCTTACGGCGCATGAGCTTACCACTGCCACTGCGTTGAAAGCGCTTCGCAGCAGCCTTACGAGTTTTGAGCTTGGGCATGAGTCTGCCTTCTATTTTTCTTGAAATGGCACAGCCTATAATCCTACTACCTGAAGACGGTATTTTGCAACCCCCAATGGTCAGTAGCAGCAATTCTCAGTATGAGAATGGTTCTCACTGAAATGCCTGATTATAGCCACTTCAGACGGCTGTAATTCGCATTCTGTCGTTTAGATAGGAGGGCTTAAAAGCCATTGCAAGCTCTATTTTTAGTACAAATGCTTCAAAATGAGAATTGCTGGGTCAGTAGTGATGGCGGATGGGGAGAATCTGTCACCCATCTACCCATCTACCCATCTACCCCCTCATTCCTCTACTCTTTCCTATTTACACAGGGACTTTAAATCGTCTAAAGTCCAAATGCATAGGTTCAAGTTTGGTTGAGTTTGTTTGGGTCTGCTCTGGATTATTTATGTCCTTGAATTGGCTGACTAGCCATCTGGTTATGTTTGGGTTGCTAATGGGGTTTGCGATCGCCCACAGTGGTTTGGCTGCCCTGCGATCGTGGGGAGAAAAACAGGTAGGATCTCGGTTATATCGAATTTTTTTTGCTTTGGTGAGCTTGTCCCTTGCCGTAGTGTTGATTATTTACTTTATTAATCACCGTTATGATGGGTTGCACCTGTGGAATCTTCAAGGTGTTCCTGGGATCGAGTGGATTGTCTGGACCCTTTCAGCCGTTTCGTTTCTATTTCTCTACCCAGCAACATTCAATCTACTGGAAGTTGCAGCAATCCAGAAACCGCAGGTGCATCTATATGAGGCAGGAATTATTCGGGTGACGCGGCATCCACAATGGTGGGACAAGTCATCTGGTGTGTAGCCCATACGCTGTGGCTAGGAACGAGTTTTATGGTTGTTACCTCTTTGGGGCTGATCCTGCATCATTTGTTTGGGGTTTGGCATGGCGATCGTCGCCTCCAAGCACGGTATGGCGAATCCTTTGAAATCTTGAAATCTCGCACCTCTATCATTCCGTTTTTAGCCATTCTCCAGAAGCGTCAAACCCTTAACTGGAGGGAGTTTCTTCGTCCAGCCTACTTGGGAGTCATAGTATTTGTGCTGCTATTTTGGTGGGCACATCCACTTTTAATTCGTGCAACAGGGAACATAGGCTGGTAGCATGATCCCAAAGTTAGAATTAAGCGTTTAGAAACTCTTAGAGGTACGATGTTGAAAACGGTTAATCAATTTACTTTTAACCAAGAGGTTTTGGCATCATCTAACCCTGTACTCGTTAGCTTTTGGGCACCCTGGTGCGGTGTCTGTCGGCTGGTTTCGCCAATGCTGTCGGAACTTCAAACGAAATGGGATGGACGAATCAAATTGGTCAGCATCAATGCGGACGAAAACCTAAAGCTGGCAAACGCCTATAAGCTGACAACGTTACCAACCGTGATGCTGTTTGATCAAGGAAACATCCACTGTCGGCTTGAACAGTTTCAAAATCGGGACGACCTCAAGACAGCATCGGCTGATCTGCAAGCGGCACTTGAGGAGATCATGCTACATCAGAACTCCCCTGCTTCTGTCTAGAGTTCTTACAGCCGTTTTCAGTTGAATGCGATACGCCAAGGGGCACGGCATATTGTGCCCAGATAAGATTGATGCATTGAACGCAATTGAGAACCGCATCAATGCATCTAAAACAGTAAATCCACACCTGCTTCTCGTAAATCCACAGTGTGGAGGCATCCTTGTTGACCATCCCAGGTGGCAACGAGCAGTCCATAGTGGCTGAAGGAAGCGATCGCTGTCATTGCGGATGCCACTTCAATTTGTCCAACTTGCCGCCCATCCTGATCCAACAGGACGATTTGTGTCTGACTCGCTAAGATGTAACCCCAAGCGGTCGCCAGCAAAAATTTGGGAACGATTTCAACGCCCAAGCGTAGGATACGATAGGGTTTTAAGTCAATCAATAACACCGTCTGCGGGTTGACTCGATCGACAGCCAAAATTCGATAGGGCGTAGGCGTCAAAATGGCTTGCCCAATCTGTATAGGCAAGCTCAGAGAACCTACTAAATTGCCTCGTCGAGTTACTACCCTAACTAAAGTACCCAAACTCTCTCCAGCTTTGCTTTCTGCTTGAGATGGCTTCCGGGTAGCGAGTTCCGCAAAGACGGCGACATGACGGGTATCGAGGACTAGCAGTTGAGGGGAGTCAGGAGCATGGTGCTTCAGGGCAATTGAGACAGCATGTTGGCGATCGCCCTAGGAACCCCTGCCCCCAGAAGCGATCGAAATCTCAGCGTTTCGCCAGCAGGAAGGTCAGTTGTCAAGGCGGCAACCCATCGACCTTGGGGATCGATCGCCATCACCCCATCCTGCTCTAAGTCCAGAGTCGATTGTGGCGCGAGATTTAGCTCAGGTTTATAGATAGAGGGGAGAAGATAGAGCGATCGGGCTGTAATCACAAAGCAGCCTTGTGAACGGGGCAATAGTTGCAAAATAGCTGTCTCAAACGAAGCAACCTCGCTGACATTCGGCTGTAATTTTCTCTCTGAATCATCAAAAATGCCACTCAGGTAGATTTGGCGAGAAACCCGATTTCCCTCTGCTCGATACAAACAAGTCAGAGAATGAGGAGTGGAGTCTAGCCCTGAAATATCTGGCTCGACGGTTAGGTTGGAGCGCGGGATCACGGTTAATCCTGTCAGGGGATATCGCAACAATTCTTGATGCTTTGACTGGAGCGGAACCCATGCTGACGGTGTGCTGGTTTGCAGAAGCGGTAAATGAATCGCCTGAGAATCTAACTCGGAGTCAGAGCCATCTTGGGTCGCGATCGATCGTAATGCTGTCAACATTTCTGCCGCCGAACGAAACCGACGCGCCGATAGTTTTTGGAGAGCGGTGATAATAAGCGATCGCCAAATTTCCGGAACAGTATCCGGAATTTTCACCGGACGATTGAGATGCGCCGACATCAGTTCAGCCGGAGTTCCAGAGAAGGGTCGATGTCCGGCAATTAACTCAAATAAGAGAATTCCAACAGAATACAGATCAGAAGTCAGCGAGTACTGACCATAGAATCGTTCTGGAGCCATGTATGCAGGCGAACCAGTATTTCCAAAATCCGAACCTGTTATCTCTTGACAGAGCCGTGCAATCCCAAAATCTGAAACTCGCGCTGACCACCCCCTCTGCTCAACATTGAGCAGAATATTTTCTGGCTTGATATCACAATGAACAATGCCGCGACTATGAGCATGATCCAACCCTGCCAAAATGTCCGCTACTAGTTTGAGGCTTTGCGGCAAACTTAGACGGCTCTCTTCCGTCATCACGCTTCGTAACGTACCGCCTTCACAGTAGTCCATAACCAGATAACGCCCCGTCGCCGTATGCTCTAACGCCTGACAGGTAACAATATTGGGATGCTGAAGGCTGAGGAGAAACCGCAACTCACGCAAGAACTTGTGGGTAGGAAACCGTTGTCGATCTAAATCCTTTAACGCTACCAACCGACCCGTTTGCCGATGTGCCGCGCAAAACACCCGACCAAATTGCCCTT
This sequence comes from Cyanobacteria bacterium RU_5_0, assembly GCA_012033255.1. Taxonomy (GTDB): domain Bacteria; phylum Cyanobacteriota; class Cyanobacteriia; order Elainellales; family Elainellaceae; genus JAAUSF01. The sequence continues at coordinate 11,062 of JAAUSF010000150.1, forward strand.
GTCCTACTAAACCGAGGAGTCGGTACTTTGAACGCTTTAGCTCAGTTCCCAGTTGGCTAGACACAGTCACAAACGAAGGGAATAGGGTGTAGAAGTTACTAGTTTAACTGCCCACTTTCCACTTACCTAAAAACTGACGATTATTAATCCTTGTTCCTTATACCAATAGAAAATTGGTATTACCTATTTACTATTTAACGTGATGTGCAACTAAAAACCTGGAACCCTTGACTTTCCGTGGAGCAGGCAAGATGTCTGCTAGATTTGGACGGCCAAGATGCCCATCCCACAAGAGATTTGAAGAAGTCGCACATTGCGTTATTGACAGAGATGTTGCATGATGGCATCGTGATCAAGATTTGTCACCATTGTCTCAGCCGGTTCCAGTCGTTTCGGGAGTCCCAGGACAAAGCAATTGTAATCTGCGCCCATCGATTCACAGGTTGTTTGGACACAATGCAGTTCTCGACCCGTTAACTGACTGAAGAAGGCAGATAGGGCACCTGCTTCCAGATAACAGACGGGCTGGTTCCATTTGGGCGCATATTTGGCGAAAGGAGAATTCCAGATCTTCACGATCAGGAAGCCTCGATGTTGATAGGTTTGATCGAGATCAATTTTGCCCCAGCCGTGAGTGATCCAGCACTGCTGCAATGATTGAAGAAACTCAATCATTGGCATATCGGCAGGTGAAGTGCTGTAGTAATCGGTGAGTTGTTCGCAGAAGCGGGTGTAAAAGCTTTTACCCCACCAACGACCACAGTTAAACAAAACGAGGCGAGCCGCTTGCCCCGTTTCTTTATCTAAACCCGAATAAATTGCCTGGATGAGGGTTTCTGGTAAGGCGAGTAGCCGATCGCCCTGGCGATTTTCCAGCAATCCCATTTCCAGATCGCCTCGCACGTAAACATCGACGGCGAAATAATTGCCAGGAATCCGATTATTGGTTAAGAGGTCAGCGACGGAAATCATGGGTAGGAGGGATGAGGGATGAGGGGAACAGGGATGAAGGATGGAACATCCCAGGTAGGGTGGGCAATGCCCACTCTACAAAATGGGTTTTTGGATAGGTTCTAAATCACTACCAGCCGATCGCTACTCCGTTGGCGGGTTCGTCTTGGGGGACGAGGGTGTTTTGCACCATTGAAAGTATTGGCTGGAGAAGGCTCATGGATTTGGAGCCGAGGGTTTGGTTGAGACGTTGGTTGAGTAGATGGTAGAGAGCGGCATCGATCGCTTCTGTGTTGTATACCTTTACAGTCTGGCTCACCCAGCTTAGAAATCGATCTTTGACAAAGGCTTCATCGTTGAGGAGCATTCCCATTGCACAATATCGCAACATCAGGAGTGCGTTTTTAATGCAACGTTCTAGGGTTTCGACCTTCTCTTGAGGCATCTGAGCCTGGAGTTGGTCAGCGACCCACTGCATGATTTCGAGTTCGCGATCGCGCAGGTTGCGATAAGCGTCCAGTCGCTCTGGCAGGGAGCTAACATATTGAGTTACAAATCGGAGTTCCTCTGGTTTGAGGTAGCGATTCTCGGCATCGTTGAAAATTTCTGTAATTTGTGGGTGCATGGGTGGGGATGGGAGATAGGGAATAGGGAATGGGGGATGGGGAATGGGATGGGAACTGGAA
>JAAUSF010000151.1 GCA_012033255.1 Cyanobacteria bacterium RU_5_0
AAATGGAATAACGTTATGGACTGGATCTGTTTCAACCAGTACATTATTGTTATTAAACGTTCTTTGAAAGGTACAACATGATCGTTACTACCGCATCATTTAAGGGCGGTGTGGGCAAGACTACGACAGCTGTTCATGTTGCTGCCTTTTTGCAGAAAGATGGCGATACCTTGCTAGTGGATGGCGATCCAAATCGTTCTGCAACTCGTTGGTCTAAGCGGGGAAATGGATTCCCGTTTAAAGTGGTGAGTGAGCAGCAAGCAGCAAAATACGGCAGGAACTTTAAGCACATTGTCATTGACACCCAAGCCCGCCCCGACGAAGAAGATTTGAAAGACTTGGTAGACGGCTGCGATATCCTGATTCTTCCCTCGACACCCGATGTTTTGTCGTTAGATGCATTGATGCAGACCGTTCATTTAATGAAGGTTTTAGGGTCTGGCCAATATCGAGTTCTATTGACTCGTGTACCGCCCCCACCTCGGAAAGATGGGGATGATGCTAAGGAAATGCTTTCTGCCGCAGGTTTTCCTTTATTCAAGGGCAGAGTTCGTGAACTGGTGGCGTTTCAGAAGGCGGCATTAGAAGGCTTGGTAGTCAGTGATGTTAGCGATCGCCGTGCCAAGCTTGCCTGGAATGACTATGTAGCAATTGGACGGGAGATTTTGAATGGGTAAGTTTAATAAGTTGTTGACCTCACTTCAAGATGAAGAACTGGAACCGCAGTCTCGAAATGACACAAAGCTTCAAGAGGCACCATCACAAGGTCGCCAGCTTATTCCTCGCGATCGAATTGTGCGAGATGAGAATCAAGTCCGTAAGTATTTTGATGTAGATAAGCTGAATGGGCTAGCTCAAACGATCGCTGAAGAAGGAATCTTGGAGGATCTCGCAGTTTATGAGATTCCTGGTCGCCCTGGTTACTATCAATTAGTCTTTGGTGAACGGCGTTATCGGGCTTCTGGAATTGCGGGACTCGACAAGGTTCCGGTCAGAGTGATTGAAAAGCCAGATGAGAAAAAGCTGCTTAAGCTCCAACTCATTGAGAATAAGCACCACGAGGATCTCAATCCGGTTGAGGAGGTGGAAGGGGCACTGTCTTTGTTGGCAGCAGAACTGGAGAAGCCAGTTGAGGCGGTGATTGCACTGCTCAAACAAATGGATAACGATGTTCGTCGTGCGTCCTATAACGTTATAGGACAGCCTGAGAGTGATGTCGTTATCAAGCTTCTTGAAGGGCTTAACATCAAATGGCGTTCATTTGTGTTGAACCAATTGCCGCTTCTGGGGTTGTCACCAGATGTTCTTGAGCCGATTCGTCAGGGCAAAATTGAGTACACCAAAGCTCTAGCCATTTCACGGCTTAAGGATGAAGAGCAGCGGCAGGAAGTGCTTCAAGAGGCGATCGCCCAGAACCTTTCAATTCGAGATATTCGTGATCGCATTAAGCAGATTTCCCAACCCCAAGAGCCTGCTCCCCAACCCGAAGATTTTGTGAAGCGGTTTAGTGCAGTGAACCGTCAATTGAAGAAAACAAAGATTTGGGAGGATCAGCAGAAGCGCGATCGTTTAGAAACGCTGTTGAAAGAGATAGAGACACTGGTTCAATGACCGTGGCTTTTGTAGTTTGTAGAAGGGTAGGCCACTTCCTATGCTTCTGTGACAAGAGTGGTTTAAGTGCCACAATTCGTAGCAAAATGTTTAGTGTTACAAAACACTGAACAGTTCATAGAAATGTCTAAATTTGGCGAGACGCTCCGACAGCTTCGGGAGGCACAAAATTTAGGACTACGAGAAACTGCCTCAATGGTAGGAATTTCGCCTACCTATTTGAGTCGAATCGAGCGGGGAAAAGAGCATCCGCCAAAGCCAGAGACTATCAAAGCGATCGCTCGGGTTTTAGCGGCTGACCCAGATGTGCTGTTCCGCTTATGCCCTTCTACTGATCCAGAGATTGTGACGTTGTTAAAGTCCCGACCAAAGGTTCTAGAACTCTTGCGCCTTGTTATGGAAAAGGACTTAACGGATGAGCAACTGAGCAGTATTGAGCATTTTATTGAGCAGGACTTGTTGTGCGAGAGGGCTGAACGCACCGATGAGGAAATGTTGTGTTCAGCGAATCTTTAGGTAAAATTCAGGCGCGGCTTTTCAAATATTATGACTTCTAAGGGAAAAAAATTATCGTTGCCCGATGTTGAAGCTGTTGAGGATGGCAAGGAAGATTCCAGCTTGGCGGATGGCTATGTGCTGGATTTTATTAGCGGCGAGAAGCGGCTGAAAGATAACTCTAAGGAACAAGTTCGGCAGCGAATTGCACGGGCGCTTTTTCATGAATATGGAATTTCAGTTGAAGACATGGAGGGTGACTTCTCTGTTTCGATTAGTGGAAAGCGCAAGAAGCTGGACATTGCCATTTTTCATCATGAAAGTTCCCATACGATAGAGAATCTGAGTCGGGTTGTCGTCTGTCGCCAAGAGCCAAAGGTGGGCAGAAACACAGCGAGGCTGAGAGATTATGAGCAGGCAGACAAAGACCTGGAAGAACTGAAGACCATTATGGAGGGGATCAAATCCTGCAATTTTGGGCTTTGGACTAATGGGTTGGAATTCTTTTACCTGGAGAAGCAGGTTAAGCGGTTTGAGGTGCGGTTTGAGCCGATCGGCGATTGGCCCCCCACCGAAGAGTCAATGGGGACTCGCGATGTTGCCTCGATCGCTCGAACGCGGCAAGCTGATCCAGAGATGCTGCGAATCGCGTTCCGGCGCTGCCATAACTTTATTCATGGGAATGAAGGGATGCCGAAGGATGCTGCATTTTGGCAGTTCCTCTATTTAATCTTCTGCAAGATGCACGATGAGCAGCAAGCAGTAAAGGGGCAGCCTCGTCGGTTCTGGGCAGGACCTAAAGAGCAGTTTGATCCGGATGGGCGGCGGGAGATCCGGCGGCGGATTGAGCCACTATTTGAAGAAGTGAAGGACGAATACAAAGATCTGTTTCGGGGAAATGAAGAAATTACCCTATCCGATCGCGCTCTTGCTTTCATGGTGTCTGAGCTAGCCAAGTATGACTTTACCCGCACAGATGTGGATGCGAAGGGAGGAGCCTACCAAGAAATTGTGGGGACGAACCTGCGGGGCGATCGCGGACAGTACTTTACCCCTAGAGGGGTGATTCGACTGGCAGTGCAAATTCTTGATCCTAAGGAGAACGAGCGGATTCTTGACCCTGCTTGTGGAACAGGAGGTTTTTTGGTGGCGGTGCTGTCTTATATGATGGCGAAATTTCGAGCTGAGGAGGATGTGATCGCGGGGGTGGAGTCTACAGAGGAGTTTCTTTCAATTAACGAGCGATTGAGAAAGTTTGCTCAGAGCCAGATTTTTGGGGCAGATTTTGACCAGTTTTTGATCAGAGCCTCTCAAATGAATATGGTGATGGCGGGGGATGGTCGAGGACATCTCTATCATCTCAACTCGCTGGAGTTTCCGAGCGGTTATCTGGATGGGCTGAAGCGGGCGAAGGAGGAAATCCAGCTAGGGACGATGGATGTGGTGTTGACCAATCCGCCCTTTGGTTCTGATATTCCAATTACGGATCAAAATATTTTGAACCAGTATGAGTTGGCGCAGGTCTGGGAAAGGACAGAGGATGGGGAGTTTCGCCGGACGGGTAAGAAGCAAAGCAGCGTCGCTCCAGAGATTCTATTTATTGAGCGATGTTTGAAATGGCTCAAACCCGGTGGACGAATGGGTATTGTACTGCCTGATGGAATCCTGGGTAATCCGGCGGCAGAGTATATCCGCTGGTGGATTTTGCGGCATAGCTGGGTGCTTGCCAGTGTGGATTTGCCTGTAGAAGCGTTCATTGTGGAAGCGAATGTCAATATTTTGACGAGTTTGCTATTTCTAAAGCGGAAAACGACGGAGGAGATCCGGGCGGAGGATCTAGGTGGCAAGGTGGATTATCCGGTGTTTATGGCAGTAGCTGAAAAAGTGGGCTATGACCGCCGGGGCAATACCCTTTATGAGCGAAAGCCAGACGGAGAAGAGAAGGTTGAGATCCGGGAGCGCAAGGAGCGGATCAGAATTGGCGGACGGGTGATTGAGCGAGACTTGAAACGGAAGGAAAAAATTCTGGATGATGACTTGCCGAAGATTCATCAGAAATATCGAGAGTTTCGTCAGAGGTATCCAGAGCCAGGACAATGATTTCGAGAATTGAAGCCTTTAAGTATCGATGTTTTGACCATCTTGATATCAAGATGGCAAATTATCATGTGCTAGCAGGTCCAAATGGCAGTGGTAAAACGACACTGCTGGACATTCCGGGTTTACTAGGTGATATGCTGCGTCGGGGAGTTGCCCCCGCCTTCTTAGAAGCACCTTTGGCGGGTGGAATTGCCCGATCGCAGAGCTTACAAGAACTAATTTTTCATAAGTTAGGAAATTATTTTGCGTTTGCAGTTGAATTTCAATTACCTCAATCGCTTCAGCTAGAACTCTTAAGCCGAATTACATCTAAAAAACTGCGAGATGATCAGCGAAACCATCCAGCAGGACTGCGCTATGAAGTTCGTTTTCAAGTTTTTAATTACGTTGAGTTACACGTGGTTGATGAATTTTTAGCTCTGTTGCCTGAGAAGTCAACTGAGCCAAAGATAGGTTGGGGCATTGGGGGGAAACGTCCTCAGACCTGGCGATCGATTATTCAGCGGGAGTTAGGCGAACCAGCGACCCTTGCCCCAGAATATCAAGGGCGAAAAAAATATGCGCTGAAGCTAGAGCCGCAAGAGTTAGCACTTGCCAATGTGCCGAGGGATGCAGAGCAGTTTCCGGCTACGGTTTGGCTGCGAGACTTTCTAGAACGTGAGGTGCTGTTTTATCAACCCGCCTGGGCAAAGCTCCGGCAAGCCTGTCCGCCTGGGCAACCTGCGACTCTACGGGCAGATGCGATTAATCTTCCTTGGCTAGTGTTGAACTTGAAACGGCAAAACCCAGATTCCTTTGAATTTTGGGTAGACCATGTGAAAGTAGCGTTGCCTAACCTAGTCGGGATTGATGCGGTTGAGCGGGAGGAGGATCACCACGCTTATCTGAAGTTGGAGTATGAGAGTGGATACTCGGTTACGTCGTCTGGATTATCGGATGGCACGTTGCATATTTTGGCATTGACGATCGTGCCTTATTTGAATGACCCGCCGGGATTAGTTGTGCTGGAGGAACCCGAAAACGGCATTTATCCCAAAGCGATCGAATTGGTGTTGCAGTCATTGAGTTCTGTCGAAAATTCTCAAGTTTGGCTAGCGACTCATTCTCCAATCGTGCTGGCAAACACCGAACTGGAGTCTCTGATTGTGATGCGGTGCGCTAAGGATGGACATGTTGAAGCCATTCCTGGAACCGAACACCCCCGATTGAAAGATTGGCAAGCTGCGATTGATTTGGGGTCGCTGTTTGCGGCTGGGGTGCTGTCATGAGAGATTGCATTTTTTTAGTGGCTGATTCTCACATGGAAGCAGCTTTTAATGGATTCCTGACACGACAACAGTTTCATCTCAGCTTAGGGACAGGAGTATTTGAGTTTGATCCGAATCAGGACATTATTCAAGCAACGGGAAAAAATGATCCTGGAGTCTACAGCAGCGCGCATCAATACTTGAGTTTTTATCAAAAAAGTCATCGTTATGCTGTGATTGCGTTAGACAAACAATGGGATGGATCGCCAGGAGTGGAAAAGATTGAGCAAACGATCACACATAATATGCAGATTAGCGGCTGGGAGGCTGAACGCTTTGTGGTGATCGTCATCGATCCAGAGCTGGAATCCTGGATCTTGCAAGATTCTTCGATGTTGATTCAGCTTTTTAAGCTAGATATTGGCGGTGATACCTCTCCGAAATCCTGGTTAGTGAAACAGAACGTATGGGAGGTTGCGGAACCAAAAGCTACAGATCCCAAAACTGCTTTGGAAAAGCTGCTGAAACAATCTACCGCACAAAGAATCTCGATTTCGGCGGCAAACTACAAGAAAATCACGAGTGCCATCACAGTTAAACATTGCATTGATCCGGCGTTTGATAAACTGAAATCAACATTACAAACTTGGTTCCCACCTACCGCAGCAGGAGGAGCCTCATGAAAACCACTCGACTTGATTTGCCTGTAATGGCATCGTGGATGGAATCTAATCAGCGGAGGTTGGATGGTAATCCTTATTTGTCTGGAGCGTTTGAAGCAAAGGTAATCTTAGAGAAGTTACCCGCTAAAAAAGAGCCTTTACATACTTTGACCGATGGACATAAGGGAGGCATTTACAATGGACCTCATTTTGTCAGAAATTATGTTGACGATCCGGCTTATGGCGTTCCATTTCTCACAAGTGGTTCAATACTTCTGGCTGATCTTTCAAACATTAGCCTTTTGCGCCGAAAAGATGCAGAATCAGCAAAATTAAGCTACTTGCGCGTTAGGGAGGGAATGACTCTCATTTCCAGCTCAGGAACAATTGGACGAATGGTGTATGCCCGTCCTGATATGGATGGTATGTGGTCTTCTCAAGATGCAATGAAGGTCGTACCCGATCGCACCAAAATCCCCTCTGGCTATCTCTACGCCTACCTCAGTAGCAAGTTTGGCGTTCCCCTCGTCGTCTCTGGTACTTACGGAGCCATCATTCAACACATCGAACCCCATCACATTGCTGATCTGCCTGTTCCACGATTGGGGGATGCGATCGAGGCAGAAGTGCATGAATTAGTTGAAGAAGCGGCAAAACTACGAACAGAAGCAAGTGTACTCCTTTATTCAGCAATCCAAAAGCTCGAAGATACTGCGGGTCTACCTCATTTACCCCGAAACTACATTCACAGTGAACCTGACACGTCTGTTGCTTCGTCAAGACTGTTAGTCAGCCGTTTAGACGGATTATTTCACAGCAGCTATCATAAATCGGCTCTTGACCCACTGATGCAGCTTCCCGAATCACTGAGAACGATTGTGGGAGAAATGGCTAAAAGCATCGTTGAACCTACTCGATTTAAGCGTATACCGATAGATGAGTCAGATTACGGCATTCCTTTTTTTGGCACTTCAGCTCTTATGTGGCTTGAACCTGTACAAAGCTACTTTTTATCTAAAAGAATGCCAGGAATTAACCAATATACCGTTAATGATAAGACCCTATTGATTCCTCGTTCTGGACAACTGGCTGGCATCATTGGTCACGTTGTCTACCCTTATGGAGCAATAATCAATGGAGCGGTGACAGAAGATGCTATCCGAGTGCAAGCTGAGTCACAGGATTTAGCGGGATATTTATTCATTGCACTATCATCTGAATACGGACGACGACAACTTAAAGCACGAGCGTTTGGATCGTCAATTCCACATCTTGATGTTCGCACGATTAGGGAAATAATTATTCCACAGCTTTCTCTAGAAAAAATTGAAGAAATTGGGACTATGGGTTGGCAGACTTCACAACTGAGAAGCAAAGCTATTGAGAAAGAATATCAAGCTAGAAGAATTGTTGAAACTGCGATCGAAAAAGGGGCAGGTTATGACAAATAACACTGATCAACAAATTCTGAGTCGAGATGAAGTTCTTCGACAATTATCAGCCCATTTACCCCAGCTTACCCAGTTAGGCGTTCAATCTCTAGCCTTATTTGGCTCCGTTGCGCGAAATGAAGCGCATCCTGGTAGTGATGTGGATATTTTGGTGGAGTTACAACTGCCGCTGACGTTCGATCGCTATATGGACGTGAAATTTTATTTGGAAGATCACTTGGGAGTTTCCGTTGACCTGATCACGCGACAATCCCTTAGATCCGAATTGCGCTCTCTAGTTGAGCAAGAAGCAATCTATGTCTCGTAATATTCGCCTGTATTTTCAAGACATCGTTACAAGCTGCACCAAAGTCTTGAAGTACACTCAGGGCATGACCTTTGAAGCCTTTATTGCCGATGAGCGAACGTTTGATGCTGTCGTTCGCAACCTGCAAATCATTGGAGAAGCGGTGAAGAACGTTCCTCAAGAAACACGGGATTTAGCCCCCGAAATCGAATGGCGCAAAATAGCCGGATTACGGGATATTCTCGCTCATGCTTACTTTCAAATCAACAACGAAATTATTTGGGACATCATTCAAACTAAAGTGCAACCCCTCATGGAAAAGGCTCAGTCATTCCTGGATCAAGAAACATAAAAGAGCAGATCAAATGAAACTCTGAATTCAGGCGAAATCATCGTCGCTGACGGGCGGAACAGGCGGTTGAGTTTAGTCGATCACCATATTAGTTTCATTAAAGGATACGCTGTCGAACGCAGGTCGCCTGATAGGTGGACTCTAAATCGATCGGCAAACACAATCCCCCTTTGAGGTAGAGCGGCAGAATCGGTAAACTCATCCCAATCTCGAAGGTCTCTTGCCAGAATTCCAGATGAAACGCCTGGTCTATTTCGGTCACTCGATAGGCGATCGCATACAGATCAGTGGCGAGTGGCTCAGTCTGTAATCGCAATCGTTCCATCAACTCGTTGTGTAAGTTGGCATTCAGTGTGGTGACGATATCTACAACGAATAGCCCAATGCCTTGCTGGAGATAGGTCTGACACTTAGATGTAAACGCATCGCGGGTAGCAGGGCGATCTTTATTTGCAGGACTAACAAGTTCGATCGCTCCCACCAGTGTTGGTCCTGCCTGCGTACTAAAAACTTGAACTTCAACCACGTCGGTTGTTGGCTGAAAGGGCAGCGTGGCGGTGGGTGCTTGCGGAGTCCACTGGCTCACCTCCGATTGCCCCACCAGTGGCATGGAACCTTTCTCCCGATAGGTGGCAACATCAATTTCAATGCCAAATTGGGCATTGGGTTCGGCAAAATAACCTTCTGGGAGAACTTCGTTTAGTGTCTCAGACAAATAGGTTGACCAGGCATTGTGAAAGCTATGCCAATGCCGTCTTGTGCTGAGTGGAGGGCGAAAATGATCCAGCAGTACCATAAGCCTGAAACAAGAAGGTAGTTCTAAGATAGCCCGATCGAGTTGCTGCTTACACGTCGTAAAGTGCTCGTGATACACCGTGCCTCTTGCCGCTCCCTTTTCTATAACCTGCCCGATACCTATACCCTAATTCACAACTTTGAAATCCTTGCGCCCCAGCGCAAATACGAAATTGACATCGCCCTGATCGCCCCCACAGCCTCTTTATTATTGATGTCAAACATATTGTCGGCGCGATCGATATTTACCGTCGCACCTGGTATCCCCAAGGACGCGGTTCCTACCCTTCCCCCCTGCTCAAACTCCACAGCCATTCCAAATTCATCAAAGGGCTAATCACCAGCACCCATTCAGCCCAGCCTGACCTGCGGAAAATCTACAGTCAGCCCGTCATTTTGATGACCGCCAACACCGTTGTCAACGATAATAGAGGCGCAGACAAAGACGAAATCATTCGCCTGGGGCAAGAATGCCTCACCTACTTTAAAGGCAGAGCGCACATCCCCAGCCCTGCGGCAGCATATCAACAAACAAAGCCTTGCCCTCACCTTTGACCAAAAGCTTGGCATCATGCGGGATGTATTAACGGCTCTGGATCACGCCCACAAGTATGAGGTGATCCACCGCAACCTCACCCCCGATAGCATTCTCGTTGCCCCCGATGGGCACGCCCGCCTGCGAGACTTCGACTATGCCAGAGTCGGCAAAAACCGCAAAAGCTCTGTCGCAGAGCAGGTGATTGACAAACTTGATCCGATCTTCCAGGCACCCGAATGTTTCCGCGACCCTACCCAAGCCAGCATCGCCTCTGACCTTTTTCCGCAGGCTTGGTTTTCTATGAACTGCTCACTGGAGAGCCACCCTTCGCCACCCCCGAACAAGTCTTTGACTGCGATGCCCTCTTCCCTGAAAAAGCCTCTGCCTACAAACCCGATCTGCCTGCTGCGATCGATGGCTGGTTGCAAACGCTTTGTGCTTTCGACCCAGAAGATCGCTTTCCCAGTGCAGCGGTTGCCCTTGCGCAGCTAAATGCGCTGCTCACTCCCGGTGCTCCTGCCATAGCGGTTGCTCCACCGACTGCCGTTACCCCGCTTCCAGTCGCTGACCTCCACGATCTGCCCAAAGATTACATCCTGGACAATCGCTTCACTGTGCAACATCGGCTTGGTAAACCCGGTGGCTTTGGAGTTGCCTACAAAGTTTTTGATAATTTGGGCGATGTTTCGCGGGTGATCAAACTCGTGACCAAAGACAAGCACTCAGTCTACGATCGCCTCCGCCAGGAATATAAAACTCTGGTACAGGTGCCCGATCATCCTCATGTGGTGAAGGTTGTCTGGGCAGACCGTCTCGCCGACGAAACCCCCTACATTGTGTTTGAGTATCTCGATGGACTGGATGTCGAAAAACAACTGGAGAATGAAGCCCTCTCACTGGAGGATACCAAGAAGATTGCCGAACAAACGGCTGCCGGACTCATCCACTTGCATCAGCATGGCATCTACCACCAAGACATTAAACCTTCCAATCTACTGTGAACCGACCAAGGTGTTCGCATCATCGACTTCAATGTTGCCGTGTCTGACCAGGATGATCCGGGGCTAGTTGGGGGCACTCGTCGCTACATTCCATCCGATTTTGATTGGAACCGCCGCGCTGATCAAATAACCCCCGATGAAAAGCGCGATCGTGACCTCTATGCCCTGGGTATCACCTTTTATGAGTGCGTGACTGGGCGTTATCCCTTCGGTGATGCCAGACCTGCTCCTGGTAAAGTTGCCGTTGACCCAAGTGAATTACCGGGATGCGCCGACCTGCATCCAGAGCTGGTTCAGTTAATGCTGAAAGTGATTGCTCCATCTCGTAGCGATCGCTTTGCTTCTGCCGCAGACTTTTTGCAGACATTACGAACTATCACCCAACTCCGGCAAACCGCATTACCGATTCAGCCCATAACTGAAACGCTACCACCTATTTTGACTCAGCTTGCTGGGAGTAAACCCAACTTCAATCCTTTCGTCAGTCATCTCCTAACGCTTTATAGCCAAAGCCAAGTTACGAATGCAGGAACACGGGGACTCGATGAAATTGGTGAGTTGACTTATATTTCCACCCTGCTGGATGAGAATCTTCAAGCAGCCATTCTAGACGGCGAATTCCAGCTCGTTTTAATCTCTGGCAATGCGGGCGACGGTAAAACTGCCTTTATTCAAAAGTTAGAGACCCATGTTCAGGCAAGTGGAGGGCAGATCCAGCGACATTTTAACGGCAGTACCTTCCAGTTTGCAGGGCGGTCGTTCTTCACTAACTACGATGGTAGCCAGGATGAAGGAGAGAAAATTAATGAACAGGTTCTCTTAGAATTTCTCGATTTGTTCCAAGGAACTGATGACCAAGCTTGGCACACCAACGCCACCCGAATTATTGCTATTAACGAAGGGCGGCTTGTAGACTTTCTGTCTGAACATTTGGCACAGTTCCCACGATTGATCAAAATCGTGCAGGCAGGTTTGAGAGGCAGTGACCCTACAGCAGGCATTGTGATAATTAACTTAAACCTACGCTCCGTCGTCGTCGATCGCCACAATAAACCTAACTCCTCCATTTTCGATGCCCTACTGCGCCGCATGACCGATGCTCGTTTTTGGGAAGCTTGCCAGAGCTGCGATTTGAAGGATCGATGCTATGTCCACCACAATGCTCGCACTTTTATTGATTCATCGGCAGGCGAGCGTGTCATTCACCGTCTTAAGACGCTCTACACCATCACGCACTTGAGAGGAAAACTTCATATCACCCTGCGTGATTTGCGCTCTGCTTTGGCATTCATGCTCGTTGGCACTCGTGATTGTAATAGCATTCATGAGTTGTACCGCAGCAACAGCCCAAAAGCTCTCCAGCAGATTTTAGATGGTTTTTACTTTAATAGTTGGTTGGGCGGAAGTGAAGGCTCGGGCGATCGCCTGGTTTCTCTATTACGGCAAATCGATGTTGGTGAAACAATTGATCCTCTGCGCGATCGCACCTTTGCGTTTTTAGAACCCCAATCAAGGGAAATGGGACGCTATACCTTCCTCGATCGTGCTACCTACGATGATGATCTGTTCAAAAAAGTTTTTGAAAGCCTGCCGCGCGAATACGTTGGGCAAGCGAACGCTAACCGTTTAGATGCTTATCAGGATTGTGTTTCCATGCTGCGCCGTCGCTATTACTTTGAGTGTCGAGACGAAGCTTGGAAACAGATGCTGCCCTACCGCGGCTTTGAACCGTTTTTCTCGTTGGTCAAAGAGCAAACCAACTTTGAAACTGAAGTGCAGGATCTGCTGCGTGCTATCAATCGGGGAGAGGGCTTAAGAGATCCTGCCAGACTCAGCAGATCGAAAATTTTTTATGAAAGGGGTAGAGTCAGGCTAAGCAATATTTACCAAAACAGCCATGACTGCCTACCCAACCTTATTATGCGATACACCTGCCTTGAGTGATGAAAGCACCTTGGAGTGC
>JAAUSF010000031.1 GCA_012033255.1 Cyanobacteria bacterium RU_5_0
CAAAGAATCTACCAATTCGTAGGATGGGCAAAGGGTCTTACCCGTGCCCATCGTCAGCCAGAATCATGGATGGGCACGGATGCCTTTGCCCATCCTACGCAGGTATTTTATCTGTCGGAAATCTCCTAAGATGGTGAATGGTTGACTGTCCGAATAACCGATCGACTCCCCAATTGATAACACTTTAGGTTTCGGATTTTAGATTTTGGATGGCAGAAGCCTGATGAGACAATGGTTTCAATGCATGATCTGTGGCATCCTCTGTCTAAATTGGTATGAGATAACCCGTTCGGGGGGTCACTGTCTATCAAGAAGTTTGTTATGGCTGTAGTTAACCGACTTTACTCATCTTTACGTTGCTAACCCGGTATCCATCTGTGCTAAAGACCCTCCTGAAAACCTTGACTGCCGATTTTCGCATCATCTTCGAGCGTGATCCTGCGGCACGCAATTGGCTGGAAGTTCTGTTTTGCTACCCCGGTTTACAAGCCCTTTTGTTCCATCGCTTTGCTCACCGTCTCTATTCCCTCCATCTCCCCTTTATTCCCCGTTTGATCTCCCACATTGCGCGATTTCTGACGGGCATTGAAATTCACCCTGGAGCCACGATCGGGCAAAGCGTGTTCATCGATCACGGCATGGGTGTAGTGATTGGGGAAACGGCGATCGTCGGAGATTATGCTTTGATTTACCAAGGTGTCACGTTAGGCGGCACCGGAAAAGAAAGCGGCAAGCGCCATCCAACCTTGGGAGAGAATGTTGTCGTTGGAGCAGGAGCAAAAGTATTAGGCAACATCAACATCGGAAATAATGTCCGCATTGGAGCGGGTTCCGTCGTGCTGCGCGACGTGCCTTCCGATTGTACTGTCGTTGGAGTTCCGGGTCGGATTGTTTATCGGGCAGGCGAGCGAGTTGACCCTCTCGATCACGGTCGTCTACCCGACTCAGAAGCGCAAGTGATTCGGGCACTGGTCGATCGCATTGAATCTCTGGAGCAACAGCTACAGGTTTTGCAGAAAGCGACAGATTCGCCCCGCCTTGAAGAGACTGCCGTCCCTGCTTGTCGAATTCAAGACAAAATCATTGGACAATTTCTGGATGGGGCGGGAATTTAGGTAATTGGTAATTGGTAATTACGCTAGGACGAGGTGCAGGAGGGGAACCCCTGGCTGGGGGCTTCGCTCCCACGCGCCCTTTAATCCCGATGTCCTAACCTTGATGGCGACAGCTGTAATTTATGGATTGACCGATCGAACAGACCACTCTTCATGGCTCTCTGTACTGCTTTCTCGTTGATAAATGTGGCGGTTTTGCGGTTCCCCTCGAAGTTCTAAATGATCCACTTGGATTGGGTCTAGCAGCAGCAAGCAGAAATTTGGGAGTGGTTCAACTGGGTCGGGCGACGGCGGATCAAATCGATCGCTATCCGATCGCGGTTTACCAGGGTGCGACCAAGCAAACTGGAGCCGTGCTGTATCAGAAAGCTCTTGCCATTGAAGTTGCTGCGCTTTGACTAACGCGGGATCAGCATGAGCGGCAGATACGATCGTTAGTATTCCTAAAAGGCGAAACTGTTCACGAGTGTTGGGAAAGTACCAGCAGGCTTCGCCCCACGGCTGCTGAGAAACTTGCTCAGCTTTGTCGCTGCGGCTGTCTGTAATGAATCTAAGCTGATTGGTGTCGTTCAAAAATCCTCGAAAGACGATCGTGCGATTCGCGGGTTGTCCATTCAGTCGGACAGTCGCAAGCTGAACATAGCGAGAGTAGGTGAGCGATCGATTGTGATGCAGCGCACGAGCCAGGGGCGATCGCCAAGACGCAAGAGCCATTATTCAGTCAATTGGGTAAAGGATAGGTGCGTAGGAGTGGTTTCCTAAGTGGTGCTGCCAACAATCTGAGTTTGAGAATTTTCTACGGACGTAGAACCCGAAACATTGCCCGTTATGGTGCAGTTTTCGATCTTTCCTTGAGCATTACTATGGGCATAGACACCAAATGTTTGGTTATCAGTGATCCGGCATTGGCGAACGGTTGGGTTGCCGCCATTACGAATCTCTACCCCTGACAGTGTGTTAGCCGTAATGTCGCAGTTTTCAATTAAGCCTTGAGCATTTTCATGAACCAACACCCCTCCCTCTATCCCATCATGAATGGTGCATTGTTGAATAACAGGGTTAGTGCCAGGGTGGCGGATCTCAATTCCAGCGAGAGCATTTCCATAAATCTCACAGTTTTCAGCCTTACCCTGAGAATTTTCTGAGAAAAATATGCCACCTTGCTTGCCGTTATAAATAGTACTGTTACGGATGATCGGATTGCTGTTCCCCTGACTCAAAATTCCTCCAAGCGTATTGCCATAAATCTCACAGCGATCGATAGTTCCCTGACTGGTTTGATGGATGAAAATTCCAGCGTTGAGTCCATTATGGATTTTGCATTGCTGAATCGTGGGATTGCTGGTCGCTCGAATCTCAATTCCTCCCAGGGTATTGCCGTAGAATTGGCAGTTTTCGTAGAGTCCTGAGCCGTTCTCTTGGATGAGAACCCCTCCTTCCTTGCCGTTGTAGAAGTTGCTGTTACGAACAGTAGGATTACCGCCTGCCTTCACTTCCATGCCCGCAAAAACATTGCCATAAATGTCACAGCCTTCGATCGTCCCTTGAGCATTGGTATGGATAAATAGACCACTGGCTCTACCGTCATAAATTTTGCAGCCCTGGACGATCGGATTGGCTCCTTCCCGGATTTCAACTCCGGCTAACGCATTGCCATAAACATCACAGTCTTTAATCGTTCCTTGGGCATTTTCATAAAACAGCACACCCACCTGATTACTAGTGTGAATGGCACAACGTTGAATCACAGGATTCGTCATCGAACCATAAACTCC
This sequence comes from Cyanobacteria bacterium RU_5_0, assembly GCA_012033255.1. GTDB lineage: Bacteria > Cyanobacteriota > Cyanobacteriia > Elainellales > Elainellaceae > JAAUSF01. The sequence continues at coordinate 2,891 of JAAUSF010000031.1, forward strand.
GATACAGGCAAGCGCATTTGAGGTAATGTCACAATCGGCTAGCAGCAATGCGCCCTGCGGAATATCGACAGCATAATATGGCTTTTCTCCAGCTTGTCCACGAATGGTTAGCCCGCTGACAACCGCCCGATCGGTTTGCATAGAGATACAGCTTGCGGTGGTGTTTTGGATGATGATCGTTTCTCTCGAACCCTCCCCAATCAACTCCACGAAGCGATCGATAATCACACTCTCTTGATAGATACCCGGTCGAATCTGAATTCGCGTTCCGGGTTGCGCGTTCTGGATAGCGTCACGAATCGTTCGATAATCTCCTTGACCTGCCTGAGCCACTGTCAACGTGGTTGGAGGAGATGCTGATGGCGATAGTGGAGCAACAGGGCGATCGGGGGATGGGCTATTTGCCACGGGTGGAGCCAGATCAGTGCGCCTCAAAAAATGAGTGACAGCCGATCGCAGTAAATAGCCCCCTGCGACTACGCTAATCGCCGTTGCTGCCCCAATAAACCAGCGTCGAGATTTACTTCGCCGCGTAGAATGCCCTGAAATCTGTTCAGGTGGCGGTGGTTGGGGTTGATAGAGATATTGAGCCGGGGACTGAGGATAAGCCGGAGGAGGAGGATAGTGGCCTTGCGGATAATTTACTTGCGGATAATTAGGCGTTGCGCCAACAGGTGTAGAGCCAGACGATCGCGGTACTGATTGCGAGGGATCGGGCATGAGCGCAGTATGCGGAACATCTGGATAGAGGATGTGCTGAATCCGGGTCAGTTCTTGCCCGATCGTTTGTGGCGTTGGAGGGCGTTGGTCGATCGATCGCGCCATCAGTTGATCGAGAAACTCCACGAATGCGGATGACACTTGAGGGGCAAAATTTTGCCATTCCAGCCGATTTGTTTGAGGATTGTAGAGCGACAAATCGCTAGGTTCTTTCCCGGTCAACAGATTGACAAATGTGCGTCCTAGGGCAAAGAAATCAGATTGAGGCACCGCATGACCGCGTTCTTGCTCTGGTGGAGCATATCCAGGCGTATAAATTCCAGTGCTTTGTCTGCCGCCGATGATCGTGGCTGTCACCTGTCGAGCTGCCCCAAAGTCAATCAGTACGAGTTGTCCATCCGATTTAAGAATGATGTTAGACGGTTTAATATCCCGGTGGAAAAATTGCTGATTATGAATCTCTCGTAGAATATCTGCCAATTGAGCTAGCCACTCGATCGCCTTTTTTTGGTCGATCGGCTGAAACCTACGCTGCCGCATGAACTCCTCCAAATCCACACCCTGAATTTTCTCCATCACCAAACAATGGATCGGCAGCGGACTATTTTTGGGAAAAAAGGTAAATTCTCCATCTCCCCTCGGAATACCAGGATGATCGAGCTGCTGAAGCACCCGCGCCTCTTGGTGAAATAGCTCTACAGCTTTTGGATCGGGATGCGTCAGGACTTTCAGCACCTTAGGAATGTTGCTATCCGTCACTTCATAGGTGATGCTGAAGCCGCCTTTGTTACTTAGCAATCGCACGACTCGATAGCGTCCTGCCAGCAAGAGTTCTGAGCCGCAATTTTGGCAAAACAGATACTGATCAGGATTTTGAGGCTTCTGACACTGAGGATTGATGCAGAGGCTCATTGGACTGATAAATAAAGGATTCTTAGAAGAAAACTTAGGGAATATAAGGATTGTAGCTTCACTCCCTCACTTCCTCACCCCTTCTCCCTTGATGCGAAGGAATCTTAATCACAAACTCGGTTCCCTGGCCGATTTCAGAAAGGCATTCGAGGGTGCCGCCATGTTTCTGAACAATGATTTGATAACTAATTGCCATTCCTAATCCGGTACCTTTGCCAACAGGTTTAGTAGTGAAAAAGGGGTCAAACAGTTTGCTTTTGGTCGCGGCTGTCATGCCAATGCCATTGTCTCGAATGCGAATGATGACTGTTCCTTGAGTCTCATGGATAGGATTGTTTGGGGCGATCGCAAGAGCCATATCAGCAAGAGCCATATTAGACTGTTCAGAAGCGTTTGAAGAATCGGGCAAAAATTCGGTCTGGATGGTGATGACCGCATGAGAACCCTCTGCTGTGGAACTAAGACTGAATAATTCTCGCATTCCAGCAGATGAGAGCGCATTGATTTCACCGGCTGCTTTACGTCTGGCAATTTCTGCTTTAATGCGTCCACTTTCGTCTTGCATCATTGTCGCTAAAGCATCGATCGCATTACTCAAAATGTTCATCAATACTTGATTGAGTTGCCCAGGATAGCATTCTACGAACGGCAAGTTACCGTATTGTTTAATAATTTGAATTCCGGGATTAGCGGCATTGGCTTTGAGACGATTTTCCAGGAGTAAAAGGGTGCTGTCGATCCCGTCGTGGATGTCTACAGGTTTCATTTCGGCTTCATCCAAACGGGAGAAGTTTCGCAACGAGAGAACAATTTCACGGATGCGATCGCTGCCAATCTTCATTGAAGTGAGTAGCTTCGGCAGATCCCGACTAATAAACTCCACGTCAATTTGCTCTAGCATGGCTTGAATTTTATCAGTGGGCTGAGGATAAACCTGTTGATAGAGTTCGACGAGATTGAGCAAATCCTGGGTGTATTGGTCGGCATAGACAATATTGCCGCTAATGAAATTCACAGGGTTGTTAATTTCGTGAGCCACCCCCGCTACCATTTGTCCCAGGCTCGACATTTTTTCCGTCTGGATTAATTGGGATTGCGTTTCTTGAAGGTGTTGTAGAGCTTCGCTAAGTTGTTTTGCTTGAGATTCGGCGGCGACGGCGGCGGCACGAGTTTTGGCATACAGTTCGGCTTGGTCGATCGCGATCGCGACTTGATCCACAACCGCTTGTAGCAATTCCACCTCACTATCACTCCAAACCCTCGCCCAACTGTGACTACAGACGATCGCTCCTAGCTGATTCGATCGCGTTTCTAAAGGCACCAACAATTGTGCCGTAATTCCTGATTCACTCAGTACTGTCTTAACATCTGGCTCAACATCTGCCTCCGCTACATCTTTGACCCGAACCATCTGCAAATTCAAAATTTTATCTGCCAGCATCGGTACATACTTGATCGGGCAGTCACCCAATAAGCTTGGTGCAGAAGGGTTACGGGCTTCATGGGTAATGACCAAATCATGCTGTTGGCTATTCATCCAACACCAAAGGAAGTGACAGCGATCGATCTTCAGTAACGTGCGAATTTCATTGACGGTTGTATTCAAAATAATATCTAGATTGAGAGATTCCCGAATCTGACTGGCTAAGCGAAACAAAATTGCCTCACGACGACTGAGTAACGCTTCTCTGGCAAGGGTGCGATCGATGGCAACGGCAATGGGATGTCTCAACCAATTCAACGGTTGCAGTACAGCGCTCTCCAACGGTTGCTGGCTAAAGGCTGCCATCACCCCTACTAAGCGGTCTTCCACAATCAACGGATAGCCTGCAAATCCAACTAGTTCTTCCTGTCGTATCCATTCCTTTGCGCCAATGCAGATATCATGTGCCATGTCACTGGTCACGTAAGGCTGGCGAATTTGAGCAATAAAACCAATGATGGAAATGCCAATGGGAATCCGGTTAGGAAAATCTTCATGGGGGCTAGATTGCCCGATCGCCGCTTGTAACTCTAGCAAATTCGCGTCGCTGTTAAATGTCCATATCCGAATAAACGGAATTGTCAGGTATTGCCCGATCGCTTTGAGACACCGTTCCAGAACGATGGGCAACGATCCACCTTGAGACAAAAGCGTAACCAGGGTACTAATGAAGTCTTCCAGTGCATAGGGAGCTTGAGGCAGTGAGGAAGCGAAGAAGCGCGGCGAACGTGGCAAACTGACTGGAAGAACGAGCGAGGATTGGGGGTGTTGAAGGCTGCGATCGGGCATCCAATGCCACAATCTCAATTGAGCCACCGCCTGCCGACTGAGCGCTTGGAATGCTGAAACTTGTTCGAGAGTGAGCGATCGGGCGACTCGATCCATCACGGCTAATGTGCCTACTACAGTTCCGTCAGTCGTGATTAATGGAAAGCCAGCATAGAACCGAAGCCACGGTTCACTGATCACCAACGGATTGTGTGCAAAGCGGCGATCGCCCAGCGCATCCTGTACCAAAAACAGATTAGTTTGGCGGATGGTGTAATTGCAAAATGCCAGATACCCGCGCTCATCTTTTCCTGTCCAGCCTAATTGAGTTCTGAGCATGTGGCGATCGACCTCCACCACACTAATCAGTGCAATGGAAGTCTGACAGATTTGAGCCGCCAACTGAGCCAGATCATCCAATGCTGCCTCAGATAGCGCATCTAATGGATTCGGTCGATGCCAAATGTCAATCACGATACCGTAGCAGGGCAGATCATCTACCCACAAATGATTAGGAGTTCAATGGTAGATGAGGATTCGCCAGCGTCTAAATCATGGCTAAGCTGTTCCACATTGAGTCAGCTTAAGTAGACAGGCAAGATGCCCATCCCACAAGGATAATGAGGATGGGTATGTGCAAATTGAATAGGGTTCAGCTTATTGTTTCGCCACCCCTTATATACTCTTCTCAAATCAAACAACTCACTCAGGACTAAGCGTTACCTGCGTAACATAAAGACTTAACCTTCTGATCAAAATAACCACATTAGGTAGATTGCAAGCGATCGACCCTTTCATCCCCTCATTCTCTCATCCCCTGATTCTCTCATCCCAACGTTGTCGAGTGCATTTTAAGCAGATCCTCCGGATTCATATTTTCGTAAGCCTCAAACGGCTGATGAATCCAGGGGTTATCTGCCAGATAATCCACGTAATAATCGGGTGTGATCACAGAGCAAGCTTTGTACCACAATACCGCCGTGCGGATCTCGTCGATGTAGAATCCATAATGACGATCGAGCCATGTGAGAGTGCGTTTAAGACTGACGCCTGAATCAACCAGATCATCTACAAGTAAGATGTGACTACCTAGATTGGCAGTGGTCATTGTCAAGTCACGCGCAAATGTGATCGCTCCTCGCGTCTTCCCCGCTGATCCTCCATACGAAGAGGTTGCCAAAATCGCTAAGGGCTGATCGAAAATGCGAGACAGGATATCTCCGACTCGTAAGCCGCCCCTGGCAAGGCAGATAATCTGATTGAACTCCCAATGGGACTGGTAGACTCTAGCGGCAAGTTGTTCAATTTTTTGATGGTACTCTGACCAAGAAACGTGAAGGTCTGGCATGGCTGTTTCGATCGGATTGCGAAGTTAGAAAAGCATGATACAACTGCTAGTCCTATCTGATGGCTGATCCTTCTGGTGAATATTCGCAAATTGAGGTACTCTCTGACGGTGAAAGTGAGATGCTTGCAAGAGGGGCGATCGGTGGTAATGTACAATCTACAGTCGTCGCATCGGCAAAGGTGGAATTTGTAAGTTTTGAGTTCTAAGTTTCATAAGTTCTAAGTTTTTCTCTCATTCAAACCTTAAAACTCAAACCTCAAAACTTAAAACTACTCCCAGAGAGGTCGCGAACAGTGGGCATTGTTGTTGAGAATGTATCGAAGCAATTTGGCAGTTTCAGGGCGGTTGAGCAGATCAGCCTGGAGATCAAGACCGGATCGTTAGTGGCGTTATTGGGACCGTCTGGATCGGGTAAGTCTACGTTGCTAAGGTTGATTGCCGGATTGGAGATCCCAGATTCGGGCAGGATTATTCTCACCGGGCGTGATGCCACTTATCAGAGTGTGCAAGAGCGTCACATCGGCTTTGTGTTTCAACATTATGCGCTGTTCAAGCATCTGACTGTGCGGAAGAATATTGCCTTTGGCTTGGAAATTCAGAAAATGCCGAGGGCCAGGATTAAAGCACGGGTCGAGCAATTGTTGGAGTTGGTACAGTTGGGAGGATTGGGCGATCGCTACCCGTCTCAATTGTCTGGTGGACAACGGCAACGGGTTGCTTTGGCACGGGCACTCGCTGTAGAACCCAAGGTGCTGCTCCTGGATGAACCCTTTGGGGCGCTTGATGCTAAGGTACGCAAAGATTTGAGAATTTGGTTACGTCGTCTTCATGATGAAGTGCATGTCACTACGGTATTTGTCACTCATGATCAGGAAGAAGCGATGGAAGTCTCTGATGAGCTTGTGGTGATGAATCACGGGAAAGTGGAGCAAATTGGCACTCCCGCAGAAATTTACGATAATCCGGCTAGCCCATTTGTGATGAGTTTCATTGGTCCTGTGAACGTGTTGCCCAGTAGTTCTCATATCTTTCAAGGGAAAGGCTTTGAATCTCCTCATCCAGAAGTCTTCTTGCGTCCGCAAGATGTGGTGATCGAAATTCAACCGAGTGACACGACGGTCGCCGCCAGAGTGAGTCGTCTAATTCATTTAGGCTGGGAAATTCAGGCAGAACTGACGTTAGATGATGGACAGGTTGTTACGGCTCATCTTACCCGCGAACGCTTTGATGAACTTAATTTGGAGCCACAACAGCGAGTCTATGTGAAACCCAGAGACGCGAAAGCTTTTCCGTTGTATTACTCAATTTAGTAGAGAGGATTTTGTGCTGTATAATCCACAGGAATTCTCTTTAATCACAAATCAATCAGGTTTTATGAACGTGCTTAGGGTCTATCGGAAATGGCGATCGCTCCTCAAGTTTCTCGCGTTGTTCAGTCTATGTTTGGTTCTTGCCGCCAGTTGTGGTACGTCTCAGTCGAATGCACCGAACAATCAGACGGAGACTGCGGTTACATCCGGAGATCGCGTGACGATCGGTACCACGCTCGAAGTCAAGACGCTCGATCCGGCGGATGCTTACGAAATTTTTCCAGGCGTACTGCTGTATAATTTAGGCGATCGGCTGTATACCTACCAACCTGGCACCACCGAACTCGTCCCGCAATTGGCAACGACACTGCCAGAGGTGAGTGACGATGGTCTAACTTACAAGATTCCTCTGCGGGAAGGCGTCACCTTCCATGATGGCAGTCCCTTTAACGCCGAAGCGATGGCATTCTCCATCCAGCGATTCATGGAAAATGGCGGTCGTCCGGCGTTCTTATTGGCAGATCAGATTGAATCCGCTGAAGCCACTGGCGACTATGAGCTAACGATCACCGTGAAACAGCCTTTCGCCGCGTTTCCGGCACTACTGACTTTTTCGGGTGTGACTCCAGTTCCGCCAAGCGCCTACGAACTGGGTTCGGGTAAGTTTAAGCCTGATTCGTTCGTCGGCACAGGACCTTATAAGCTAGCCAGTTTAAGCCCTGATTCTGTCAAGCTGGATGTAAACGATCAGTATTGGGGCGAAAAGCCTGCGAACCAAGGTATTGATATTCAGATCATCAGTAGCGCTGCAAATCTGTTTAACACCTTCAAAACAGGCGGATTGGATGTCGTTTATCAAACCCTTGATCCTGACCAAATTCGTACCTTGATCGAGGGGGCTGAGCAAGGCGGTTGGCAAGTGATTGAAGCGGATACCAATACGGTTAACTATTTAGTCATGAATGTAAAGAGTGAACCGTTGGATGAGGTAAAGGTGCGGCAAGCGATCGCTGCCATGATCGATCGCAAACTATTGGTCGATCGCGTCTTCCAGGGGCAAGCCGAACCGCTTTATAGCCTGATCCCCACGAATCTGCCAGAATACAAACCTGTTTTTGAGCAAGAATATGGGGCATCTGGTGATTTTGACAAAGCCAAAACGCTGCTGACGGAAGCCGGATTCTCGGAGTCCAATCCGTTACCGTTGGAAATTTGGCATTCTTCCACTTCGACAACGCGGAGTTTGGTAGCTTCGACCTTGAAAGCCTCGATCGAGCAACAGTTTCCGGGTCTGGTTAACGTCAAAATTGACAGTGTTGAGGCGGCAACCATTTTCGATAACCTGGATAAAGGCACCTATCCAACCGTAATGCTCGATTGGTATGCAGACTATGTAGATGCTGACAGCTTCATGCAACCCTTCATGTCCTGTGATAAAGGCTCAGTCGAGGCAGGATGTGAAGAAGGGCAGAGTCAATTAGGCGGATCGTTTTATTACAGCGATCGGGCGAATCAACTGATCAAACAAGAACGCGCCGAACAAGACACCAACGCCCGTAAAACCCAATTCGAGGAACTGCAAGACCTGCTAGCAACCGATGTTCCCTACATTCCTCTTTGGCAAAACAAAGACTACATCTTCGCCAAATCAGGCATAGAAGGAACTGTCATTCAGCCGACTCAACAAATCCTATTAGGGCAAATCAAAAAATCCTAGAAACCCTATAGCAGTAGCCAGCGTGGTTAGGACATTGCCAAAAGCTGAAAGCCAAACGATCAATCAATCCTGACTCAGCACTCAGCACTCAGCTATAATTCTTCATCCTTCATCCCTCACTAATGTCTCGCTCAATTGCACTCCGCTACTACGTTCTCTCTCGCTTGATGCTTGCACCCCTGATGATCTGGACGATCACTACCCTGATCTTCCTGATCCTCAGAGCAACTCCGGGTGATCCGATCGACGCGCTATTAGGTCCTCGTGCCCCAGCCGCCGCGAAGGAGGAATTGCGGGAACAGTTGGGACTCAATGCGCCGCTATGGCTGCAATATCTCAACTACATGGGGAATCTGCTGCGGCTAGATCTGGGAACCTCGATCGCCTCTCAGGGCAAAACGGTTTGGCAGATCATTTACGATCACTTTCCAGCCACAGTGGAGCTTGCAGTCTTTGGCATGATTGTCTCTGTCGTCGTGGGAGTGACGATTGGAGCGATCGCCGCATCTAAACCTAACACTGGCTTCGATGTCGGAGGGCGGCTGTTTGGGATTATCACCTATGCGGTGCCGATGTATTGGTTTGGCATGATTTTGCAGTTGGTGTTTGCCGTGCAATTTCGTTGGTTCCCGATCGGCACACGATTCCCGCTATCGCTCCAGCAACCCCAACGTTTGACTGGGTTATATGTGGTAGACAGCCTGTTAACGGGTAATCTGATCCAATTTTTTACCAGTTTGCACTATCTGGCATTGCCCAGCCTCACGCTTGGGCTGTTGATTAGTGGCGTTTTTGAGCGGATGGTGCGGGTGAACTTAAATCAAACCCTGAAAGCAGATTACGTGGAAGCGGCTCGTGCAAGAGGCATTCCTGAGCACCGAATCGTGATTGCCCATGCCTTGAAAAATGCTTTGATCCCGGTGATCACGATCTTGGGGTTGACCTTTGCCTCTCTACTCGGCGGAGCCATTTTAACGGAAGTTACATTCTCCTGGCCCGGACTCGCGAATCGCCTCTATGAAGCCATCTCTGAGCGAGACTATCCCGTCGTTCAGGGGATCATGGTGTTCTTGTCGGTGATCGTCGCGATCGCCAGCATCCTCATCGATATCCTCAATGCTTACATTGATCCCCGGATTCGATATTAGGCACCCCTCATCACTCCTCATACTGCCCCGAAGATACCTGCTGCCCATTTCTATCCTTGTCCTCTGAAGAACGGGCACTCGACTGCGTGGGATGTGTCCAGACGACTTGGCGCTGCATCGGATCGACACGGACGCTTTCTTCTTGCATGACACTCATGGCTTGCTGAGGATCAAAGTGGCGATCGAAGTCCGCCTGCAACTGCCCTACCCGCGCCTCAACCTCAGCAACCTCTGCGTTGAGTTCCTTCAGCTTCGTCTGCTGAGAGAGGTTATGGGGTAACAGCTTTACGAGCGCAGCAACCGCTATCGTTCCCAGCAGAAAATTCACAGCGAGTTTGACAGTCGCTTCTGCGGCGAGTGTCCGATAGGGATTCCGACGTTGGCGACGGCGCACCCGCACCAATGCCCGACGCGAGGGGTCTAGGGGCGGATTAGGGTGATTTGAGGGTTTAACTGCATTCATGACGACGAAATCCTGCACTGACTGAGGGGATTGTTCAAGTTCAAATCAACCCTCACATTGACCGCTATTCAAAAAGCTAGACATCGATCGATTCGGATGAGCAAGCTCAGAAAGTATAGCCGGAAGTATACCTGGAAAAAATCAAACTCGTAGATGATTTAAATCGCTATCCAGCAAATTTTTAGCAGATATTTTAAGTTTAAGGCTTATAGCTTAGCAGAGAGTTCACCTGAAGCATACCCAATTCCAGTAAAACTCGATCAGTTAATCTGTCATTGGTCGATTAGCCTCAGGATAGACCCTCTGCCCACTGAAAAGGCTTTCCTGAACGCGAGCGGCTAAAACATACAGCGACACAGGTTCCATCCACTGACGCAAATTAGCCTGAGAGAATGTTTGATAAAGTCATCGTTGCTCTTGGCTAACCTGCGGAAGCAATGTTAGTTTGTATTGCTGCGGTTTTAGCCGCCAAAATATAGATCAGGAATTATTTATAGAGTTCCGTGGCAAGCCGGAATGCCAGAATGCCAGGAATGAGAGCAACTACTAGGGCAACATAGACTTGGGTATCTGATAGTGACATAACCAAAAAACTCCTATTGTCATGGTCATTCTGTCTGCTGTATTGTCTACGTTCCGAGAGGAGGTAGCCAAAGCCGACGCTAATTAATGTCGGCTAAATCACTGCATTCTGGAATCTTTTGTCACATGATGTAACAGAAAAGAAAAATTCATTGCTCGTCTACGCGCCTTCTACGGGGGAGGTGATTTCAAAGCGTTAAGGCTTCTCTTGAATTTTTCTTTCGCAGTCGAGAATTCAAGATTGAAGGGATGGAGTTTATAGATTATGGCAAGGTGAAATAATCGATTCCACACTCTCGGCTAGCTGTTTTTTTATATGATTAGCTGCGATCGTATCTCTTCACTGTCCGTCCTGTTGCTACGTCAGTCAGTCCCCTTTCATCATTTGTGGGAGTACTCCATTGGAAGGTTCCAGACCCACTCAGATTGAATTTGAACGTCAGCTAAGGCGCGTACAGCGAGATGTCCTGAGAATGGGCGCTTTAGTCGAAAATTCTTGCTGGCTTGCCCGCAAAGCTCTGTTTGAGCGGGATTTAGAAGCGGCTCAATATATTGCTTTGCAAGACAAACAGATCGATCAGCTTTACCGTCAGATTGAGCTAGATTGCGTTAATTTGATTGCCCTACAAACGCCAGCCATTCAGGATCTGCGTTTTCTCAGTGCGTTGATGCAACTGATTCGCGATTTAGAACGCATTGGGGATTATGCAGAAGACTTAGGCGAAATTGCGGTCAAGCTATTTCCTTATCCAGTGCATTTTTGTATGGATCGGGTGCAGATTATGCTCGATCGCTGCCGAGCGATGTTAGCAATGGGTCTAGCCGCGCTTTCTGATTTGGATGCTGAATCTGGTCTAGATATTAAATTGAAAGATGATGCAGTTGATTCTGACTATGAATCACTCTATAACTTGCTAGCACGGCAAACCAACATTCAAGGAACCATAGAGCCAATTGTTCTCCTTGTCCTTGTCATTCGCCATCTCGAACGCATGGCAGACCATGCAACCAATATTGGCAAACGGGTCGCCTATATTGTGACGGGGCAACGCTAGTTAGTTGAATAGATTGGACGCAATTGAAAACTGCCATACCTTAGGACTCGAATCTCATTCGTCGCAAACAAAAAAATTTGCTATCCGGATATGTCTCGTGAGGGGAAAGTATTAATAGAATGAAGAAAGTGCAAAATAGCTAAAATTTTAGCACTCCCTTCAGATATCGTTCACTCACCCAGTGTTCATTCCCACTGCTCTCTGGCTGCATCATTGCTCTATGGTCGGTGGACTGACCTCTAAAATGCTTGAAGCCATCATGCCAAGGGTGACTGTGAGACAAAAGTGCAGGTTTTTCGGGGGGTAAAGTTGGCTGGCGAAACGGTGTTGCTGCGCTCATTGCAGAGATGAGGTTGCTTTGCATTGTTCAGTCGGACTCGATCGCCCGAAGGCTTCGGAAATCTATGAGCTAACCGTAATGGCTCAAGATTTCACGACCTAGTCAGAGAGTGGAGCTAACCCATAAGGATCGATCGCTACATGGAATTTTCAATTGCAGAGATACTGGCAAATTTCACCGATGATAAATTAATTGCTCCGAAGGCTCTGGAGAAAAAGCTAAATTGCAAAGACGAGGAAAGCCTGCGGAAACTGCAAATTGCTCTAGATGCATTGGAACGAATCGGCATTCTGGCAAAGGAGCGAGGCAAGTATCGCCGCATGGTTGAAGAAGACGTAGTAGAGGGAAAACTGCGTTGTTCTAGTAAAGGCTTCTGCTTTGCGATTCAGGATATAGAGGGGTCTGAAGATATTTACATCCGAGAAAGCCACCTGAACACGGCATGGAATGGCGATCGTGTCCTTGTCAAAGTCACCAAGGAAGGAACCCGTCGGCGCAGCCCAGAAGGAGAAGTGCGGCTGATTCTCGATCGAGCCAATTCATCCGTTCTTGCTCGTGTTAAGCAAGCCGATGGTCATTACCGAGCAACGCCGCTTGATGATCGTTTGCTGTTTGAGGTGGAACTCAAACCAAATGGAGTGGATTTAGGGGAGGCGATCGATCAACTCGCGCATGTGGAAATCCTGCGATATCCATTAGGGCAATATCCTCCGGTTGGTCGGGTGGCACAAATCTTAGGGAGCGATGCTCAGGCGGCTTCAGAGTTTGATATCGTCTGCTGCAAACATGATCTACCTCGCAAATTTCCGGATGCTGTATTGGAGGCGGCGAAAGCACTTCCGACCAAACTTCGCAAAGCCGATCTGAAGAAACGGCTGGATTTGCGTGATCTGTTGACAATTACGATCGATGGTCCATCCAATCCGACGGGACCGGCGATCGATGATGCCCTCACCCTAGAGCGAACTGACAACGGACTCTGGCGCTTGGGAATTCACATCGCTGATGTATCCTCCTATGTTCCACTGAGTTCGCCACTCGATATTGAAGCCCGCAGACGTGGCACCTCAATTTACTTGGGTGAAACCGTGCTGCGGATGCTGCCAGAACAAGTTCATCGCTGCTGCTCATTAGTAGTAGGACACGATCGATTAGCCGTTTCAGTATTGGTCTATCTAGATGATGATGGACAAGTGGTTGAGTTTGAAGTTCAACCCACGGTCATTCATGTGGCGCATCGGCTGGATTATCAGCAGGCTCAGGTAATCCTGGAGCGGCATGACTCTTCGGAAGCGCAAGCCACGATCGCCCCAGCCTACCCACTTCCCTCCCTCGATCAACTGGAAGAGTTTGAGGAAGTGTTTGAGATGCTGGATCAATTGTTTAGCCTCAGTCAAGCCGTTCGGAACCAACGCTTGCAGCGAGGCGCATTTGACTTGAATCTGCCCGAAAAAGTCTTCCCTGATGAAGCTAATCCGGAACTCAGCAAATTTCTCTCAACCAAATTCCAGTATGACGATGAAGGGGCGATAGGGGCGATGGTGGTTTCGGCATTCTTGCCTGCTCGATCGATCGTCACCGAATTCATGCTGCTAGCCAATCAACTCGTTGCCTCCCATCTCCTAGCACTGCAAGTTCCAGCAATTTACCGAGTCCATCGGACTCCTGACCCTGGGGATGTGCAAGAGTTGCTGAAGCTGGTTGGCAACATGGGCATCGACGCGCACCTGGAGGAAGAGGACGTGGTGCATCCGCGTGACTATCAACGACTCGTACAGCAATTTGCGGAGTCGAAAACAGAGAAGGTTTTGACCTACCTGCTCCTATCCACATTCAAGCCAGCCGTCTACAGCACGACCCCTGGCACTCACTTTGGGTTGGCACTAGAGCAAGGGTATACTCATTTCACGTCTCCCCTACGCCGCTATCCCGATTTACTGGTGCATCGTATCCTTCATGCCGTATTTGAGTATGGGCGCGATCGTCGGACAACCCGCTCAAAAGACCGCGTAGACCTCCGCAACAGTTCTTCCCACGACCAGATTAATTGGAATGTTCTACCCACTGACCTTCATGCTGAACTAGAGGAAAATGTTGCGGCTGTTGTGGTTCACCTGACCGAACAGGAAAAACTCTCGCAAGAAGCAGAAGCCGATATCGAAGGGCTGAAAAAAGCTGAATTCATGCAGCAGCATACGGGCAAAATCTTCCACGGCTTGATCACAGGTGTCCAGTCTTACGGTTTCTTTGTAGAGATCGAAGAACTCCTTGTGGAAGGCTTAGTTCATGTCAGTTCCCTGAAAGACGACTGGTATGAATACCGTTCTCGCCAGCAGAAATTAGTCGGACGCAAGAACCGGAAACAGTATAAGCTGGGCGATCGGGTTGAAGTCCAGGTCAAGAGCGTAGACTATTATCGTCAACAAATCGATCTCGTCGCGGTGGGTGGCGGCAGCGAAGCCCCTGAAGAGGATGACCCCGAAGACACCTTCCATCCGGATCACGACGAAGAGAACGGCGATCTCAATGATCATGAAGAGGCATATGATGAAGAAAGGTAAACTAGTTTTGAGTTTTGAGTTTAAGTTTGATGGCTCATCACTCAGTTCCTCCTGCTGTTAGTGGTAAAGCTGCAACTAGAAAGCACTTCAAGCCGGAGACTATGGAACGAGTTTCAGTCTTCCAAATTGGAGGGTAACCCATCCTCAAAGTTCCTCAGAATTGGGAGATTTAGAGGCAAGACAAACTCAAAACTCAAAACTCAAAACTCAAAACTCCCCCAACCGTGTCTAGTCATTCTTCTGCTCCTCTTCCTTTGATTCTCGGTGTGACGGGTGCATCAGGTTTAATTTATGTGGTTCGTGCCCTGAAATTCTTGCTGGAGGCGGACTATACGATCGACCTGGTTGCGTCTAAATCAACTTATATGGTCTGGCAAGTGGAACAAAACACTCGGATGCCGCTAGAGTCATTGCAGCAAGAGCAATTTTGGCGACAGCAAGCAGGCGTGGACATGAGCGGTAAGCTGCGTTGCCATCCGTGGGGAGATGTAGGGGCCACGATCGCCAGTGGTTCATTTCGTACTTCAGGCATGATCGTCATCCCATGTAGCATGAGTACGGTGGCAAAACTGGCGGCTGGATTAAGTTCTGACTTGCTGGAACGAGCCGCTGATGTCCAACTGAAAGAAGGACGCAAACTCGTGATCGTCCCGCGTGAAACCCCTTTCAGTTTAATTCACTTGAGAAATCTGACGACGTTGGCAGAGGCAGGAGCCAGAATTGTACCCGCGATTCCGGCATGGTATCACCATCCGCAGACGATCGAGGATTTAGTTGATTTCGTTGTAGCTCGTGCGTTAGATCAGCTTGATATCGATTGTGTGCCGCTTCGACGGTGGGAGGGGCGGTTGGGGAAGGATGAAGGATGAAGAGCGGAGAAAGCGTCACAATTGATATAGCCTTATAGGCATCTTGCCCGTCCACTTGTGCAAAATAAGTGTTGAATGGCTTACTTACATCATCAAGAACTACTTTAGAGTAAGACGTTTTTCTCGTGGCATTCCTGAATCCTCGTTGAGGCGTTACCAATGGTTAGAGTATTGCTGTTGCTTCTGATGGTGGGAGCGTTGGTGATTTTTGGGTTGCAGAATTTGTCACCGATTCCCCTGGTGATTTTGGGGATGCAGACGCTAGCGTTGCCATTAGCGTTTTGGGTGTTAAGCGCGATCGTGGCTGGAGCGTTCACCACTCTGGTGCTTGCAGGATTGTCTAATGTTTCTCGTCCTGTAGTTTCTGCGCGTCCTGCTGCCAAACGTTCTGCCGATCGCGTAGCGGGTTCCTCTCGCTCTCCCTGGAATACCTGGACAAAACCCAAAGAATCAGCCAAAGAGCCTAAATCTTCTCGATATGCCGCAAATGATTGGGAAACGGGTGGACAGACCAGGGAAGAATGGGACGATTGGGATGACTATCAAGAACCTGCTAACCGCAAAACAATTTCCGACCCTAATATTCGTGACACCGAGGATGATGATTGGGCAAGGTGGGAGGGTTACGAGGGGCGAACCGATCGCAGACGAGAAGAGTTTGAAGACGAGTTTGAGACGGAAGAGCCAGCCGATCGTCCCTCCCGATCGCGTCCTCGCCGCACTGATTTTGAAGCCCAGCAAGAACTTGAAACCCGACGTCAGTCAGGATCAGTCTATTCTTATAGCTACCGCAAATCAAACGAAACAAGCAGCGACCCTGAACCTCCTCCTGTGGCTAAACCGAGTGAAGTTTATGATGCTGACTATCGCGTTATTACCCCTCCTTACCGACCCGACCCGGAAGAAGTAATCCCTCCCCCAAGCCCCGTTGAACCTGGTGAGCCAAACGATCAGAACGATCGTTCAAATGATGAGAATGATTGGGGATTGGATGAGGATGACGTTGCCGATCAGCCGGATGATAAAGGTAAAAGGTAAAAGGTAAAAGGTACAGCCTTTCCCATTCAGGTCAGGTATACCAGGCATAGGCATTTCGCCCTGCAAAATGGATCTCACCCGATCGAGAACCACAATCTTTATCATTTCTTTACTTAATCATTCCTGTCTTTTCACCGTTGATCCTTCATCCTGCTTTAGCAGATAGCTTGATGATTAATACTTCAGCTAAGCTAGTTAGAGCGGTTTTCAAAGTAACAGAAGATTGCGTAGATTTACATGGTTGCAACTCAAGTAAAGCACGACGTTAAAGATCTTTCCCTCGCGCCTTTTGGGAAACAGCGGATTGAGTGGGCAGGACGTGAAATGCCTGTTTTACGGCAAATTCAGGAGCGTTTTACCAAAGAAAACCCATTAGCAGGGCTGCGATTGGTTGCCTGTTGCCACATCACCACTGAAACGGCACATCTGCGATCGCCCTCAAAAATGCTGGAGCCGATGCCCTTCTGATTGCTAGCAATCCCCTTTCCACTCAGGATGACGTAGCTGCCAGTCTGGTTATCGATCACGAAATCTCAGTATTTGCTCTGAAAGGCGAAGACAACGATACCTATCATCGTCACGTCCGGATTGCGCTCGATCATCGTCCTAACATCATCATTGATGACGGTAGTGATGTCGTTGCGACTTTGATTCAGGAGCGCCAAAACCAACTTTCTGACCTGATCGGCACTACTGAAGAAACCACCACCGGAATTGTTCGCCTCAAAGCGATGCTAAGAGACGGTGTACTTACGTTTCCAGCAATGAATGTCAATGACGCGGATACCAAACACTTCTTTGACAATCGCTATGGCACAGGTCAATCGACATTAGACGGGATTATCCGGTCTACCAACATCCTGTTAGCCGGGAAAACAGTGGTTGTGGTGGGCTATGGTTGGTGCGGTAAGGGTACGGCTCTACGGTCACGAGGCATGGGTGCCAACGTCGTCGTGACGGAAATTGACCCTGTCCGGGCGATCGAAGCGGCAATGGATGGGTTTCGCGTTCTACCAATGGCAATGGCGGCTCCTGTGGGCGATTTGTTCATCACGGTGACAGGCAACAAGCATGTTATCCGGGGGGAACACTTCGAGGTGATGAAGGATGGCGCGATCGTCTGTAACTCTGGTCACTTTGACATTGAAATTGACCTCAAGACCCTGCGAGCAATGGCGAACGAGGTCAAACAAGTGCGGAACTTTACAGAGGAATATCGCCTCAACAATGGTAAATCGATCGTTGTTCTGGGCGAAGGGCGGCTGATTAACTTGGCGGCTGCCGAAGGGCATCCTAGCGCCGTGATGGACATGAGTTTCGCTAACCAAGCCCTCGCCTGTGAGTACTTGGTGAAGAATAAAGGCAACCTCAAACCCGGACTGTACTCGATTCCTACCGAAGTCGATCGAGAAATTGCACGGCTCAAGCTTCAGGCAATGGGGATCGCGATCGACACCCTCACACCGGAACAAGTCGAGTATATTAACTCCTGGACTTCCGGAACTTAAGGAAGTTATGAGTTATGAGTTATGAGTAACGAGTCAACGTAACTTGCTCAAAACCTAAAGCTCAAAATCTAAAACTCATAACTTAAAACTCATAACTTAAAACTCATAACTATAAAAAGGAATCCTGTCAATGGCAGAATCAATTGCAACCTGGATCACGGAAGTCATGGCGAAATTCGGTTACCTGGGTATCGGGTTGCTGATGTTTCTGGAAAATCTCTTTCCGCCTATTCCATCGGAATTGATCATGCCACTGGCAGGGTTCGCGGTTGCTCAAGGGAAATTGCAACTAGTGCCTGCGATCGCTGCTGGAGTCATTGGCACAATTCTAGGCGCGTTTCCCTGGTATTACCTTGGTAAAGTTTTAGGCGAAGAGCGCATCAAACGTTGGATTGATAAACACGGCAAATGGATGGGAATTTCAGCTAATGAAATCGACAAATCCAAGCAATGGTTTTATCGACACGGCACAAAAGCCGTGTTTTTTGGGCGACTGGTTCCAGGTATCCGGACGCTGATTTCTCTTCCTGCGGGATTCAGCGAAATGCCAATGGTGCGATTTCTGATTTACTCTACCCTGGGCACTCTGGCATGGGTTGGGCTTTTAACGTTCGCCGGATACAAGCTCGGTGAAAACTATAAACTCGTTGAAGAGTACATTGATCCGATCTCCAAGATCGTTTTGGCGGTCTTGGTGCTGGCGATCGTCGTCTGGTTTGTGCGGCATTGGCAACGAAGAGGTCGATCGAGAAGTTAGCCTAATCAACTCACTCCCTGCCGTGTCTTCAATACGTATTGCAATAACCCCTCACAGGCATCTAGCAATAAATCAATCACATAATTGAAACCCTCAGCGCCTCCATAGTAAGGATCAGGGACTTCTTTATCGCGGTGATGACGGCAGAACTCGCACATCATCTTGACTTTATGTTGATACCGTCCTTGGCGATCGAGCGCCAGAATATTGTCATAGTTTTCCTGATCCATTGCCAAAATCAGGTCAAATTCGGCTAAATCATGCGGTTCCAATTGACGGGCACGTCCCTGTAATGGGATACCGCGTTTGGCGGCGGCGGCAGTCATGCGGCGATCGGGTAGATTACCAACGTGATAGCTTGCTGTTCCAGCAGAATCACAAACAATTTGATCGCGCAGATTATGTTGCTCAATCAAGTGATTCATGATGTTCTCGGCAGACGGCGATCGGCAAATGTTGCCAAGGCAGACAAATAGAAGCGTGTAGGGCTGATCAGTCATAGGTAGTAGCAATGCGCTCAGAGTATGGATGGGTAACGCGATGTGCAACTTCTTTACATCTCTTGTGGGATGGGCGTCTCGCCCGTCCAGATCGGGGCAGGCAAGATGCCTACCTCACCAGAAATCAAGCTGACAGCCACAAAGTTGCACATCGCGTCAGGTATTAATTTAGTAGATCAAGTAAGAAAAGTTCCACAGACAATTTTAATGTCCATTCCTAAAGAAAAAGCACTCCCGAAAGAGTGCTTCCAACCAGCTAACTTGAGACAAGCTCCTACATGCTCCTCAGAACGATCGCCTTAGCTGAATGCAACATGGCTGCGATCGTAAGAATCGACAAAACTGGGATGCGTTTCACCTTTAATATGGTTCCAGTAACGAGTCGCTTCATCCGCAGGCAAGCCGACTTTTGTATCTAAGCGAACTAACATCGACTGCTGACGACGCTTGATCGCCCGATGATGATCCATCATCAAATGACGTGCCTGCTCTTGAACAGACGGAGTGCTAGCTTTAACCTCAGCTACTTCAACCGTTTTGGCTGTATTCACAGGCGGAGTAGCAGGATTAATCGTGTAGGTATGACCCCGATAAATTAACGTCTTCGGTGCATTAACTTGCGGATTTTCAACCTTCGCAACATCAGCAGGATTATAGGTGTGACCCCGATAAATCAGCTTGAGTGTGGATGGCAAAACCAGGGGTTTCTTGCGATTGCGGAACCGGATATCTACGCCTTGATATTTATCAGATTGGCTCAGATCACCGTAGTTAACCGTCGGAGGGTTGTAGTCGTAAGTAACACCGCGATAGATGAGTTTCATGATTCTCGCCTCTTTTTCTACATAAAGTGGACTTGAGGCGCGTTCCTTCAGGAGTTTCCCTACTTCCGTCTCCCGACTCGATATCATGATTCTTTGAGGGAGGGAGATGAACGATTTCTTTTTCTGTATCTATTGTTACGGTTTTAGAGGTTTTTGTCAACTCAATCAGAGAATTTTGTCATAAACCCCTGACAAATCCCAGAAACCCGTGTAGCACCTTCCCGCCCCTATTGTGTACACACAAGTCCTCTTACATCGGCTAGTCGAATGTCGCCCCCTTGCATCACCTTCTGCCGGAAGCCGTAACTGTAGGATTTGCTTTTCCCATGCCCCAATGGTGTCAAATGTCTGCGATTCAGCAGAGAAGTCTCTCGTCCCTATGAATCACATTCCTTCCTAAACGGCAAATCTTGATTGATCGCGTCGATCTCCTGTTGCTCCAGGTCATTAATTTCATCAATGTAAGCATGGAGAATATGGGCAAGGCGATTGTCGTAGAAGCGATGAACCGAGTGATTGGGGGTAGCAGGAAAGCCACGTCGTTTCTTGTGCCGACCGCCTGCACCTGGGTCGAAAAGCTGTATGTTATGGTCGATCGCCCATTCGATCGGTGTGTAATAGCAGGTGTCAAAGTGCAGGTTATCGAAATCTTGGGTGGCTCCCCAATAGCGTCCGTAGAGGCAATCGGCTTTCGTCAGGCAGAAAGACATACCGATCGGATGATGGGCATTCCCTTCGCTGTAAACAGCGAACAGCACGACTCGATGCGCGTAACCAGGACAGAGTTGTTCAAAAAAGCGGCGAGTCAGGTATTTACTGCCCCACCAGCCAAACTTATCGCAGGTATCGCTGTAGAAGTCATACATCTGAGACAAAATCGACTTAGACAACGCATCTCCTGTGAGCGGCTGGAGGCGTAATCCGGCTTGAGCGACGGCTTTGCGCTCTCGTTTGATATTGCGACGCTGATTCGCATTGAAGCTGGCTAAATAATCATCGAACGTCTGAAAATCGTGATTGACCCAAATAAAACTATGGTGCAGCCAACTGACAAAACCATATCGCTCGATCACAGGTCGCCACTCCGGATCAACATAAAGGAAATTACAGCCAGAAATCCGATTGCGGACACAAAAATGATCGATCGCTCCCACCATCAGTTCTGTCATTTCGTCCTCGTCTTCACCGGGAGCAATCAAAAAGCGATACCCCTCTGCGGGCGTAAACGGCGACATCCCCAGCAGCTTAGGATAGTAGCGAACTCCCAGACGCTCTGCCAATTCTGCCCATTGATGATCAAAGACAAACTCACCCTGCTATGCCCTTTCAAATAAAGCGGAGCCGCCGCAATCAGGGAACGATCGCGCCACACCGCTAGATGAGTCGGCAACCATCCGGCTTTCGCCCCAACACTGCCTGACGTTTCCATATTGTTGAGCCACTCCCACTCCAGGAACGGCGTTTTGAGCGGCATCGCCAACGCATCCCACTCAGCTTGAGGGATTTCTGCGATCGAATTAATCCAACTAACAGAGTAACGAGGCTTGAATTGTTCAACCATGCTGAGGGTGGAGGTTTTGAGTTTTGAGTTTTGAGTTTTGAGTTTTGAGGATGTCTTAAAAGGTGTCATTCCTCACTAGATTAGCCTTCTTAACCGCCCACTTTTGGGGCAATCGAATTCAAGGTTCCCCAGAATTGGGGGATTTGGGGGGCAGACGTTTTGACTTGAGACTATCCTCTCAACACTTAAAACTCAAAACTACTTTAAGTTAGTTTAATTTTTCTTTCGCCGTAGGCAATAGTTCAAGAAGACTTCATGATCGATCGCCTTGACAGATAGAAGTTCCAGACGAGGAGCTAACGTTTCCATAAAGCCTGATCCTTCAACGGGCGTAGGAGCTTGAGAGCCGCCGAGGATGAGCGGACACACGGTGAGCCAAAATTCATCGATTTGATCGATGGCTAGCAAGGCGGCAACGAGTTCGCCGCCGCCTGCAATCACCAACTGTTGGATGCCAAGGAGCTTCAGTTCGTGGAGTGCGATCTCCCAGTCTAAATCGCCAGATAAAATCAGAGGTGGGGTAAGGATTCGATCGAATTCTGATCGCCCTTGCCATTGCTCTGCGCCAGCGATCGTGGTTAATAGCCATCGAGGCAGGGGTTGACGAAAAAAGGGATACTTGGGGTTAAGTTGGGCGGATCGAGAGCAAACGATGTGAATAGGTTGGAGAGGCTTGCCTTGCTGCTGTCGCTGTTGTAATAGGTCTAGATTGGTGATGCGGAAGGTGGTTTGATATGCGCGTAAGGTTGCGGCTCCAAACAAAACACCATCGGCTTTGGCGATCTGGGTTTCTAGATGTGCCTTGTCAGCGGCAGACCCGAAACGGGCAGGCGATCGCCTTGCATCGGCAATTTTGCCATCAATACTCATTGCCAGGACTACAGTAGTGTAGGGACGCATTTGTAATGGAGTTTATCTGCATGAAGAATCATTGAAATTGCGCGGTTCGTATACGAGTGTCTAGATTGTTCGGGGTGGATGAGTATTAATCTTGGGTATTACTCTTTAATAATGTGGGCATTGCATCTCCGAATGGAGTCCAGCACCCCCAGTTAAACAGTGGTTATGGCTATGTTCGGTCAGTCCTCCTTTCGTCGAATTTTGCTCTTACGGATTCTGTTACTCAGTATCCCCATTTTGTTCTTAGGGATGGCAGTCACGTTCCGCAAGGCTCGCACGAGTTTGCTGAACACAGCCAGAGTTAATTTGGAGCAAAACGCAGTCCTCAAGGCAGAATCTATCCAGGACTCAATTGAGGCACTACGGACAAATTTATCGATCGCCAGTGAATCGGCTTCGCTTCAGTATGGCTCACCCGTTTCCTCCCAAGTTCTTTTATCCCAATTGAAAACAGAGCTTTTTGGCGCAAATAGCCCGGAGTGCTTACAATTTCGAGATTTACAGACTAATCGGCTGATTGCAAGTACCTGTGGGAATAAGGTGCTTGATCCCATCTCTACGCAAGGATGGGCACCTCAACGTGATCCCTCATCGAGCGATCGCCTCAAAGTCCACACTTTAGCCATTAACCGCATCAATCCTGTTGTCCAAGCAAACATGGACAGTCAGCTAAACCTGATTATCAGCACACCCGTCTATGATCCGGGAGGAATTCTGCGATATAGCCTCACGGCACAGATTGTTTTGAGACAAGCTGACACGGTTCAACCCTGGCTGCTTCAAGGGTATACCGTAGTCATTGATCCAGATGGCACATTTCTAGCGCATCCGCTTGCCAATCGAGTCAGACAAAACATCGCTCAGCAGGTTGGCGAAGATCGGTTCCAAGACATCCTCATGAATGTGGAACGCGGCGAAAAGGGGGCACGTCACATATACAATTTCACCAACCCTAATGGAGCCGAGTGGATCGCTGGATTTAGCCCGATTACGATTCCTGTTTCTGCGACTGAAAGCCAAACTTGGGCAGTTCTATCAATCACTCGTGTGGATAGTGCCTTACAAGGCTTGAAAGAAATTACCCAAATTCTCCTGATTCTGACCGCAGGCTTGTTGGCGGCTCACCTGTTAGCAATGCTATATATGGCAAGAGATCTGGCATTGCCGATCGAGCAACTTGGGAAGTATGCCCTGCGAATTCACAAACGCGATGCAACTGAACGGGCACCCAAAAACTTCCGCATCCGCGAACTCAACCATCTAGCAGAAGTGTTGGACAGCATGGTAGGACGACTGGAAGAACGCGCCAAAGAGCTAGAGTCTGCTTGGCAAGAAGCAAAAGCTGCTAACCAGCTTAAGAGCCAATTTTTGGCAAACACCTCTCATGAACTGCGAACGCCCCTCAACGCCATTATCAACTGTATTCGCCTGGTCAAAGATGACTGCTGCGATACTCGCGAAGAAGAAGTGGAATTTCTAGACCATGCCGATAAAGCCGCCATTCATCTGCTCAAAATCATTAACGATATTTTGGATATTCAACGAATTGAAGAAGAGAAATTGCCACTTGCGATCGAAACGGTTGACCTGCGACAGATTCTCAAAGAGGCAGTGGATTTAGAGGTTGTGCCCATTCAGCAAAAAGGCTTAAAGTTAACCGTTACAGATTTGTTAGAACCGATCCTGGTACGGGCTGACCCGTCTCGCTTGAAACAAGTGTTTCTAAACGTGATCTACAACGCCATGAAGTTCACCGATCAGGGCGAAATCACGATCGACGTTCGCACTGAAACCGCCGTTTCTCCGCCGATCGCTGAACAAAATGGACATTATGGCGACGGGGGTGTCCTTAGACCGTGGGTGATCGTTGCAGTGAAAGACACTGGGATTGGGATCGATCTGGCTCAACAGCATAAGTTATTCCGTCCCTTTGTGATGGTAGACGGCACTACAACCCGGAAATTTGAGGGCACCGGATTGGGTTTAGCCATCTCTCGTAATTTGGTTGAGATGATGGGTGGACGGATCACGCTGCATAGTGCAGGGGTGGGACATGGAACCACTGTCAAAATCGTCATGCCCATTTTCGATCCATCTCACAGTGAATCGATCGACTCTCAAGAGAGTTCCAAAACGACCCTCAATCAGTCAGCCGCAGAACCATCTGCGATCGGCTAATAAGTGATGAACCAACCCTGCATTAGGCAACATCCACCGTCCGTCCACCTTGCCGCAGCGACAGGGTTAGTGCGGTGAGAATCTGAACTAGCTCCGCTCCCAATCTTCCTGGAGAAATCCAAGAGGAAGTGTTTTGTTGTACACAGGTGAGGAAGTGAGAGCAGACTTGCTGGAGGGGTTCGATCGCCTCAAAATTGAGGATTTGCTGGTGTTGCTCCGCAGGACTAAAGTAGCGATCGGTTTGCTCTAGCCTACCTTGCAGCAAAGTTAAAGGAGCAGAGGCCATTTCATCAAATATGAGCGTCCCTTGACTACCCGCGATGCTGAGTCGTCGCTGTTTATCTGGATTAGACCAACAAAGATGAATAAACGCCTGAAATCCACTCGGATAGACGAGTTTGACCCAAACTAAATCGGATAGACCACGATCGAACGGATAAGGATTCTCACTTTCCGACTGAAGCCAAGCTGCCCCTTGCGCCTGCACTTGAACCGGACTCTCACTGAGCCAATGGTTAAAAATAGCAATATCATGAATTGCTAAATCCCATAAGGCATCGACATCTTGACGAATTGGTCCTAAATGAGTCCGCGCTGCATAGCCGTAGCGTAGCGCTCCCAACGTCCCCTGTTGAATCACCTCCTTACCCCGTCTAATTGCCGGATGAAATAAATAAGTATGGTCGATCACCAACTGGCGTTGCTGCTGAGCCGCGAGATGACAAAGTTCAAACGATTCTGCCACATCCAAAGTGAGCGGTTTTTCTGCCAGAATATGCAGTCCTCGTCTTAGAGCCTCTTGAATCAGCGTGTAGTGAGTTGCGGCTGGAGTAGCAATAACGACGGCTTCAATGTTGGGCGATCGCAATGCCTCTTGCCAACCCGTCGTCAAAATCACATCATCAGAATCAAAATCAAAATCAAACCGTTGTGAAAGCCCATTTATTCGTTCTAAAGAGATATCTGCTACAGCCACTACCCGTGCTTGCGGATGCCTCAGAAAATTCCGCAACAAATGACTTCCCCATCGCCCAACACCGAAAAGGGCAAGTCCAATTCGAGATGAAGCGGAGGATTGAGGGAGTGGGGGAGTGAGAGAGTGGGGGAGTGACGGAGATAGCGTCTCATTTGTTTCAGAGAGAGCGAGGAATGAAGTAGAAGTTTCAGCGACTATTACGTTCTCCATGCAGCGTTCCCAATAGATTTAGGATGAAGAGGTACGCATCTAAAGTTCCCAGCAATCCCTTAAATTAAGCAATTTGAAGTAGCGATGAATACCTAACTAATTGATAAACTCTTCTGTAATCAGCCAGAGATCAGAAAGCCTACGATTGCGATCTTCCTCACCCCCTGCCCCCTCAATCCCCTCACCCCCTGGTCCCCTCATCCTTCCCTTCATCCTGCCTCTGCTGCAACGCCCAAAACGCAACTTGCGCGGCTGCCTGTTCTGCCGCCTTCTTCGACTGCCCTTTCCCCGCCCCCACAATTGCCCCTGGAACCAAACCTCCGCCATGAATCTTTCTACATCGCCGTAAACTTGCCCCAATTCAGTCACACGATACTCCGGAAGGCTCTGATAGGATGCCTGCGTCCAGGCTTGCAGTGCCCCTTTGTAGTTTTGCAAGGTTGGATCGCGACGAATTGTTTCAGAAAAGCGGTGTAAATGGGAATCTAGCCAAGGACGAATCAATGATAGGTTGTAAGTGCTGAGGTATAAGGCGGCGAGAACTGCCTCAAATGCAGCAGCTAAACGAGTTTCCTGCCCTACCTTATCAGCCAAGGCACTGTTCGCGATGATCAGGTAACGATCGAACCCATAACTATCGGCAATTTGGGCAAGGAGGCGATCGCTCACCAGCATTCCCCGAATCGCAGAAAGCTCTCCCTCATGGGCATCCAAATATGTCTCAAATAAAAACTCTGCCGCCGCCAACTTCACTACCGCATCTCCAACAAACTCTAGTCGCTCATAATTCGCTTGTGGCGAGGCTGAAGGATGCGTCAGGGCTAAATCCAGCAACTCCCATTTCACCGGAGCCTGTCCAGACAATCCTAACTTCTCAATAAATTGGCGTAGTTGTTTTTGACGACGAGGATCGGAGAGCGGCATTTGGGAGTTTTGAGTGGAGTTTTGAGTTTTGAGTTTTAAGTTTTGGCGCTTTCCAAACAGGTTCTCAGTTCTGAATAAACTCATTCAACTCAGCACTTAGAGCCTATCCGAAAACCCATTTTGTGGGGTGGGCATTGTCACCCTACCTGTGAGACTCAGTACCTCAAAACTCAAAACTGAAAAAGGGAAGAGGTGGACATAAGCCGGGTTCTGTTCTTCTAAATGGCATACCATTCAGAGGGCAGTTATCTATCTGGGATACCTGTCACCAGGCACCTCTAGCGGATTTCGCAGGAGCGGAATTCCACCCCTACCTGGAGCCGGAAAAAGACCAACCATGACTCCTTCTACCTTGCGTCCAACCGGGGTTTACCGAGCCAACGCCTCACAACGTTGCTGGTGCGCTCTTACCGCACCTTTGCACCCTTACCGCAGGAGTTTTAAGTTTTGAGCTTTAAGTTTTAAGTTATGGAGTTAACTCAAAACTCAGCATTCATAACTCATAACTTTATAGCGGCGGTATGTTTCTGTGGCACTATCCTCACGCTCACGCGCACTAGGCGTTACCTAGCAAGTTTGGTCTTTCGGAAGCCCGGACTTTCCTCAGGCGATTCGCCTGCAACCGCCTCGCCTCCTCTTCCCATGCTTCTAGTCTAGTACTCTCCATCACGAACCACTAGGTTATTTAGGACTCCAGGGAAGTTGATCGAGCCACCGGACTCTGGTAATTTTGACATGACATGTGAGAAATTCTCGATCTTCTTCGATCTTTTTCGTTCTCATATCATCCATTTGAATGGCAATTACAAGGGAAAGCTGTAAGGGTGCTTTAAATAGCATGAACGTTTCATATTCATCTTGAAGTCTTTTCTGTAATTTTTTATCTCTAAACTTTCTGTCTTCAGTATCTTTTTTAAGTTGAGAAATCATGAGGATGGGTTTCGTCAGATCAAATATTTTCGTGTCTTTATTGAAGGTAAAGCAATCTTCAGCCGTGATTTTCTCTTTAAGATTTAATTTGGGAGCAACGGTTGTAAATACTTGCTCTTGAGGAACGTCTGCCATTGTGCCGCTTGGAGAAAGACGAATCACTCGGCGGGCTTCTTGTTTGTAATTTGTGAGTGTGCAGTTATCCCAATCGATGCGAATGGAGATATTGTTAGACTTGTTGACGATCGTGACTTCAAACTCTTTGGGTTGTTTAGAGTTTTCGTCTTTGTCATCAACGTCAAATTGATAACGCCCATCTGGCTTGAAACCAAACTTAACATCAAGGATATCTTTAAACGGGGTTCCGTTGAGTTCTTTGGTTTCTAGGTCTGCATCAAACGCTTTTTTATCAAATTCATACTTCGTTTGGTCATCTAGCCAATCGATCGCCCGATAGACGACGTAAGTGATGCAGATCAGAAAGATGATTAAGATAATAACATCGGTTTGATCCATAACCGGAAGCCCTCGATCGAGTGAGGTAACGGATGAGGTAAAGGACAGTGCGGATTGCCCAAAGCAAAAATCTCACGTTAGTCCTGATTGATTGTAGAGGCTAGCTCTCAGAACTGATCAGGCATTTGTAAGAATCTATTCAAACACTGGGTAGGCTAGTAGTCTGTCAATTTTGTTTTGCGGGGTGCAGGGGTGAAACCCCTGCGTGGGGACAACGCCCCATCCCCTCATTACCCATCAAATCTTGCTTGACAAAGCACTAGGCGATCGAACGTTCTCAAGCCAGTTGAAACTCTTTGAGGGCGGGCAGAAAATTCTTGTTTTCGTGTTGCGATCGGCTAAGTTTAATCAGGGCAAAACGTTGAAGTGGACTCAGGTTTACCCATTGTTCTAGTGTAATCGTGACTCCAAGGGAATGCCCCTCCTCCTGGACACTTTCAGGAATAGTAGAAGCGTCTAGCCAAGCCGGATGAGGATCGATCGGCAAGTCAGACGGCAGTTCGCCTGTGTGAGTGTGTACGAGATCTCGGAGGTTTTGGCGATATGCTTGAGTTTCTGCATCAGTCACGCAGAGAGTCTCGACAAGCATTTGCCGCTCCTCATGGGTAAATTGGTTCCAGTGAGGGAGTTTGAGTTTTACGCCGCAGGTATCAAGCTTAAAACGAACCTGCATCGGGATGCAGCGTAGGGAATCGACAAAATCAGCCTCGAACTGGAAGAACTGGGTCATGCTTTAGACGGGGAGACAAGGGAACAGCGAGAGAAATGGTGATTTCACCTCTTTTTGTATCATCGCGCATCACTGCCCCTTCTAGCCCAATTGTCAACTGCCTCTGAATTGCAAAGCGAATCAGCCGTATAGGTACACTGGAGCGTCTGAGGACTTTGGTTCTGAGAAATTTGCCTGTGAGCGAACGGGCAATACCTTTGAGACGCGCGTGCAGGCGTATCCTCAATAGCGTCAGGTGAGCGTTTTTGCCTTCAAGTGCATAGAGAGGCAGGAAAGCAAGTTTACCGTAGAGTACGTCGGCTCGATGAGCAGTACTCAGACCATGCCAACGATGTTCTGGGTTAGGACGTCCCCCGTGTTCACCATAGTTACGGAAGCTAATATAGTTCTGGAAGTTGCGATCGCGTAGAAATTGATC
Organism: Cyanobacteria bacterium RU_5_0; assembly: GCA_012033255.1. GTDB lineage: Bacteria > Cyanobacteriota > Cyanobacteriia > Elainellales > Elainellaceae > JAAUSF01. The sequence goes on from JAAUSF010000031.1 coordinate 32,137, forward strand.
AATCTGGGAATCCCAGGTGGAGTAAGCATTGGGACTAAAGCGATCGCGAATTATTTCAACGAGTTCTGTCAAGTATTGGGCACTCTGAGGAGTGACAATGTATGCCACCATTGAGGTTGAGAACCCTTGGGCATATCCTTCTTTAGAAACAGAGTAGATTTGGGGGGCACAGGTATACAGCCATGCGATACCCAAATTTCTCTGGTTGGAGTTGTAAGGTAGAGGAAGCTGACCCAATCCAATCACTGGAACGAAATCAGCTTCCACAATTAGCGTGGGTTTTGTTTGCTGAGCGGCTTGTTCCCAGGCTCGACAATGGTTGAGTAGACAGCGATAGCTCGGAGAAAATCCCTCAAATTCTGGTTGATCGTGTTGTCTCAAGACTTCGCACAGTAATCCTTCTTGAGCAAGGGTGGTTTCGAGTAAGTGTGTTGATTCTTTGCAGGCAATGATAAAAACCTTACTGATCGAATGGATGAGTCGATTGGAATCCGGAAGTTGGGGTGCGATCGCAGTCGTTTTCATGCAAGCAACCTGGGTCGTGACGATGGTAAGCCATGCCTGTAGTCTAGAAGGTTCTTGCGAAAACAGTCCTGCGGGTTTCCACTAAAAGATTTTAGAAAACCCTTCAGAAAATATTAGTCGCGCCACAGGGTGATTCCTCCGAGTAGCCCTGTAATATTTGGGATGATTTGAACGTTGCTAGGCAAAACTACATCAATCTTCTTCGTATTTCCACCACCGATGTAAAGGGAGTCATAGTTAAACAAATGATTGAGGATGGCGATCGCCTTTAACAATCGCTCGTTCCACCGTTTCTTACCCACTACATCTAGGGCGGCTCGTCCTAGTTGCTGTTCGTAGGTTTCTCCCTTACGGAACGGATGATGCCCCATCTCTAGATTGGGGACTAGCTTGCCGTTGACAAATAGTGCAGAACCAAACCCTGTCCCTAGTGTGACTACCATTTCTACACCGATGCCAGATACGGCTCCTAACCCTTGAATATCCGCATCGTTGGCAACTCGTACAGGTTTACCAAGATAGCGAGTGAGAGTAGCCGCGAGATCAAAGCCGATCCAGCTTGGATGCAGGTTAGCGGCGGTTTCAATCACACCTACTCTGACAACGCCTGGGAACCCGACAGAGACCCGTTCAAACGGCTTATCTTTCGTCAGTTCAAGAATGGCAGCAACCACGGCTTCAGGAGTAGCAGGCATAGGAGTGGGGACACGATCGCGTTCAGTCGTTGGATTGCCTTGATCATCCAATACCATGACCTTTACACCGCTTCCACCAATGTCCACAGCGAGGGTTAATTGCTGTTGCACCAATACCTGTTGATCTGCTGCCAATATCATATCGATTCATCCATTCTTTTGAAAACGTAACGCCCGTGGCAGAAATCTGAGACAGAAATCTGACCAACTAATCTTCTAAAGATGCTACAGGTATTCTGTCATACACAAGTTGAATTTTTTATTACAGTTCATCAGCGTTAGGATGAGAGATGGAAACATTGAAGCTAAGCTGATTCCGCCATGTCGTTAGGCAATCTGCGCGATCTCTATCAACAAGTCATCCTGGAACGCTACAAAAAACCCCGCAATCGTGGCAAAACGAACCCCATCGATCGCTACCAAAAAGGGCACAATCCTTCTTGCGGCGATACGATTGAGCTGACATTGAAGCTAAGCGTGGAGGGCGATCGCATCGAAGATGTGAAATTTGAAGGAGAGGGATGTGCGATCGCGATGGCATCCGCAGACTTGATGGCAGATGCTCTGCGCGACAAAACTACGATCGAAGCCCTAGAAATGGTGCAACGCTTCCAGGCAATGATGCGCGGTGAAGCCGAATTCCCGCAAGAATCACGCAAACTCAACGTTATGCAAGGGGTTGCCCAATTTCCCGTTCGCATCAAATGCGCCAATTTGTCTTGGCATACCCTCAAAGCTGCCGTAGAACAATCCAGGGAAGCTGAACTCGCAGGCTATGTCAGCAATGAAGCGGAGGGGTGAGGAGTCAAGGATGAAGGATGAAGGATGAGGGATGCAAAGAAGGGCTTGGAGAGTTGTAATCTTATGAGAATATTTGATACGTATCCACCTGTGAATTTTCTGTTGATGGATGGCAGGATGTAGGGGCAATCCCGGTGTGGTTGTCCTGGTGCAGGGGCAATCCCGGTGTGGTTGCCTTGGTCTAGAGGGCAGACACGTGGGTCTGCCCCTACCGATCGCAAAATCAACGAAAAATTTACAGGTGGAAACGTAATCAAACGTTCTGCATTTGCCCCCTAAATCCCTCAATTCTGGGGGCTTTGGATTCAATTCCCCTAATGTTGGAGTTAGGGAGGCAAAATCACACCTGTATTCAGCAACGCCCTTCATCCTTCATCCTTGCTTATGTTGACAACCTCTGATTTTTTAAACTATGCCCAGTGGGCAGGCATTGCAACCCTTACGTTTGGTGGGCTAGCTGGACTAGCATTCCTGCTGAAATGGGGGATTCGGTTTCGGTTGGTTGGTGCCACTGGCTTTATGTTGGTGCTGACGGGTGGCTTGTTTACGCTGGGGCTTGTTCCCTTCACCCGTACTACGATTCCGGGAGCCGTGCGGTTTTCGACAGTGTTTGACTCAGGTGCTACTCAGGCGGTAATTGTAGTACCCACTACTATTACCGAATCGGAGCTAACTGCAACGTTGCAGCAGGCGGCAAATGATCTGTTTTCGATCGGACGCTTAGGACGCAACGAAGATCAATTGACAATTCGGGCGCGAACGATTTTGCATCCGGAACCTGGGGTGTCTCAGCCGCTCTATTTGGGACAGGTGAAACGATCGCTCTTTGTCCGAGAGGATACTCAAATGGCGATCGAGCTATTCACAGATAATTTGGCAAAGTTGCCTAAACCGACTCCTGAAACAACTTCACAGAATGGTTAGCATAGATACAGATAACTGTAGTAAATTAATTTTTACCTAACCTTAATTTCTGCTTGTAAACGGCATATCTCTCTCAACTCTCTCAACCTATCCTTTGTTTAAGGTCTGATTATTTGCCCCAATCCCTAACTCCTTTTCAGCTTTCAAATTGTGCGCTATGACCGATCTATCATGTCCGCCCATCGCCAATTCATCACCTGCACTGACGCTAGCTGTGGCACCTGCTCAGGTTGTGCGAGGGGCAGGCATTTTGTCTCACTCTGGAGAAACGATCGCTCGGTTGGGTCAACGTCCACTAGTGGTCTGTGGGGATCAAACACTCAGCGTCGTGCAAGCGTTTTTTCAGCCGATGTGGGAAGGGCGATCGTTTCAAGTGGCTCAAGCTTCCTATGGGCTAGATTGCAGTGAATCAGGATTAGACGTGCTTCGTCAAGCTGCTGCCGAGCATCGGGCAGATGTGATTCTTGGCGTGGGAGGCGGGAAAGCTCTTGACGCTGCCAAACTGCTGGCATACCAGTGCTATCTGCCCATTGTCACCATTCCTACCTCGGCGGCAACCTGTGCAGCCTGGACAGCCCTGTCTAATGTGTATTCTGAGCAAGGTGCTTTTCTCTATGATGTCGGACTGGCAACCTGTCCAGACTTGCTGATTCTCGATTATGACTTGATTCAGACTGCCTCTCGACGGACGTTAGTGGCTGGAATTGGTGATGCGTTGGCAAAGTGGTATGAGGCATCCGTCAGCAGTGGACATTCTGACCAGACCTTGATCATTGCGGCTGTTCAACAAGCCAGAGTGCTACGAGATTTGCTATTTCAGAAGTCGGTAGCCGCGATCGACTCTCCTGGCAGTGCCGTTTGGCGTGAAGTGGTTGATGCAACAGTGTTGCTGGCAGGTGTCATTGGTGGCTTAGGTGGCGCACAGTGTCGCACGGTCGCGGCTCATGCTGTCCACAACGGGTTGACCCACTTACTGCAAAGTCACGATACCCTGCATGGAGAAAAAGTCGCTTACGGCATCCTGGTACAACTGCGGCTTGAAGAACTGATCCAAGGCAGCCTCCTGGCGGTGACTGCCCGTCAACAACTCCTCAAGTTCTATGCCGAAATTGGCTTGCCCCAAACCCTTGCTGATTTAGGATTGAATAGCGTCACTCTAGCCGATTTGCAGCGATCGGCTGAAATCGCATGCCAACCCAACTCTGACATCCATCGCCTCCCCTTTGAAGTCACCCCGACTCAACTGATGGCAGCGATGGTCTCCACGATCGCTGCCTCGCCAGAATTCAAAACTCAAAACTCAAAACTCAAAACTCAAGAACAGGAAAGTCTCAGAGCCTTAGAATAGCTATCCTTCATCCTTCATCCTTGCCAATGAACCTCAACTGGATTAAACCCGCCGATCGCCTGAACGCCCTACCGCCTTATGTGTTTGCTCGTTTGGATGAGCTAAAAGTCCGGGCTAGGGAACAAGGATTGGATTTGATTGATCTGGGAATGGGTAATCCAGATGGAGCAACGCCCCAGCCAGTCGTGGAAGCGGCGATCGAGGCGTTGCAAGATTCAGCAAATCATGGCTATCCGCCATTTGAAGGGACAGCCAGTTTCCGGCGATCGATTACAGACTGGTATTTTCATCGCTACAATGTGGAGCTTGATCCAGGGGGCGAAGCCCTGCCACTTTTGGGGTCGAAAGAGGGATTAACCCATCTGGCATTAGCCTATGTTAACCCTGGTGATTTAGTTTTAGTGCCAAATCCATCTTATCCAGCGCATTTCCGAGGTCCATTGATTGCAGGTGGGAGGGTTCATTCGCTACTCCTGAAGCCTGAAACCAATTGGCTGATTGATTTGACGGCAATCCCAGATTCGATCGCACAACAAGCGAAAATTCTCTACTTCAACTATCCCAGCAATCCCACGACAGCGACGGCTCCTCGCGAATTTTTTGAGGAAATCGTTGCTTTTGCCCGTAAGTATGAAATTTTACTAGTTCACGATCTATGCTACGCCGAACTCGCCTTTGATGGCTTTCACCCGACTAGCCTCTTAGAGATTCCGGGTGCTAAAGACATCGGCGTAGAGTTTCATACGATGTCCAAGACCTATAATATGGCGGGTTGGCGGGTTGGCTTTGTAGTTGGCAATCGCCATATCATTCAAGGCTTACGCACCCTGAAAACTAATCTAGACTACGGAATTTTTGCGGCATTGCAAGCAGCGGCTGAGACGGCATTGCGCTTACCCGATGTTTACCTGCATGAAGTGCAAGCCCGCTATCGCACTCGTCGAGATTTTCTGATTCAAGGATTGGCAAAGCTGGGTTGGAACATTCCCAAACCGAATGCCACGATGTATCTTTGGGTACCTTGCCCTCCCGGAGTCGGCTCTACCGATTTTGCGCTCTCGATCCTGCAACAAACGGGGGTAGTTGTGACACCCGGAAATGCGTTTGGCTCTGGGGGGGAAGGCTATATCCGGATTAGCTTGATCGCAGAGTGCGATCGTCTTCAACACGCCCTCGATCGCTTCCAGCAAGCCAATATCCGCTATCAATCTGGACAGATGGCTCAAGTGGAAAGCTGAGAAAAACTGCCAAATAGCCGCAGCCAAAGCGGGATCGCCAGAAGCAACAACCCCGTCGAAACTACAATGCTACTCGCGATCAACTCGCGATCGAGTTCATATTCTTCTGCCAAAATTAATCCGGCAAATGCACTTGGCATCCCTGACATTAACACCACTGCCAATCGAGCCTCCCCTGCTAGCCCAAACAGGGTTGTCACTAAGCCAACCAATCCAGGAATGACTAGCACTTTTAGTACTGCCGGAACGATCGCTAGCCGCAAACTCTTCCAACCCTGAAGTTGGCTGATCCGCATTCCCATCAACAATAACGCTGCCGGAATCACCAACCAAACCGAGCCTCGAAGCCCTAATTCGACGATCGAGGGGAGCGGAACCGAATGGGTGAGAAAGCCGATCGCAAATGCCCACAACGACGGCACAGTCAATACATCGCGCAATTGCATCCACCAGCGATTGTTGTGCAGATGGCGGCTATAGTAGCTTGCCAGGAATACGCCAATACCGTAAGTTCCAACTACATTATGCGTAACTCCGTAAAACACAATCCAACTCAAATAAGGGGAACTCACAAAGGCGGGAGCGATCGCTAAGCCAACGAATCCGGTATTACCAATGATCGATGACAAAAGGAAACTGCCACGACGAGAGCGAGTTTCCCAAGGGGGATCTTGGAAGGGTGAAGACTGAAGGATGAAGGAGGGACGAGGGGTGGGGGAGGAAGAGAGGGCAGAGGATGAGGCAGATTGATCGGTGGCTTGAGTAGGCTGAACCCCATTTTCATCCTTCATTCTTCCGCCCTCATCCTTCCATACCGATCGCATTCCTTGAAGGATGCTCCAGGCAAGCGGGAGGGCGGTCAGCAGGGTGACGATCGTGATCAGGGGAGCCAAACTGACTTGAGCGGAAAAATCGGTTTGTCGCGCTAGTGCCAAAATTTCTAGAGGAACGCCGACCCAGTAGAGGCTGCGACCTAGAAATCGAGGTAAGGCATCAGGTAGAAAGCGAAAGGCAATCAGTCCTAGCCCTGTCCAGAGAAACAGAGGCAGATAGGCGTGAAGCAGAGTGTCTGTCATTCCTGGCTGCTTGGTGAAAAATAGAGGATGGATAACATAGAGAAGTCACAACACTATCTGCTATCCACTATCTACCATCTGCCAATCAGCTGCCACTTGCGCTATTCCAAAATTTCCCAACTCTGGATGCGCCATTGCCCCTCTGCTCGAACCATGGTGTAGCGTACTTGCAGTGTGGAGTCGTAGGAGGAGCTTGTGTCTAGCTGACCGTTGGTATATAGTTCACCTTTTTCTGTTACGGTTGCCTCAACTTGCGCTTCATCTGGTGTGTCTGGGTTTGCTTCAACGGCGGTCACTTCCACGCCAGAGTGTACATACGTCCAGTAGGAGTTGCCTGCTTCAACTTGCGCGGCTCTGGCTTGCCAATCGGAGAGGGCAGGTTCTGTCAAGATTTGAGACAGTTGTTCCGTATTATGGCTTTCACCGAGGGCAGCAGCTTTGGCTGAAAGCCAGGTCTGAACCAGTGTGGCGGCATTGGCAGTATCCAGGGGAGCATCAGGGGCGATCGGCGTTTCTGGTTCACTGACTACTTCTGACAGGATGGGCGCTAATTCCTGCGCTTGTGAGGCGGGTGTTCCGGCAGTTGGAGCAGGCTGAGAACGATTGCCAAAAAGCCGACTGAACAAGAAGCCGATCAGCAGGACGCTGAATACACCGATTGCGGCGAGGAAGATGAGTCGATCGAGCCGAATAGTGTGAGTAGGCAATCGCCGTTTTTGAGCCGGATCGGCTGTATGAATCGAATCGGCCGCTTCGGGATGGCGGCGATCGGGCGGCGGAGACGATCGTTTCCCGCGTGTAGTGGGTGGAGGAGTACTGCCATTTCGACTCTCTCCGGAGGGCTGTCCCACTCGTTCGGTTTTGGGTATAGCTGTCGAGGTATCTGGAGCGATTGTGGCAGTTGTGGCAGGATTGTCCGCAAATTCAGGTTCAGAACTCCGCGTCGATCGCCGTCCGAGCGAGTGCCGAGCGTCAATGCGCGATCGCCCTTCCGATGCGACAGGTTGCCGATGCAAGGTTCCTGGTTGAGATACTGCCCACGGAGTCGCAGATTCTGGCTCGTTTGGCAATTCCTCTAGATAGGCTTGCACATCCTCATCGGCGAAATATTCCTTAAGAGATGCCTGTTTGCGAGACAAATCTCGAAAATGCGGAAAGACTTCGTTCTGGAGCCATCGTTCGCTGTAGAGACAAAGCCCTGGCAGTAGATCCGGCGCTCCTTGAGAATGCTCACGGATAAAGTCCAGCGACTCATACTCTTGGCTCCGCTCTAAAGCGTGACTGGCTTCTTCCGTTTGTCCTAGGAGCAACGAACAGACGGCTTGCTCCAGATGTACATCTTGGCGAGTCCCTAATCGTATTAGCATTCCTTTTGCCCGGCGGATCAGAGCAGGCTGACGCTGAGCAAACCCTCGTGCTAGCAGGGCATATACGGCTAGATAAATCGCCACGGCAGAGGGACGACGGGCTTCTGCCTCAAACAGGGCTTGCTGCTCCGTTGCGGTCAGATAGCCGCGAAGCTGCTGAGTAAACCGCAAGAAATCATCCACATTCAACCCAGACTCATCCTCGCCTGTGCCGTCAATTCCGCCCCGATCGTGTAGCATATCTTCCAGCAACTCTAGCCCTCGCCGACGGGCTGCTACCTGGCTCTCCGGTTGTGCCAGCAATTCCAGAATGCGATAGGGACGCAACTTGAATAAATCTGCCTGCATTTCGCCTCGCAGGTTCGCAAAAACACCTTCCCGCAGCAGTAAGTCTTGCCCTATTTGCAAAGATTCAGCCGCATTTTCATATTGTCCCTGCTGCCACTGTTCTCGTCCGAGTTCTAGACAGGCGAGAGAGAGCGTCAACACAATATCTGACGAGATAATCTCTGGATTGCCAAATTGTCCACTCCTAAGACTGGGATTGCTATGGAAATACGAGTTTCCCAACCGCAGCACCAATTCGTATTCGCCCAATTCCAGCAGGATCAGTAGGGCACCCACGAATAGCTCATCTGGAATCTCAATGTTTGGCGTGTAGGGGTCGATCGCCTCATTGGTCGATCGATTATCCGCGAATTCCTGGCTTAGCGAATCCAACGATTGCCCCATATCTAGAAGCTCATAGGACTTTGCCAGGAAACTCGCATCATAGTCCTGCCGATGGAACGGGTCAGACAAGACAGTATACGCCTGATCAATCAGTTGTTTACGAGCAGCAATCGCCGCCTCCGAAAATTCGCGTCTAGGGAGTTGAAGAGTGCGATCGCGATGCGCCTGCTGCAATTGCTCAGCTGTCGCTTGAATCGGTAAGCCTAGAATCCGGTAATAGTCCAGCGGAATTCGCACAATCCTTCCCCCGCAACAATTAAACTCAATCAAATACGAAAGCAGCCCTCCCACCTCACGACAGTAACTCCATCGTGGCTGGCATCATTAAAAGTGGTTGCCAAAATTCACTCCTCAGCATAGACAAAAAATTCATAATTTACACATAAGTTTTTGCAACCTGGGAGTTCGTTTTTGTAACTCGAAATTTAACTGAATTTACTCCAAGGTTATATTCGGACTCCCTTTATACGCAACTCTCGCTCTTATCGGGCGAATCTGACCGATTTTAATTAACAGATATAGAATAAGCAACCAAATTTCACAGGATAGACGATCGCGAACTCCAGGGCATCCCTCTAAAGTACTGAGAGAAGCATCATAGCGTTATATTTCCCAATTTAACTAAGCCATAGGGCTTTCTTGATAAAGAGAAGGAATGAACCTAATGGTCGGGGAGATGCAATGTTACCTCAGGCACACCCCCTAGCAGATGTCTTAAATGTATCTCTAACACTCTGCATTGCTTTCATCCTACCCCTTTACCAAGGAGCGAGGGAACAAATCAAAAGCGATTTCATGAGTTTGAGAACATTCACTCCTGCCTCTCTAGTGCTTTGTCAAGCCAGATTTGATGGGGTAATGGGGGGTGGGGGCGTTGCCCCACGCAGGGGTGAAACCCCTGCACCCCGCAAAACAAAAATGACAGACTACTGGTGCAATCTGGGAATATAGGTCTAGCCCTTGAGGCTTCTCAGCAATCCTCTTAGAAAACGGCTGATGTATTGAATCTTAACTAAGATCCTGGCTATGCTCATGTAATAGGTTTAGTAGATTTGCCCCTTGAAACTCTGTAACATTAAGGACTGCACCCAGTCTTTTGACCGCTAAGGTGACGTCGCTACTTGTCTAGATCGTATAAGGATACTGCGAATTCATGATTCAGGAACGGACAATCCCAACATTACCTTCTGTTAACTCCATCACACGGGATGAAGGACTTTTATTGTACGAAGACATGGTGTTAGGACGCACGTTTGAAGACAAATGTGCAGAAATGTACTATCGGGGCAAAATGTTTGGATTTGTCCACCTGTACAATGGACAGGAAGCCGTCTCAACGGGTGTAATTGGGGCAATGCGTCCGGGTAATGACTATGTGTGCAGCACCTACCGCGATCATGTGCATGCTCTTAGCGTCGGGGTTCCGGCTCGTGAAGTGATGGCAGAACTGTTTGGAAAAGCGACAGGATGCAGCAAAGGACGAGGTGGCTCAATGCACTTGTTCTCTGCCAAGCATCATCTTTTAGGGGGTTATGCCTTCATCGGCGAGGGTATTCCAGTTGCCCTGGGTGCCGCATTCCAGAGCAAATATCGCAGAGAAGTAATGGGTGATGAGACAGCCAATCAGGTGACAGCCGCCTTCTTCGGGGATGGAACCACCAATAATGGTCAGTTTTTCGAGTGTCTAAATATGGCGGCATTGTGGAAACTGCCCATTATTTTTGTAGTGGAAAATAATAAGTGGGCGATCGGCATGGCACATGAGAGAGCCACGTCTCAGCCAGAGATTTTCAAAAAAGCCAGTGTCTTTGATATGCCTGGAGTCGAAGTAGACGGGATGGATGTTTTGGCAGTCCGCACAGTTGCTCAAGCTGCGATCGCCCGTGCCCGTGCAGGCGAAGGACCTACCCTGATTGAATGCCTCACCTACCGTTTCCGAGGGCACTCCCTCGCTGACCCCGACGAACTCCGCTCCAAAGCCGAAAAAGAAGCCTGGTTAGCTCGCGACCCAGTTAAGAAACTCGCAACCTATCTGCTAGACAAACAGCTAGTTGAAGCAGGAGAATTGAAGGCGATCGATCGACGTATCCAAGAAGTGGTTGATGATGCCATCAAGTTTGCCCAAGAAAGCCCCGAACCCGATCCGAGTGAGTTGTATCGGTTTGTCTTTGCGGAAGACGAGTGAGTTCAGCAACGCCTACGCATCCCTCATCCCCCTATCCCCTATCTCTCCCCCGCTCCCATGCCCGACCCGATCATGTTTCACAATGCGGATGCTTATGTGTTACTGGAACCGAGCCAACCAGAGCAGTTCTTTGCGCCTGCGGAACTATTGGAGAAGCTGAAAGCCGTTTTGGCGAAACGTCAGGATGATCTGCCGATCGATTTGCAGAAATTCTCTGATCTAGACAGGCAAGCAAAGCACTTGATGGAAACTGCCTGCGAGTTAAACGTAGATGGCGGATATTTGCAGTGGTATGTGGTGCGATTGGAAAAATAAGGAACAAGGATTGATTAATCTCTAGTTTTTATAGCCATAGTCATAATTGGTTAGGACATTTTTGTGGGGCGGCGGAGCCGCCCCACAAAAATGTCCATGTCCTAACCTAACTGACTACAGCTATAGGTAGAAGGCGTGGCATGTCGGGTTCGTACTGAGAACCAGAATCGGACTTACACCTTCGCCAAACCCACGCGATCGCGTCCTTGTTCTTTTGCCTGGTACGAGTGCTTTGTCTGCTGCCAAAATCAGTAGCGTGGAATCTGAGTCGGGTTGAGGAGTTATGGTGGCAACTCCGAGGCTCAAGCTAACGCG
>JAAUSF010000152.1 GCA_012033255.1 Cyanobacteria bacterium RU_5_0
TCCATCGTTCTACCCTTCCTCTCTAAAGTCCTCAATTTTGGGAGGCTTCCGCTCCGAATTTCCCCCAACTTTGGGAGCTAGGGGGCGAATTCGGGTGATCGTTGCAGTTTTTCAAACATCCTTAAGAAATCTGGGTAATTATCGCAATCCAATTGCATAATTGGAGCGTACTCATTCGTATCGATCGATAGATCAAGGATTGAGCCATGCCATCTGATAAATCAAAAATCTCTGCTAAAGCTCGCCCCCTGAATCAAGTAGGTCTCCTAGACAGCTTAGAAACTTTTTCTGATTCATTTGCCCCTTCCAACGGAACGATTCGCTACAGATTCCGACTTTCTAGTTCCAGCACGTTTCAAAGTTCACTCAGTGGGCTTTCGGGTAATGGTGCAAGTTTGGAGTTATTGGGTAGCAACAACCGACGCATTGCCTTTTCTAACAGACCTGGCAGACAATCTGAATCCATCTCTCCCAGGGCGTTAGAGGCTGGAACCTACACGATTCAACTTAGGCGTCCGGGCAGAAGCCGCATCAGATATACATTGAATTTGTTTGCGACAGCGGCTGAACCTGATTTGGCTGGAAATGATCAGGCTTCCGCCCGTGCGATTACGGTGGGGGCGACACCAAGCTCATTTATCGATGCAGTCAGTCCATCGGATGCCAACGATTTTTACCGCGTAGATCTCGCCACTTCTGGCAATCTCAGCTTAAACTTGAGCGGGTTAACGGGAAATGCCAATCTGCGAGTTCTCAACAACAGTGGAACTGAGATCGGTTCTTCTGCAACGGCTGATACTGCATCGGAGTCGCTGAATCTCAATCTTGCCAGTGGTAGCTACTTTGTCCAAGTCTTGCAAGGCGCATCGGATGTCAATACCAGCTATAGCCTCACCGCTTCAGTCACTCCACTCAAGCTTATCGGTTTAGGTGGCAATAACACGTTGTTGGCGTTTAATCCTAACAACACAAATGCGGTCAGTGTCAATGTCACTGGCTTGGGTGCTGGTGAAACCCTGCAAGATATTGATTTCCGCCCACTCGATCAACAACTGCTTGGACTGAGCAGTTCAGGACAAATCTACACGATCGACGCTGGAACTGGCGTCGCTACGAGAGTCGGGAATCCGATTACGCTCACGGCTGGGGCGCGATCGAGTATTGATGTTAACCCGGTTCCAAATGCGCTGCGAGTCGTGAATGACGCAGAGCAAAATTTCCGATTCGTCTTCGCAACTAGCATTCTTAATACCGATCCAAACCTTGTTTACGACACAACGGATGCCGCTAATGGACAAAACCCCAACATCGTGAGTATTGCTTATAGCAATAACTTTGCCCGCACACCCGGTGCTACACCTGTGATTCCAACAACGTTGTATGGCATTGACTCTACTAGAGATGCACTCGTGATTCAGGGCAGTACAACAGGTGCGCCAGTCAATCCCAACACTGGACGCCTATTCACGATCGGCACACTCGGTATTGATTTTGGTCAAAATGTCGGCTTCGACATCTTCACTGACACTAATCGTGTCGATACCGCCTATGCCACGAATGGCGCAGATTTGTTCAACATCAACCTATCCACAGGAGTAGCGAACAGGCTTGGTAGCGTTACTGTTAATGGCACGGCGACTAACGTGATTGGAATTGCAGCGAGATTGCCATAGAAGTTCAGGGGTGGGAGTTTCCTTCTATTAAACTCGTATGGGCACGGCCTGCCGTGCCCATACTTTGTGGATCGCATTCAACTGAAAACGGCGGTCAGTGTCCCTTCACTTTCCACCGTAATAAAACGCGATCTCCTTCTCCTTAAGGGGAGCGAAATTCGCGGCGCTCAGCATTTGGTTGAGATCGTCTTGAGGGATGTGTTTTGCGCCGATGCGGACGATGCGCGATCGCATCGTATTTGAAACACCGCTCCGTTGGCGACCCGCTTCAAGCGCCATCACTTTGTTGTAGAGATCGAGTTTGGCTAGGGGGATGGGAGTCCCATCGAAGTCAATGCCGCTTGCGATCGCTTCATCTATGGCGTCTGCGCCGGTTGTGTTGGTGAGACTAGAGTTAGATTCAGCCGACATAATCGTAAAAAATTTACAAATTTAAAGTTCTGGAAGTATTTTATCAGTGCCTTGTTGCAGCGCATCATCGGGATGGGAATGCTCAAGAATATGAGAAACCGTAATTAGATGCGAAAGGTCATACAGCGATATCGACTCTCATGGATGGTAGGAGTTACGATGGTCGGAGCGATCGGAATGCTATACGCGATCACCTCCACCATTTTGCTCAGCAGCTTTGCCCAAGTCGAACGACAGAATACTCGACGCGATGTTGAACGAACCCTAGATATTCTTCGCAATGAGTTAATTGACTTGGCAGATAGAACGGTAGAGTATTCTAACTGGAACAATACCTATGCGTTTGTGCAGGGTGAAAATCCAGATTTCCTTGCAGTTGATATTGACAAAATTACATTTACTGCATTACGGCTCAACTTCATTGCAATTGCTGATCAATCGGGTCAAATTATTTACAATGCTGGCTTTGATTTAAGCCAGGGTCAAGAAATTCCTCTTCCAAGCGAATTGCAAAATCATCTGACCCCTGATGCTCTCCTTCTGCAACATGATAGTTTGGGGAGCAACTACGCAGGGCTTCTGGTTTTGCCTGAAGGCGCGGTTATGATTGCTTCCCATCCCATCTTGACCAATAGCAGCCAGAGTCCCATCCAAGGCAGTTTAATTTTTGGACGTGATCTGAACATTGTTAAATTGACTGAATTGGCTGAGTTGAATCGGCTTTCTATCGTAGTACACCCGATCGATAAACCACACTTACCGCCTGATTTTCAGATGGCGCGTACTACATTATCAGACTCTCAATCCACCCTTGTTCATCCTTTGAACAGTGACACGATCGCAGGGTATACCCTCCTGAATGATGTATATGGCAATCCGGCTCTGCTGCTGCGAGTTGATATGCCTAGAACCATCTATCATCAAGGCCTTTTGAGTTTGCGCTACCTTGGGTTGTCGCTGCTGCTTGTGGGCGGATTGTCAGGCGTGATCATTCATCGGTTGCTGAAGAAGTCAGTGCAATATTTGACAGACCGCAATCACATGGAGCAAGCCCTTCTGCAAGAGGCTGCACTGCGAAAATCAGAGGAAAAATATCAGGAAAAAGCCCAAGAATTGGAGCAAGCTCTGCGAGAACTCAAGCAAGCTGAAGCGCAACTGGTACAAAACGAAAAGATGTCGAGCTTGGGGCAACTCGTCGCTGGGGTCGCTCACGAAATCAATAACCCAATCAACTTCATTTATGGTAATATTCGCTACTTGAAAGAATACACGCAAGACTTACTGCGCCTGACGCAACTCTACCAAAAACATTACCCTAAGCCTGTACCTGAAATTCAAGCAGAGGTCGAAACGATCGACTTACAATTTCTCCTCAAGGATCTGCCACGATTAATGTTGTCTATGCAGGTTGGAGCCAAGCGAATTCAACAAATCGTCCTGTCGTTACGCAACTTCTCCCGCATAGACGAAGCCGATATGAAGTTTGTAGATGTGCATGAGGGCATTAATAATGCGCTGATGCTTCTACAACATCGGTTCCATGCCGAAAATGGATATCCTAGCATTCAAATTCATAAGGAATATAGTGATCTCCCGTTAGTGGAATGCTACGCTGGGGAGCTAAATCAGGCATTCATGAATATCCTGACGAATGCGATCGACGCCTTAGAAGAAGGGCTGGAAGCCGCAGAGCAAGCCAAGGGAGAACAAGGAATATTACAAGGGAACCCTCTTCATCCTGCCTACTACTCAACAGAAGATACTCTCATCCTTCATCCTACATCTCCCATCCCTGAGCCTGTGATTCGTATTCGCACCGAGATGTTGCCCAATCAACGAATCAGTATTCAAATTGCTAACAACGGACCCGATATTCCAAAAGAGATTCAACAAAAATTATTTGATCCATTCTTTACAACTAAACTTGTGGGCAAAGGTACAGGACTTGGGTTAACAATCTGTTATCAAATTGTGGTTGAAAAGCATCACGGTCAACTTTATTGCATTTCTGCTCCAAGACGAGGCGCAGAATTTGTGATACAAATCCCGATCGAGCAATAAGTAAGCTAGCATACAGAACTTTTCATTAGGATTCCCCGCTTTCCGGACTCTTTGCTCCTCTAATTTCCTATAATTCAGGATTTTGACAACCTGCGAAGAAATTCTCGCTCCATTTGATAAAGAAAATCTTTCAGAGTGCCAGTTTCTCACGAACGATTGTTTACGCTGTATAGGTGCAAGCCTGAATAGGTCATTTGTAATCCTCAATGGGTGCAAATTCCTAACGAATCCACAGCAATTCTACAAACGTTGTTCAGGGGAGCGAGTCGGTTTTTTGGTAAGCCTATCTCACCCAAAAAACGAGGATGCGTCCCCATTATCCAGAGTAAGCGGAGAATAGCAGAATCCTATGGCACAGAGTTTTGGTCTGATTGGTCTAGCGGTCATGGGGGAAAATTTGGCGCTGAACGTCGAGCGCAATGGCTTCCCGATCGCCGTTTACAACCGCTCATCCGATAAAACAGACGCTTTCATGACGGAACGGGCACAAGGCAAGAGCGTAAAGCCTACCTACACGCTAGAAGAATTTGTGCAAGCCCTGGATCGTCCTCGCAAGATCTTAATTATGGTCAAGGCGGGAAGCCCAGTTGATGGGGTAATGAACCAACTCAAGCCCCTATTGGAAGAAGGGGACATGATCATTGATGGTGGGAACTCACTCTATAGCGACACTGAACGTCGCGTTCAGGAGATGGAGTCTACGGGGCTACAATTCATCGGCATGGGGGTGAGTGGCGGTGAAGAAGGCGCACTTAATGGTCCGAGCCTGATGCCAGGTGGGACTGAAGCTGCTTACAAGGAGATCGAGCCGATCGTCACCAAGATTGCGGCTCAAGTGGATGATGGTCCTTGCGTCACCTACATTGGACCAGGTGGCTCTGGGCACTACGTCAAGATGGTTCACAACGGCATTGAGTATGGTGATATGCAGTTAATTGCAGAGGCATATGACCTGCTTAAAAATGCGGCGGGGCTGAACCACACTCAACTCCACGAAGTGTTTGCCGAGTGGAACACCACTGATGAACTTAACTCCTTCCTGATTGAAATCACTGCCAACATTTTCACCAAGATGGATGACGAAACAGGGCTACCTTTGGTAGATGTGATTTTGGATGCGGCAGGACAAAAGGGGACTGGGCGGTGGACAGTCGAGAGCGCACTGGAGATGGGTGTCAGCATTCCCACGATCATTGCGGCAGTCAATGCTCGGATCATCTCTTCCATCAAAGAGGAACGGGTGGCGGCATCCAAAGAACTGACTGGCCCCTCTGGCAAATATGACGGAGACACCAAAGAATTTATTACCAAAGTCCGAGATGCTCTCTATTGCTCCAAGATCTGCTCCTATGCTCAAGGGATGGCGTTGATCGGGAAAGCCTCCAAGGAGTTGTTTGACTCCAAGGTGAACCTGGGGGAATGCGCTCGAATCTGGAAGGGTGGCTGTATTATCCGGGCAGGCTTCCTTGGCAAGATTAAACATGCGTATGATGAAAATCCAGGATTGCCCAACTTGTTGCTGGCTCCTGAGTTTAAGCAGACGATTCTCGATCGTCAGGATGCATGGCGCGAAGTGTTGATGACAGCCGCGAAACTGGGAATTCCGGTTCCCGCATTCAGTGCCTCACTCGATTACTTCGATAGCTATCGACGCGATCGTCTGCCGCAAAACCTGACGCAAGCTCAGCGTGACTACTTTGGCGCTCACACCTATGAGCGAACTGACAAACCCAGAGGCGAGTTCTTCCACGCTGACTGGTTCTAAAGCAAAAAGTAAAAGGTACAATTTTCCCCTTTTCCTTTTTCTATTCTCACGCGATGTTTAACTTTAGGGCGACAAGCCTTGATTTCGGGTGGGGTAGGCAGCTTGCCTGCCCCGATCGGGACGGGCGAGACGCCCATCCCACAAGAGGTGTAAACAGGTTACACATGGGGTATTCTCTTTTCTCCTTAACCTGCCAATCAAATTGTTGAACGTTTGAACTTAAAGCAGATGTTCTTGATAGACTCGATCGGGAACATCTGGCTTTCCTCCCACAGCGATCTGTATTTTGTAATTATTTCCCCTGAGATTGGTCGTGATACTGTAAATCCGGTGTGCCAAAAGTTCATCGCAACACCAGACATCAATCCGTGTCCCCTCAATCCTGACTTTGACCCTGCGTAGAGCCTTACCTGCGGTTGTATTGAGTTCATCGACTTTGCGAAGGAATTCAAGGATATGGTAATAGCTTTGCGTGAAATTCATAACAGTCCTCATTTGCAGCACAACATGGACGGGCTAACCGTTTAGTAATCACACGAAAACCGATGTAATAGAGAGTGTTAAAGTCGATGCTCCAAAGATGGCGAGAAACTCACTAATTGTGTCGAGTTCCATTTCCATGAAGGAGCCGATGAAAAGCTCGCTTCTTCATCCCCCTATGCAATCATAAAAAAATACCCCAATTAAATTTGGGGTAACGTTCAAAATAATGTAGAACGGGGTTTAGGAAGGAAAGAAAGAGCGGTTCTTCAATATCCGGGAATTGATATTCATCCAGCAATGATTTCAAGACGGCGATCGCACCTCGGTATTTGTATTGCTCAAGCGAATCGGTCATCTGACTGACCCTCCTCCTAATAACTGAGAAGCAGACGATGGAAATGGACAGGGCAACTTTGACGAAGCCCTACAAGGGAAGCCTTAAAAGGTTAAGAGTCTAGCCGTTTTGGCATTGAAACAGATGCTAACATATGAATCAGAACTGTGCAATTCTGATTCAGAAATACACATAGTTGTGCAAAACGAGTTGAGAAGGTCGTGATTTTCGATCGAATGCTTGCAATGTGAGAAAACTCGCTCTGAAAATTATGCGTAGAGGAAGCAATACATGTATACTAAATTGCCAACTTTGTATGCAAAGATTTTGCATCTGCGGCAAGGGAAATAGGTTGGAAAACCGATGGTTACAAAGAGATTCTTACAGCCGTTTCCCCTTGCATAAGCCACCCACCCACCCATCCACCCATCCACACGCAATTGTGGTTTACTCATCTGAAAATCGCTGTAACGTCTCGAATGAGAAAGCAAGCCGAGCTAGTCGATTGCGATGGTATCGTTCCCAAGACTAGATACAATGACACTCTACTTGATGACGTTGTTTCCATTCTCGTCATCTTCAGGAAGCCCATGCTCTAGTTCTTCTCTTTCTCTCTCAAAATCAAAGCCATTCTGCTCTAAAATCTTTTTTTCCAATTCCTCGACAGTCATCTCTAGTCGTTCTGCTTTTTCCAATAGAATTTGGCGAGTTTTAGACCAATTTTCATCAACCCTCATTCTTAAAACAAGTTTGATCCAGGGGTTAAGCTTCATATCTCTGGTTGCAGCCCACAAAATCAGTTTTCGCTCCAGATCTGCTGATATCTCCACTTGTAGGCGTCGAGGTCGCTTTTTAGTTGTCATAGCTTTAAAGTACATCGTAAACGTGGTAGGACTAGTGACGAGCGACAGAAACATTGATCGGTTTGTAACATTCTTTACAGGTGCGTCTTTGTTGCTCTAGACGGCTGGCTCATTGGTGCTACTTTGCTCAGTCAAACTCAGTCGTATACGTTCTCTTCTCAAATTCTCTCCTCAATAAAGTCTTTAACCCCATCTCAAATTTCTACGAGCCTATGGTTGAGGCTTAAATAAGAGTTTTATCATATTTTTTTATTCACTTTTGAGTAATATATACTCAGCCCATATCTAAACTACACTCATTATCATAGATCAGATCCCGATTCATAAAAATCGTAATCTATGAACTTGTCAGTTCTTACTGTTTGATCGATAAATGGAACCGTTGTACTCCGGAAATACTAAGTTACACTATACGGATCACAAATGATACAGAATAAATCAAAGCTAGATTCATCTACTGACACTTACAGAGACACTATGCCTAAGCGATTTACGATTGGGCCACTGGGAGAACATGATGATCATTGGTTATCGGTGTGGGCTGCACTTACTGGGAAAAGCAAAGCTTCATTAGCAACCGCTGTTGTAGGAATACGGGTGAAGCAAAATAAAGCTACTATTCAGGAACTGCTGGAATACTCTGCAAAACTCAGAGGGATGTCGCCAGATGATTTGTTCAATGCAATTCTTGCAAATCCTCGATTTTTAGAAGAAAACCCGATCGCAGAAGAAGACGGAGACGAGGAATACTCTTCTAACCAACCCACAGGGAGTTGACTTTTCTGAGATCGTTTTGTGGCGATCGCAAAGGTTTCGTTAATTGCCGATATCACCCACTGACTCGTTATTGCCATCAGTGATTGACCTGAATATTTCATAATGTTCTCCGCAGGAATGTATTTTCCTCAAGGGTTCATGGGAACGCTAAACCCGGTGCTTTGGGCTTCGGGAATGCGTTTACCCCGTCCGGACTGGGATCAGGTTCGTGCTAAATTTCGTGCAATTTGGGGCTACGAAGAATTTCGTCCACCGCAGGGCGAGATTGTGAAATGTCTGCTGGCGAAGCAGGATGCGATCGTAGTCATGCCAACGGGGGGCGGGAAATCGATTTGTTTTCAACTACCTGCGTTGCTGGAAACAGGGCTGACGATCGTGGTTTCGCCACTCGTGGCATTGATGGAAAATCAAGTGCAAGAACTGCGTCAACGGCGATTACCAGCCGCATTACTACACAGCGAAATATCTGCTCATCAGCGTCGTGAAACCTTCTGGAGATTGGAAAAACAACAAATCCGCTTATTGTATCTTTCGCCTGAAACATTGCTCAGTTCATCGGTATGGCAACTATTAAGTCAACCGCATTTGATCATTAATGGATTGATGTTGGATGAAGCGCATTGTTTAGCGCAATGGGGAGATACATTCCGTCCAGCGTATCGACGGTTGGGGGCAGTGCGTCCGGCGTTGTTGCAGACTAAACCTGCCGGAACGAAAATGACGATCGCTGCCTTCACCGCCACTGCTGATCCACAAACTCAACGAACTATCCACGACATCTTACAACTGCACCAGCCTCAACTTTTCCTTCAGAGTCCCTATCGTTCCAATTTGAATCTTGCTGTGCAAATAACCTGGACTCCTAGAGGGCGAAAACAGCAGTTACTTCAGTTCATTCAAGCTAGACCCAACCAAGCCGGATTAGTGTATGTACGAACTCGTCGAGATGGTGAATTATTAGCAGAATGGTTGAAAAATCAGGGCTATAAGACCGCTTCTTACCATGCTGGATTGAGTCCAGAAGAACGACGAGAAATTGAATCCGCTTGGCTAACCGGAAAATTTTCTTTTGTAGTTTGTACGAATGCCTTCGGTATGGGAATCAATCATTCTACAGTTCGCTGGATTGTTCATTTTCATGTTCCAAATTTGTTATCTGAATATGTTCAAGAAATTGGCAGGGCTGGACGAGATGGTGAAATAGCAGAGATCCTTGCATTAATCAGTGAACCAACTGGAATACTCGATTCAGACGATCGCCAACGTCATCAATACTTTCAAAATCAACTCCGCAGGCAACAGCAAATCGCTCAGCAATTGATTCAAAAATTGCCTGCTGAAGGAGAGATTAATATCATTACTCGTCAATTCAAAGACAGTGCGATCGCTCTCTCGCTCTTACATAGAACTGGACAACTTAAATGGATCGATCCGTTTCACTATCAAATTCATCGATCTGCGAAATCTCAGTCTTTTAGCCAAGCAAAAACGCTGCAAGACATGATGCAGTATCTTACCACTCGCCAGTGTCGCTGGAAATTCTTACTGCAAGCATTTGGCTTTCCGCAAGATGCTACCTCACTCGGTAATGGATGCGGACATTGCGATCGGTGTCTCAAATCCTAACTTGGTGTAATTAAAGTGTAAGCCTGATGCCGAATATCCGCCTACCGTGTACACATAAGTGGTTGAATCTAGCCAGCGTCCCTGCCGAACCGCCCCCTAGCCCCCAATTCTGGGGGAACCGAACCACTCAAAGTTCCCCAGAATTGGGGGATTTAGGGGGCTAAACACCGTTCAATCTCAACCCGATCGACTGGTGTGTACACCGTAGCCTTCATCCCTCATCTTTGATTGAAATATCCAACACTCGCACTAGAAACGCATAGCGATCGGCAATCTCTTCAATCACCTTTGCGGTAGGTTTCCCGGCTCCATGTCCGGCTTTTGTTTCAATTCGGATCAGTACGGGGGTGTCGCCTGCATGAGCCGCTTGTAATGCGGCTATAAACTTGAAGCTGTGTGCCGGAACAACACGATCGTCGTGATCGGCGGTCGTGATGAGCGTAGCGGGATATGCCGTTCCGGGTTTGAGGTTGTGTAAGGGTGAATAGGCGTAGAGTGCTTGGAATTCCTCTAGATTCTCTGGAGAACCATACTCCGCGCACCATGCCCAACCGATCGTGAACTTGTGAAAACGCAGCATATCCATTACACCCACCGCAGGCAAAACGGCAGCATATAAATCGGGGCGTTGGGTCATGCAGGCTCCGACAAGTAGACCTCCGTTGCTGCCACCGGCGATCGCCAATTTTTTCGATGAGGTATAGCCATTTGCAATCAGCCACTCTGCGGCGGCAATGAAATCATCAAACACATTCTGTTTTTTCAGCTTCATACCCGCCTGATGCCATTCTTCGCCATATTCACCACCGCCGCGCAAATTGGGTATAGCATATACACCGCCCAATTCCATCCAGACTAAATTACTGGATGAAAATGAAGGTGTAATAGATACATTAAATCCGCCATAGGCATATAGCAACGTAGGATTATTACCGTCTAAGTTCAATCCCTTTTTGTGGGTAATGAACATTGGCACTTTCGTTCCATCTTTACTAGAGTAGAAGATCTGTTTGGTTTCATAATTATCAGGATCGAAATCGACTGTTGGCTTGCGAAAGAGCGTGCTTTCTCCCGTGATCATGTCGTAACGATAGAGAGTTGTGGGAGTAGTAAATCCTGTGAAACTGTAGAAGGTTTCTGTGTCATAGCGTTTTCCGCCAAATCCACTTGCAGAACCTAACCCAGGTAATGCTACTTCTCGCACAAATGATCCATCTAGATGGAAAATTTTGATTTGCGTATGAGCATCTTTGAGATACGATGCCACAAATTGATTATTCAATAAACCTACGCCTTCTAGCGTTTCTGCCGCTTGAGGAATGATTTCACGCCAATTGGGTTTTTCGGGTGCTGTAATGTCGATCGCCACGACACGCCCTCGTGGAGCATCCAAATCGGTTTGAATCCAGAAAGTAGTACCGTTATTGTCAATAAAACCATAGCTAGCTTCAAACCTGTTGAGCAGTTCCACGACCTGACTTTCTGGGTTGCTCAAGTCTTTATAGAACAACAAATTCTTAGAATCCGTTCCCTGACGAACGCCAATGATCAAATAGCGACCATCTTCTGTCACAGAACCACCGAATAGCCAATCTTTTTGATCGGGGCGATCGTAAATCAACACATCCTCAGATTGCGGCGTACCCAAACGGTGATAGTAGATCTTAGGACACTGATTGACCTCTTCAAACTGAGTGTCCTGATTCGGCTGCTCATAACGGGAATAGAAAAATCCTTGACCCTCTAATGTCCATGATGCGCCCGAAAACTTGCTCCACTTGAGATAATCCGACAAGTCTTCGCCCGTCTCCACATCCCGCACTTTCCACTCTTTCCAGTCAGAGCCAGACGCCGACAGCGCATATGCCATTAGTTTGGCATCCTCACTGATGGCCAAGCCCGTTAGCGCCACCGTCCCATCTTCAGATAACGCATTGGGATCTAACAGCACTCTCGGTTCTGCATCAAGGCTCGGTAATGTGTAGAGAACGCTTTGGTTTTGCAGTCCATCGTTTTTGAAGTAAAAATAGCGATCGCATTTCTTAAACGGAGTACCAAACTTTTCGTAGTTCCAGAGTTGCGTAATTCGTTGCCTCAGCGTTTCCCGCACCGAAATCTGATTCAAGTATCCAAACGTTACCTGATTTTGCGCCTCCACCCAAGCTTGCGTTTCATCTGAATTGGGGTCTTCCAGCCAACGATAAGGGTCAGCCACTCGCGTACTGTGGTAATCATCCACCTGATCCACTTGAGCCGTAGTCGGGTAAACCAGACGCTTGCCAGTATTAGACATTGCCAAGATCATTGAACAACATCTTCCACTGTAACCCGAAGGTAAGGAGGAGGGATGAAGGAGGAGGGAAGTGAGGATGAGGATGAGGAGGG
>JAAUSF010000153.1 GCA_012033255.1 Cyanobacteria bacterium RU_5_0
GAAAAGTAACACAGGAGTTTAAGGAAACAATGCAAATTGTATTTGATGAATTGTTACCGAAGTGGAATTACACAGCCAAACCTCAGACCATGTAATCTCCGGTCTTATTTAATCCTCGATCCTAAGTGACAATGAGGGCGCGATCGCAGATTTCACCCGTGCCATTGAACTTGATCCAAATGATGCCGGAGCCCACTATAATCGCGGTGCTATTCGTAGCAATTTGGGTGATAGTGAGGGGGCGATCGAGGATTACACTCCGTGCCATTGAACTTGACCCAGAATCTGCTAGAGCCTACAACAATCGGGGCAATGTTCGTAGGGAGTTGGGTGACAATGAGGGCGCGATCGCAGATTACACCCGTGCCATTGAACTTGACCCAAATCTTGCTTCAGCCTATGCTAACCGGGGGCTTGCTCGTCATGCGTTGGGGGATAGTGAGGGGGCGATCGAGGATTTGCAAATGGCGGCGAGTTTGTTTCAGGCGCAAGGTCGGATGGAGGATTATCAGGCAGTTTTAGAGTTACTGAGTCGGCTTCAGCAATAGCCCTGCCTCACGTTACGATCGGGGTGTATTTGAGCCAGGAAAATTAATTTATGAGCTTTGTTTTAGAACGTGAGTCGCCGCCTCTGCGCGAAGATGAAAGCGGAGCGATTCGGGTTGGAAACTCCAGGGTTTTACTGGAGATTGTGATCCGAGCGTTTCAAGATGGCGCATCGCCTGAGGCTATTGTGCATCGATATTCCACCCTATCTCTATCTGATGTTTACAACACGATCGGCTACTATCTTCGACACCGAGAGGCTGTAGAGGTGTACTTAAATCAGAGAGAGCAGTTAGCTGAATCTGTCCAGCAACGTTTATCCAGTATTCAACCTGATTTAAGTCTCATCCGTTCTCGTTTATTATCTCAACACAGTCCCTAGAGTGGATATGTTGAGTTTATTAAGTGATGAAAACTTCAACGGTGATATTGTTCGGGGGCTGTTTTTGCGTCAACCTAGTCTTGATTTACTCCGAATTCAGGATGTCGGTTTGCGCGAAGTAGATGACCCAGCGATTTTAGCTTGGGCAGCAAGTCATGAGCGTATCTTGCTTACCCACGATCGTGCTACCATGCCCGATTTCGCTTATGAACGCCTGGTTAGGGGAGAACCGATGGCAGGATTATTTGTAGTCAACGATCGAATGTCCATTCGCCAAGCGATTGACGAATTGTTACTGCTCATAAATTGGACTGAACAAACAGAATGGCAGGGAGTTGTATTGTATTTACCTTTGTGAAATCAACATTTCAGTGCAAGCTGACTCCACGCTATACGAAACACCGATCGTTAATTCTGATTGAGTACCGGGAATCCTAGTCTTATAACCTACTCCATCCATCGGGGGTGTTGTATATGACTACTTTTCTTAAAACATCAAACGCGACTATCCTCAAGCGCAAACCCATTCAAGCAGCAGAATTACCTGGAGCGGAAAAACAACCGATCGAAGCAGGCAAAGTGCTTGAGGTGCAATCCTATCTGCCAGAACGAGATCACATCAAAGTTGCTTTTGCCAAAGACTTTTTCAAGGGCTACAACACCTGGTATGTTTACGCGCCTCACGTTCAAATTCTCAAAGACAATCAGTTAGTTCTACCTAGACCCAAGCCTAAGACCATTAAACTTGCCATTCCCTACAAATCACAACGGGACAATGAGGAGAATCCGGATGGTTCCTGCAATGTGACTTCGTTGGCGATGTGCATGGAATTCCTGGGAACTAAGCGGAAAGTGGGTTACGGTCAGTTTGAGGATGAGTTATATGCCTATGCTGAAAACAACGGCTTGAGTAGACATGATCCGCATGATTTAGCAGTGATTGTAGAGAAATATGGATGTCGTGATGACTTCAGACCGAATGCCACGATCGAACAAGCCCAATATTGGTTAGCCGCAGGCAAACCCGTTGTTATACACGGTTACTTTACGTCCTTCGGTCACATTGTTGTGTTGGTTGGCTTTGATGAAAAGGGTTTCTTCGTTCACGATCCCTATGGCGAATGGACACCAGCAGGCTATAACCGAAACATCCCTGGCATCAGCAATGAGAAGGGCAAATATATTCACTATTCTTACAATTTGATTCGATCGCTCTGTATTCCAGACGGGAGTTTCTGGGTTCACTTCATCTCAAAGAAATAATCTAAATTTGATTTTTTCAATCTCCTTGCAATCGGATGGGGGACGCGATATTACGTCCCCTTTTCTTGTGCGTTCATGCGTTCATTCGCATACTTAAATCTAACCAGGTCGATCGCGTGATTGGTGCGCTGCTCGAAATGTAATCAACTCCCGTTTCGGCAACCGATCGAATGGTTTCTAATGTGATGTTGCCGGATGCTTCAATTTTAATGCGATCGTTTGTTTCTCGGATCATTCGCACAGCCTGCCGCATCGTGTCTAAAGGCATATTGTCCAGCATGATAATATCGGCTCCATGCTGTAGTGCCTCTGCCACCTGATCGAGTGTCTCGGTTTCCACTTCGATCGTCAGTGGATAGGGAATGCGGGGACGAATTTGGGCGATCGCATTGGCGATTCCTCCGGCGGCGGCGATGTGATTGTCCTTAATCATTACACCATCATCCAATCCCATGCGGTGATTGATCGCTCCACCGACTTGAGTGGCATATTTCTCCAAAATTCTCAATCCTGGTGTGGTTTTGCGCGTGTCTACAAACTGAGTGGGTAAATCAGCGATCGTTTCAACATAGTTATGCGTTGCTGTGGCAATTCCACTGAGCCGCATCACCAGATTGAGGGCAACTCGTTCTCCGGTGAGTAATGCATCCAATGCGCCAATGATTTGTGCGATCGGTTGACCTTTCTCACACCATTGCCCTTCTTCTACAATGGCAATGAATGTCACTTGAGGATTAAGCAACTGAAACACTCGTGCGGCGATCGGCAATCCGGCAATCACACCCGATTCTTTCACGATCCAGTGTGCCTCTCCAGTTCGAGAACCAGTGGCGAAAAGGCTTTGGGTAGTGCGATCGCCCCGTCCGATGTCTTCGGCTAGCCAATCTTGCAGGAGGCGATCGAGGATCAAAAATGGTGGAAGTATGGCATTCATTAAATTTACAGGTGGAAATAAATTATCACACTTGACAATTTTTGGATACGTTAAGGAGCAGTTGACCAAGGCGTGTCAAGGATTGACCATGACCGATTCAACGAGTGTTAGCCAAGGCTCTTGCTGCCAAGCAACAGGTGAATGAAAGTGATATTGATGGGATTTTAGGGATATGCGTAATTGTGTAAAGGTTTGTAGAGAAGGCACGAGGTTCCATTCTAGGAATTGATAAGCTAAGTTGCACTTGGAAAAATGCGAGTGGTATTTGCCTGGTTGCTCCAGATCTTTTTCCGTCGGCATCCGACGCTTTGTTATGCGTATTCAAAGTCCTCCTCACGCTGAAGCAGAAACACAGACTCGGATTCTCCAAGCCGCCAAACGGTTGTTTGCTCGTCGAGGCTATGATGGCACGACAACTCGCGATCTGGCTCAGGAAGCTGGCGTTGCGGAGGGCACAATTTTTCGCCACTTTGAGAACAAAAAGGCAATTTTAGTAGAAGTGGCAACGCAAGGATGGATCGAAATCCTCACTGATTTGCTGACTGAACTCAGCGAAATGGGCAGTTATAAAGCGATCGCGCAAGTGATGCGGCGGCGGATGCTCAACCTCCATCAAAACGCTGATATGCTGCGAGTGTGCTTCATGGAGGCTCAGTTCCATCCAGATTTACGCGATCGGATTCAGTCTGATGTGATTATCAAAATGACCGATGTGGCTGAAGCTTTCTTCCAAACTGCAATGGATCAAGGCATTTATCGTCCGATGAATCCTCGCATTGTGGCTCAAGTGTTTCTAGGAATGTTTACGATCGCAGGCTTCAGTCGTGACACGATCATGCCAGAAGGTTCCTCGCCCAAATTGATGCTAGAGATGGCAGAAGGGATGGCGGATATCTTCCTAAATGGCGTGTTGCCTCCTGCATCATAATTTTCCCACCTGTAAATTTTCTGTTGATGGATGGCGTATCCCTAACTTTAGCAACGCCTAATTTTCCTGCACTCAGGCAATCTCTGGGCGTTCGTCGTATTCCACCGTTTCTGGACTAGCGTTTTGGTAAACCGGAATTTCAATCCGAAATTCAGTTCCCTGGTGGAGAGTCGAAAAGCAGTTTAGCGTTCCACTATGTTTGTCTACGATGATCTGGTAGCTGATATATAATCCTAGGCCTGTGCCTTGCCCGACGGGTTTTGTGGTGAAGAAAGGATCGAAGAGCTTGGCTTTGGTGTCAACTGTCATGCCAGGTCCGTTGTCTCGAATGTCGATTATGACGATGGGCACTGCCGATCGCCCCTGAGAAAGAGTAAAGGCATCTTCACGACACTCTAGCCTGGTCTTGATAAGAATGGTGTTTGAATTGGCTGGAATGGTTTCGATCGATCGTTCTTGCTCATAGCTCTCAAGAGCATCGATCGCGTTCACCAAAATATTCATGAACACCTGATTTAACTGTCCGGCATAACATTCAACTTTGGGCAGATCGCTATAGTCTTTGATGATTTGAATTCCAGAAAATCCAGGTCTAGGACGAAGGCGATTTTGTAAAATTAGGAGCGTACTATCGATTCCTTCGTGAATGTCTACCGGTTTCTTTTCAGCTTCATCGTGACGGGAGAAGGTGCGGAGCGATCGAACAATCTGGCGAATCCGATCGGCTCCGATTTTAAGCGAACCCAATAACTTGGGCAGATCTTCTTTAAGGAAGTCGAGATCGATCGCCTGGATCTCTCGTTGAATGACTGGGACAGGCTGCGGATAGTATTGCTGATAAAGACTCACCAAGCGCAACAGATCGTGAATATATCGGTCTGCCGGAGCAATATTGCCATGAATGAAGCTGACAGGATTGTTGATTTCATGGGCTACGCCTGCAACTAATTGACCTAAACTCGACATTTTTTCTGTTTGTACCAATTTGGCTTGAGCTTGCTGGAGTTCACGGACGGTTTGCTCTAGTTGCGTTGCCTGCTCTCGTGACTGTGCCTCCGATCGCCGTAATGCTTCCTCAGTCTGCCTGATCGTCGTAATATTGTGAAACACTGCCACGCCGCCTTGAGGTTTACCCTGATCGCTCCGAATGGGTCTAGCCGTCACTCGCAGCCAGATCCCTGCTTGAGATTGAGTTGAGCGCACATACATCTCAGCCGTATCCACTGCTTCCCCCCGCATTGCCCTTACGAGCGGCAGTTCTTGAGCCGGGTAAGGTGTAATCCCATCCGCTAAAAATAGCCCATCGGGTTCTGTCCAGCTTGCTGTCCACCGCTTGAGAAATTCACTAGTAGAACTTAAACCCAAAATTTGTTCCGCCGCCGGATTAATAAACAGGAGTTTGCCCCGTTCATCTACCACCACGACCCCTTCGCCCATGCTATCGAGGATAGATTTCAGGACTCGTAGGGCTTCCTCTGAATATGCCAACTGCTGAGCATATTCCTGGAGATCGCGCAATGCCTGCTCCAGTTTGTCTGACTTTTCGATCGTTTCTCGCTCGTAGACCTCTAGTAGCTGCTCTAGGGCAGCCACTCGGAGCCGCAGTTGCTCAACTTCTTTGTCTAAGCTGGCATCTCCCACATTGATACCCCTGCTATTGTGGCTAAACGATCGCCATATTACTTTTCTTCAAGCGATTCTCCATTTGACAGGCAGAATCACTCATAAATTGAATGCTTTAATCAAACACGATTCCCTGGTCAAAGGGCAAGACTGCCATCTTGGTATTCAGGGCTAGCGTCTTGAACATATCGGCAGTGCTTCTAGGAATGTGGACTTTAGAAAACAAAATGACTGCAATTAGATGTCCTGAAGGCAGCATTCCGCCAAACCCCAGCACTGATTCAATTCTATAAGGCATGACAAAGTTTGCCTGAGCCGGGATATGGAGACTGTTTACTGCATTCGGAACATGAAACACGTTAAATGTCTCCTGCTCAATATCCACGAGCAGTTCAGGGTCAGGTGACGATACACTCCCGATTTCTAGACCAAATTGCTTCATCAGATGCGAGATCATGGGCGACTGAGCCAGCAATTGTTCGCTGCTCAAGGGAATTGCCTGATGCTGGGCTGAGTCGCGTCGATCGTTCCATTCTGGTTGATCTCCGGCTGTCGCCAAGAGGATCAGGCAATTCATCGTCGGAGAAATGGGTTGACCCGTGAGCATCTGGCTAGCAAATTGGTGTAGTTCAGCCTCAAGTTCACTACATGAGTGAGTCTTGAAGCAGCGCACAAGCGCGAGAGCACTTTGACCAGTCTGTTCGTCTATGAAGCCCTCATATAGGTAGCGCACAATTCGATCGGCAACCGATTCCATGCTGGTTGCGCCTGAGCCAATTTTTCGCAGCGCGGCTCCGCACTTGGTCATGTCCCTGAGAGTAAAGTGGGTCAAGCTATACATACAAGAGTGGGCACCAATTGAACCCTTATTTTCGGTCGATCGTGTGCTACTTATTACCATAGATAGGGAACTCTAAAAGTAGACTGGGAGCCAAAAAACTGAAGTTTTTCAGTGTACAACTCAACGAGCGGGGAGATCGATCGCCGCTTAACCTGTAACTATGCCTTGAACTCGTCCTCACCGATGTGACCTAAATCACTTCCAAGATGCTTAAAAATCAGTATGGCACTCTGCGGCTAGCCCTGTTTAGCGGTAAAGGCGGAGTCGGCAAAACAACGCTATCCTGTGGCTTTGCTCTGCACTGGGCACAACAGTTTCCCAACGAAACCATTCTGTTGGTGTCTACTGATCCCGCTCATTCCCTTGGTGATGTTTTACAAGTGACCGTTGAAGATACACCTCATCTGGCAGGTTTACCTAATCTTCAAGTGAGAGCGTTAGATGCTCAAGTGCTACTTCAGGCATTCAAAGCCCGTTATGGTGCTGTGTTAGAGCTTTTGGTTGAACGAGGTAGCTTTGTCCAGGGAGAAGACCTGACCCCTGTATGGGATTTAGGCTGGCCCGGTTTAGATGAGCTAATGGGAATCCTGGAAATTCAGCGAATTTTGCGAGAACAAGATGCCGATCGCGTTGTCGTAGACATGGCTCCCAGTGGTCATACCCTCAATTTATTTGGATTAATGGATTTCCTGGATCAGTTCCTAGACGCCCTGAATTTGTTCCAAGAAAAACATCGGACGATCAGCCACTCCTTTACCGGACGATACACCCCTGATGACGTGGATGCGTTTTTGGCGGAGATGAAAACAGACTTGGCAACCGGACGGCAACTGTTGCAAGATGCGGAACAGACGGCGTGTGGGGTCGTGGCGATCGCCGAACCCATGAGCTACCTGGAAACTCGTCGGTTTCTGAAGTCTCTCAACGAACTTGAGATTCCGGTCGGTGGATTATTTGTGAATCGATTGATTCCCGGTGCCACTGTTCGAGAGCAGCAGGAGCTTCTCGGAAAATTCATTGCTCTCGCGGATGCAAAGCCCGTTTTCAAGGTGCCATTCCAACGGCAAGAGCCTGTGGGATCGATCGCCTTAGATGAGTTGTTTACGCAGATTGAGCAGGCAAAACAAGAAAAGGGCATTTCCGCAAGTGCTGATGCCGAATCGATCGCCTTTCCCACTAAACTTCTGCCGAGCTTCGGTGATTTTGTAGCGGAGGAACGGCGGCTGATTTTGGTGGGCGGTAAGGGCGGTGTCGGAAAAACGACGGTGGCGGCGCGATCGCGTGGGGCATGGCGGAGCGCCATCCTGATTCGCAGATTCGGGTGATTTCGATCGATCCAGCACACTCGTTGGCAGATGCGCTAGGGATGGCATTGGGGCATGAGCCAGTGATGTTGACGACTAATCTGAGTGGTCAAGAAGTTGAGGCAGAACAGGTTCTCGATCGGTTTCGGGAGGATTATCTGTGGGAGTTAGCAGAGATGATGAGCGGCGAAACGAATGATGGTTCGCTGCAAATCGCTTACAGTCCCCAAGCATGGCGGCAGATTGTATCGCAGGCGCTTCCGGGTATCGATGAAATGCTGTCTCTGATCACGGTGATGGATTTACTGGAACGAGGAGAGCAAGATCTGATTATTCTAGACATGGCTCCGACCGGACATTTGTTGCGCTTCCTGGAAATGCCGATGGCTCTGGGAGATTGGCTAGCATGGATTTTCAAGCTCTGGATTAAGTATCAAGATGTGGTGGGGCGAACAGAATTTATGGGACGATTGCGATCGCTCCGTCAACGGGTGATGCAGGCACAGAAAAAGCTGAAAGACCCCAAGCACACTGAATTCATTGGAGTGTTGCAAGCCCAGTCTGCCATCATTGCAGAGACAGAACGGTTGACGCGATCGCTTTCCGGCATGAATGTCAGCCAACGCTACAGTGTGCATAATCGCTTCGAGGCAGGACAAGCATTTCCAACTGGAGCATTTGAGCAACAGACGATCGTGCGCTTACCGCAATTGCCACGAGCGATCGATCCGCTCCTACAAATCAAAATCGCCGCCAAACTAATATTTTGAAATATAGCCATAGTCATATTGGTTAGGACATTTTTGTGGGGCGGTGGAGCCGCCCCACAAAAATGTCCCTGTCCTAACTTAGCTGACTACAGCTATAATTTCCATTCCTCAGTCAATTTCGGGAACTGTAACGCATTCTTCCCGTCCAAGAAGCGTAAAAGATTGCCCAAAGTATGGTGTAATCGGCAACAGCGTTAGCATTGCTCCATGAAACGTACTCATTCCATCCAATTTCATTCCCGATTGCAGCTAAATCGTTTGGTTCTCTCGCTCACGTTAACCTGCGGACTGGTTCTAGGCGGATTGCCGATCGCGGCTGCCCAGACCTATGTGCCAACCAATCGCGGTGGGCTGCCCGGACGGCGTGAAGGCGGCGGTACACGAGGCGGTTGCCCCATTAGCGGCGCAGCCCTGACCTCACTCAGCCCAAACACCAACTTTGGCACCACCACCACAGAATATCCCACCTTCTTTTGGTATGTGCCCTCGACCTCTCCAATCGTCGCTGAATTTGTGCTGCTAGACGAGGACGATGAGGAAGTCTATAGTGCCATGTTCCAGATCACAGGCGAATCTGGTGTGATTAGCCTCAGCTTGCCACCCAACGCAAATCTACCTCCCCTAGAAATCGGCAAAGATTATCGCTGGTTCTTCTTCCTGATCTGTGATCCAACCGATCGCTCTGGCGATATTTACACCGCAGGCTGGATTCAACGGGTTGCGCCCGATCCTGTACTAGTCAGTCAAATTGAAGCGGCTCCTCCCACCGATCGCCCTGCTCTCTACGCTAAGGCGAGTATTTGGTATGACGCGATCGCCTCCCTTGCCGACCTCCGTCGCACCCAACCCGATGATCCGGCTCTGCTTGAGCAATGGCAAACGCTGTTAGGGTCGATCGATCTGAGTGATCTGGCAGATGAGCCGCTAGTGCAATGTTGTGAGCCACCTGTTCGGTGATAGGTCGATGGGTTGATGGGTTGATGGGTTGATGCGTCGATGGGTCTCCTCTATCCCCCTTCATCCTCCGGCATTGGGTCAAACATGACATAAAACGTCCCATTGGGGATTCGACGCTGAAGAAATCGCACCATATCTTCAGCATCCGATCGGTTGCGCCTGCGACCAATGATTTTGGGTTTGTGTCCAGGAAAAATTGCAACGATGGCGTATGGGCGATCGTCGTTTCGTCCGTGAATCATATATTCTCCGCAAGATTTACGTAAGTATTTGCGTTTTTTCGGCAAAAATCAAGATAAGAATGCTAATACATAGCCATCATGTACTGATGATCTACGTATTTCCGTAATCAATGCTTTAGGTACTCCGAATTCGATGTATTTTTTACGTATTAAGGGCGTAACGATGAAAAGTAGGAATGGCAGAGGAAAGCAGAGGCAGACGGAATTTGTCCCTCACCGATCAGGAGTGGGACGCTCTGGGAAAGAGGGCAGAACAGATGGGATTGAGTCGATCGGCTGTCGTGGGGCAATTTGCCCTAGGGCAAATTCGTGAAGAGCCAGACCTTAAACTTATGGAAGCCCACGCAGGAAGTTTACGCCTTCGGATAAAGTCTGTCCAAAGTCGGAAGGTGCTGCTACGTCAGGAATTGGAACAACTGGACGAAGAGGAACTGGAGCTAAGAAGACTTTTGGCAAATTGGGAGGAAGCCGTTCAACGAATTAGCGAACGGAAACAAAATACAGAACAGTAGAGGCATTGCAATCACTCATAATGGAGTATTCGTCAGTCCAACTTTTGACAATCTACATTTATCGGTGTACTATGTCAATAAGTCGATCGCTACTCTTTTTCGCCATACTTGAAGCCCGATTGTTCTGCAACCAGGCTGAGGAGTTTGGAGATCGATCGCTGGGGCTTATGCGCTCCTACCTCCCAATCACTGACCGTCTGCTGATACACACCGACCTGTTCTGCTAATTGTGCCTGTGACCAACCCGTATGCCGTCGCAATGCTTTAATCAGTTCACCGTTCCACAAAATCGTGCCGCCCGATCGCTCAACCTGATATGTGTCGGGTGGTTTGCAAAACGTCACCTGCTCCGCATGCACATCCACAGCTTCTGCAACATAACCCGCCTCCATCCAGGCTTTCGCCTGCAACCCACCTTTCGATCGATTGCTCCACCACGCCTTACTGCGACGTGCCGAATCGGGCAACGGTTCATCCATAATTTGCTCAATCTCAGCGAATGTTAACGGAATTTCGGCTTCGTTCCGATGCCGTAAATAGTCCTGAAGTGGTTGATATTTACTCCCGCCCTTCATAGGTTTATATAGTTACTCTCAACAGTCGGGTAAGGGAGGTAACAGAGGTCTAGTTGAGTCAAATTGCTTCTACCATGTTCCATAACAACGCAGATAATTTTCTAGGTGCATGGCTGACTCTCCTGGCGATCGCCTCTAAACGTTTCACGGTAGCGAAATTATAGCGTCTACGTTCTGGAGTTGATCGATGGGTCTCTCTCCCTCAAAATCAACTCATCAATATCAAAGTAGTCATGCCTAGTCTTTCCCCTACCCCCTGGCAAGGTCGCCTCCATCTAGAATTTACCCATCCTTCAGACAAAACCATTCTCAGCCGCAGCGAAGTCCAAGCTCCCTTGAAAGTTCAACGTCCCTTTTACCCAGAAGGCGCAGCAGTCTGTCATAGTGTCATGCTGCACACCGCAGGCGGAATCGTAGGGGGCGATCGTCTCTCTTGCACTACCCATCTCCATCCCCAAGCGCAGGTACTCGTCACCACGGCCGCCGCCACGAAAATCTATCGTAGCAACGGCATAACAGCCCAACAGAATACCCGAATTTCAGTTGCCGAAGCCGCTTGTCTAGAATGGTTGCCCCAGGAAACGATCGTCTTTGACGGGGCGATCTACCGCCAGAATTTGCGCGTCGAATTGGCTGCCAATGCAACTTGGATAGGGTGGGATATCACACGCCTCGGACGCAGCGCCAGAGGTGAACAGTTTTTGTCGGGCGAATGGCGATCGCGTACCGAAGTTTGGCAAGGCGATCGGTTGCTCTGGGTCGATCCGCAATATCTCATCGGCGGCAGCGAAATGCTCCAGAGCGATCCAGGACTCGCCGGATATCCCGTGATCGCCAGTTTCGCCTTCATCAAACAACCCATTCCCAAAGAACTCCTCGAAAAAGTCAGAGGATTCTCCCCCATCCCCCCATTCCCCCATCTCCCCGTCCCTGCTTCTGAAACAGGTGTCACCCGCCTCACATCTGGCTTACTCTGCCGCTATCGCGGAAATTCAACTTCCGAAGCCCGTCATTGGTTCATCCAAGTTTGGCAGTTGTTGCGTCATGAATATTTGGGGCGATCGATCTGCATTCCGCGAGTCTGGCAAATGTGAGAATGACGACAGCGGTTTTTTGACCATCGGCATCAATGATATGTTCACTTTACAGTTATGGCCATAGTCATATTGGTTAGGACATTTTTGTGGGGCGGTGGAGCCGCCCCACAAAAATGTCCATGTTCTAACCTAACTGACTACGGCTATAATTCTGCTGAACCTTGACCCAATAAATTGGGGATTTGGGGTAATTCACCACAAAGACACAAAGGCACAAAGGGCGTTGCATAATGGAGGGATGAATTGAGGTGAAATCCGATGCAATGCCCTGAATGCAGCTCGACTCATATCCGTAAAAATGGACGGCGGCGCGGTAAACAAAATCACATCTGCGTAGATTGCTCT
>JAAUSF010000154.1 GCA_012033255.1 Cyanobacteria bacterium RU_5_0
TTAAATCGCTGGTGTAGGTTTTCAGTTGACCCATGTTCTTAACCTCATGCACATCTTGATCTCTGATATCGCTTTTTGACGATGAGTAAAAACTTTCGTAATTCTTATTTACAAACACTCTCTTAAGCCTGATTCACTACTATATTCGCTTACCCCAATCAACAATGCTGCTTTATTCATGGTTGACTCTGTCCCCGCCGATGATAAAATTCTTCTGCTTGTTGTAGTAGATACTCTAAATCATCCCGGTTCTTAGCTTCGCCGCTGAATTCACTTCCATCTGGAGCTTTCACTGCCATTTTCAATGTTTTGTTACCTAACAGTGCATTGCTCAACCCCATCAATCCTTGAATGATCTTTGAGTTGTCTGCAACAAATTTGAGTGCTCCTAGAACAAATCCACCTCCCGACTTAGAACCATCGGGTGCTAGCTCTACACCAATTAGCGCAGCCTGTTCCACACCCTCAATCTCTCGGATTTGCGGTAGAAGTTGTTCTACTTCGGACTGTAGATCTTCGTTATCAAGTTCTGAAGCTTGAAACGTCAGCGTGATATCCATATGATTGTTTATCTCTTCAGAAAAGTTATTCGCGGCTACACATCACGGTTATTACCAAGACTATTTAAGGTGCATTTTGGAGAAAGAGTTGATTGAGTGGAATCTTGATAGCAGGAAACGCAATTGGAGCAAGCAACGTATTGGCAGCAAGGATAACTTCCTGCTGATAGCCCTCTTGCGTTGGTTCTCGAAAGACGTAAACCTGTCGAGTGTTCACATCCAAAATCCAGTAATCAGCAATTCCCGCTTTGGAATATATTGGGGCTTTTTGCTGACGATCGCCCAGCAATGTAGAATCAGCAACTTCAATAATCAGGAAGATGTCATCCGGTGTGGGATGGCGATCGCCATACTCATGGGCATCAATGCGAACCACTGCAATATCGGGTTCGGGTTCTGATTTGGGTCTTAGTGTTATGGGCAACTGCATCCGCACATAAGCCACAGTTTCTAGCAGTCGATCCAGATAGCGAAAGGCGCGTTGAGTGGTTGCTGCATGGGGTGGCAGTTGCGGATTCATCTCGATAATTTGCCCTTCTAGTAGCTCAACCCGATCGCCCTCCGTCAAAATCCCAGTTTCGACCATGCGGTGGTAGTCGTCTACTGTCCATCGTTTGGCTTTCGTAGATACCATTACTAACTTCCCTTAATTTGCAGTTCGTTCCAAGCGGAAATTAATGCCTCATAACGCTCTGGATTGACCAGATACGCGATCGTTTCGCCATTTCGAGTAATCAGGACATCGACATCTTTTGCCAGGTCAGCAATTTTGGCGGTGTTCTTCAACTCCGTCACTTGAGTGTGGCGCATTGGGAACGTTGGATCTTTGATCACGCTGTTGTTCATAGATCAAACAAACTACAAGGAAATAATTCTGGGATTATTTTAACCTAGCCAATTGGATACTGGATAAATCGCCATTGGGTATAGGTAGCCTGAGCGTTCGCGTAGCGTCTCCGATAGGAGAATCGCCGCAAACTCCGCCATCTTGAAAACACCCTGGATAAAGCCATCACCAGGGCGCTCCAACAAGGGGGAATTGAGTCCCATGAGGACTTCAAGGCTTATGTCGAATCATTCAGTGAGCGAGTGCGCTCCGCGCAGGCTTCGCCAACGGGCAAAGCTCCCATTACTGTTGAGCTTTGTGAGGGTGGTGGCAATGATGAAGAAATTCGAGGCTACCGCTTCTATTTTCTGAACTCTGACAGCGGAACGCCGAGAGATCAGAACACGTTTAGATCCCAGCCAGAGAACCAGCGGCAAGTATTTGATCAAAAACTTAGAAGGCGTTACAGACAAGGACGAAAATTACTTTACCCCCTCCAACATTGCTGAGATGTTTGGGTTTGAAGAGGCAGAATTTGATGATCTGGATGCTGACTGTGAAGTTGTGACTTTACCGGAGGGCATTTTAAATTCGTAAACCCATACAGGGAGCAATTTAGAATGACCACGAATCAAATTAGTGCAACGATGACGCAGGCAGACCGGGAGGCAGTGTTGGCGGCAGTTGCCACAATTAAGGAGAAGCTACCGTTTTTAGTGGATTTGAATGCGGAGGAGCGGAAGGCTCTACCCAAGATGGGGGATAAGAGTCGGGCGTTTGTGAGTAAGGCGTTGGAGGTGGCGACACAGAACCCGGACTTTTTACCGCGATCGTTTGACCTGGAGGAGATGAAACGGGATGTGGAGTTGTTTCAGGCGTTGTATCCGATTTTTCTGTCGCTGACGCAGTTGCAAGAGTTGGTGGATGATACGGTGATGGCGGTGGGCAGTGATGCCTATGCGGCGGCGTTGGTGGTCTATACCTTTGCTAAGGTAAGCGGCAAGGGATCGGGATTGGATGCGGTGGCGGATGAGATGGGCAAGCGGTTTGCTCGGAAGTCTCGGAAGGTGCAGCCGGAAGGGGCAACGGTGTAAAGAATAGCTGGATGATTTAACCTCAGAGGGCGATCGTTGAGGCTCAGAACTTGGAGGATGGAGCAATTTGCTCGACATTCCGAGTTCTGAGCTTTATTTTTGGAACAAAAAGTTAGAAGTTCTGAGTTCAAAGGTTGGAGTTTCGGGTTTAAAGGTCGGAGTTTCAGGGCTGGAGGTTGGAGTTTTGAGTTCTAAAGGTGAACGATGGGCTTCAGAAGAGAATCGATTCTATTCAAAGCCCAAAGTTTTACGGGTAGAGGCTGACATTCCGGGGTTTAAGGGTGAAGAATGGAGATCTAAGTGGGAACACTTAAGATCAAAAGAGAGTTCACCAGACCTTCACCGATCGCACCGGGGCTAAAACCACAATGCCATCTCTCTCATTTGATGCGTATCTTAAGTCAATTCAAAAGAATCTGCAAAAAGGCAGTGAACGCAGTCATTATCCAGCGTTGAAAGACTTATTAGATGCGCCTGCTGATGGCATTGATGCGGTGATTGAAGAAAAAGGTAACAAAGCAGGCATTCCAGACTTTACGGTCAAGCGGCGCGAGTTGCTGGTGGGCTATGTAGAGGCAAAAGATGTTGGGTTAGACCTGGATCAAATCGAAAAAACGGAGCAGTTACAGCGCTATCTCGAAGCGTTTCCCAATCTGGTGTTGACCAATTATCTAGAGTTTCGCTGGTATGTGAATGGGAAGCGCAGGCAAAAAGACGTTTTAGCAGATCGCAGCGGTAACAAACTCCAGGTCAGAGCTACGGACAAAATTGCTGCCCTGCTGGATCAGTTTCTCAACTACACGGGCGAGATCATCAGCAGCCCTGAAGACCTGGCGCGGCAGATGGCAAGGTTGACAAAGGCAATTCGCTTGGCAACAGCAACAGCGCTGGAGGGAGAAGACAAAAACGGTGAATTGCATCAACTGAAGCCTCGGCAGGAAGATCCGGTCGTGCATTTTTACGAGACTTTTCTGGCAGCGTACAATGCGGCATTGCGAAAGAGTCGTGGGGTTTATTACACACCGGAACCTGTGGTGTCGTTTATTGTGCGATCGGTGGATGCCATTCTTAAAGATCGCTTTGATCTGCCGCTGGGGTTAGCCGATAATGCCAAAGACCTCGGTGGCAAAGGTCAGGCATTGGTCGATCTGCACCTGATGAAGTCCAAGCAACTCAACAAGCTGATCACTAAAATGAGCGGCAATGGCGACAATGCCGTTACCGAAGTCACCTATAACGCTACAGAACAGCGGGTTTACATCAACAAAGACCGTTATTTTGAAGGCATCACTCCTGATGTGTGGGCATTTAAGATTGGTGGCTATCAGGTTTTGGATAAATGGCTGAAAGATCGCAAAAAAGCTAAACGCACTTTATCCTTTGATGATGTGCTGCACTATCAAAAAGTTGTGGTTGCCCTTAAGGAAACGATGCAACTGATGCAAGAGATCGATCAACTCATCCCTGGTTTTCCAATTGAGTAGAATTTGATTGTTAAATATCCAAAGGAGAAGGCAGCATGAAACAAGTTCAACGATTTACGGCAGTTATTGAGCGTGAAGGCGATGGTTATGTATCGTTGTGTCCGGAACTAGACATTGCCAGTCAAGGAAATTCTGTAGAGGAAGCAAAAAATAATTTGGTTGAAGCTCTGCAACTATTTTTTGAAGTAGCAGATCCTTCAGAAATACAGAATCGCTTACATACAGAAGTCTTTGTGACCCAACTGGAGGTTGCCATTGGGTAAGCTGCGAGTTTTATCAGGTCGAGGAGTCTGTCAAATTCTGGCAGCACATGGCTTTGTGGAAGTGCGACAACGCGGAAGCCACATCATCATGCAACTGCAAACTGAGGAAACAACCGTTACGGTGCCTGTGCCTAACTATGCAGAACTAAAGATTGGAACTTTGCAATCCATTATTCGCCAATCAGGACTGCCCCGCCATCTTTTTGAGGTTGTCTAAAAGTGGTGGTTGCCCTCCACTCTCACCCGTCAACCTGCGATCGCGAAACTTCGCTTTCTGAACTCGGAACTTGAACTATAGAATCTGATGATCCAATATTCCAAGGAGTAAGCAATATGAGGCATCTAACCCGGATCACAATCAATCCAGAAGTCATGGGAGGCAAACCCTGCATCCGAGGAATGCGCGTCACGGTTGGCATGATTTTAGGACTCATGGCATCGGGACATGCTACAGAGGAAATTTTGCAAGCCTATCCTTACCTGGAAGCCGACGACTTAAGAGAAGCATTAGCTTATGCCGCATGGCGCGTGGAGGAAATTGAGGTTCCTTTAAGCGCATCATGAAGATTTTGATTGATATGAACCTCTCCCCACTCTGGGTTGATGCCTCTGCCAAACATGCGATTGAAGCTGTTCACTGGTCATCCGTAGGTGATCCACGCGCAACCGATCGCGCCATTATGGAATGAGCAAACACCAACAGCTATATCGTTTTTACCCATGATTTAGACTTTGGCGCATTGCTGGCTGCAACTCAGGCAAGTAGTCCCAGTGTTATTCAAGTTCGTACTCAAGATGTTTTACCAGATCAATTAGAATCAATCATCATTAATGTCATTAATCAGTTTCAGACATCTTTAGAAACAGGTGCTTTAGTCACAGTTGATGAAACTCGCTCTAGAGTCAGAATTTTACCTTTCTCATAACTTTTTTATTAATAGACGATCTTCTGACTGATTCACGATAGGTTCTAATATTCAGGAGGATAAATGAGTAATCCAATCATTACGCAGATTGTTGAACAGGTGAATGATTTACCCGATAACCTTCAACAGCAAGTTCTCAACTTTGTTCTCACTTTGCGACAACAACACCTACAAACTTCTGGTAATGCCTGGGATGTGTTGGAATCCCTCACAGGAACCGTTGAAGCCCCTGCCGATTGGTCAGCCGAGCATGATCACTATCTCTACAGCACACCTAAACGTCAGGAAACCGATTCATGAGCAATGAGCGTTTGTTTCTCGACACCGCATTCATCCAAGCCTTGCTCAATCCCCGCGACGATTACCACAACCAGGCAAAACAACTATTTCCCCGCATTCGTGCCGCCGCCGAAGTCTGGATCACAGAAGCCATCTTTGCTGAAGTTGGTAATGCCTTAAGTGCCTTCAACCGTAACGGTACCGAATTTATCCAACAGTGCTATCGTACCGACAATATCAAAGTCGTCAGCGTCGATACCGAACTCCTGATGCAAGCCCTCGCCCTCTACCAATCCCGTCCCGATAAAACCTGGGGCTTGACCGACTGTATTTCTTTCGTGGTCATGCAACAGCAAAACTTGACTGATGCAGTAACGGGCGATCGCCACTTTGTCCAAGCAGGCTTTCGTGCCCTGATGCTAGATACCCAGTAGAGAGCAGACAGCGATCAACCTCTACACCCCACCATTTGACTCCAAAACACGAAATTTCGACTTCCGAACACGGAACTTCGACCTTTGAACTCCAGCATTTGAGCTTTGGAAGTGAAACTTCGAC
Organism: Cyanobacteria bacterium RU_5_0; assembly: GCA_012033255.1. Classification (GTDB taxonomy): domain Bacteria; phylum Cyanobacteriota; class Cyanobacteriia; order Elainellales; family Elainellaceae; genus JAAUSF01. The sequence continues at coordinate 5,991 of JAAUSF010000154.1, forward strand.
TTCCGAACATGGAACTTCGACCTTTGAACTCCAAACTTTGACCTCAGAAGCGCAATTTTCAGCCTCAAAGCTCGAAACGTAAGCCTTTGATCTCGGAACTTCCCCTTCCAAGCTCCAACAGATGAGATCAGAAGTGCTTCACCTTAGCACTTGACTCTCAAGCCAACAATGCCATAATGAATTATATTCCTTTTGGAATATGACTACTCCTCTGATGCTTCAGGTTTCGGACCTGGCTTCGGAGCATTCTCAATGTAATTGCGTAGACTGGAAGCCTCTACCAGCCAGATCCCACCCGCACGACGGGCATTGATTAGCCCTTGCCGAATCAATAGCCTGACATGCTGAGGCGTATAGCCGGATAACTCAGCAGCTTCCGAAACCGTAATCAGTTCGGAGTCGGTCATCTTGCCATAAACAACATCAACACAGATTATTCACCCCCAATCCTGACATTGCCAGTCTGGAGGCTAGAAGCCATTCTACTCTACTAGCCCTCCCTACTTTGCTATGCACATTTCGGGCAAAATAACCGCTCTGTTCTCAATTTTTGCACCCCCTATCACGCTCAAAACTCAACTGTAATGACTAATTCCCTCATCAATCTCGATCATTTCAACAACGCTGACCCTCGCATCCTCACCCTTCTCGTCATTGGCACTGAAGACAACGTTAGAGCGCACATCCTCCGACAACATACCCTCGGTTTAACGGAAGCAGGCGAATGGAGCAAACCCTTACCTATCCCAAATTGCCCCGGTAAAGTCCTGTGTATCGTCAACAAAATCATGGCTTAAGTCTGGGTTTCCTTCCGCTCCACTTCTACCTGAGGCAAAAAATTTGCTGGCAGTGTGTTTCATCTGCCTGACTGCCTTTAACAGCTTGATTTTTATTTTGATCTTATTCACTGCGTTTCGAGTGAACCGTATTGCCGAACGGAAGACAACCTTTGCTCAGTTGGTGAATGGTGAAACGATTTATGTTTCGGAGCAAGAGCGGAACTGGCGCTATCCAATTGCTTCGCAACGCTAACGCGAACGGTGATCCAGAAAGTCGTCAGTGATTGGACGACCCTGACCTTCAACTGGGATGAAAAGATTCCTGGCACGAATGAAGCCGATCAGGGGGTTCGAGTTGGTAATAACAAACGAATTCCGACCAATGCCTGGTTTGCTTCTCTGCTGCTGGAATCGGAGTTTGCCAAAGCGTCTCTGCCCAAGGTTGCGGAATTGGTTCCTCCGGCGCTTTTTTCAGGGCAGATTCGTAGCACTACGATCGTTTCCTACCTGTCGGAACCGAGAGAAATTCGACTCGGAGAATGGGAAGTGGATCTGGTAGCGACACGAGTACTGATCGATCGAACTACGGGTAGAGATGAGCGAATTCCCTTCAATCGCACCTTTACCTTGCAGGCGGTTGAAGTGCCGCGATCACGCAGTGCCCCCGTAGGGGTTCGCCCCTTGGATCTGATGCACCATTGGTAGAACGCAAAATCTACGAAATGCGATCGGCGGGGCTGCAAATTACCCGAATCGTTGAGTTTAACCCTCAACAACAGCGGTAGTACAGCGAGGATGATCATGACAAATGCCAATCAAAAATTTGAATCCCATGAGTTTGATGAAATGGCTGAGGCCGTTTCAAGCCCTGCTCATTCGCCTGTGACCAATCTGATGGTGCAAACAGTAGATGCCACGAGGCAGAATCGGCTCTACACGTTTGACGTTTTCCACAGTAGCAATCCACGTTATGTCGGGGTTCAAATTTTGCCTGCGATCGCCCGGTCACAACCATCTCCCGTTGTTAACAACCTCAATATCACTCCTGACGGAATTCAAACTGGGTTAAGTATTGCCATTATGCGAGGTTACACGTCGATCGATGACCCTGTTGTTGCTCAAGTTAGACGGCTTCTGCAATTGACACAAACTGAAAATATGACGGTTGCAGAGGCAGCCTACTCAGTCGGAATTCCATTCACGGTGATTGAAGAGCTGGGACGGCTTTCTCGGGAAGGGCAACCAACCCTTTCTATCCAGGATATCTAGTGAGGAAGCTTTGCCCTGATTTCAATTCCTGCTGTGTCGTAAAAGTTGTTACTTGTTTGGTAAAACTGATATGGCTTATCCCCTAGCAATAAACCTAACCAGACTTCTACTAATGACTTCTGCATAGCATGACATAAGTTAGTCAGAGAAATAGTGATGTGGCTCTGGCAAGATTTCTGAGTGACGAAGGTAGAAAAATAGCGAGCGATCGCCCTCGACCATTCCTCCACATTCTCCCCATGCGCCAGTTCCCAAATCTGCTCTGCCACTTGAGCTTCATCCAGGGGTTGTTCTATTGCCAGCTGATCAATCCAATTCAATAGGGCATCTTTATCCACTTCCCCAACAACGGAGCCATCTGCTTGGGCAAATGATTTTTTCTTGCGGTTGGCAGGGTATTGCACTGGCTCTGGTTCTTCAAATAGATCGGTTACATCTAGCGATAAAGACTGGACGAACAGATCGACACACTCTTCCAGATCCACCACTGGCTCTGTTGGGTTATGCCGACGCTCCCATCGGGAAATCAGGAGGTCGGCTCGTGCGGCATGAACCTCCGAGAGTTGCACCAGCACATCTCCTGCGACTGCTAATTGTTCTGCCAGAGACTGATCAGAGAGAGTTTGCTCTAGCGCATCACAGAGCGATCGCAAATCTGCCGTCTCTGGAAACCGGGATGCCGTCTCCAGGGATTGCCACAGGTCAAGCTCTAACTGCTGGATTTCCATCACAGCTTGACCTCCGGATAGAGTGGGCAAGGTCGAATCGGGCAATTGTGGGGATGCAGTTCAACCGAGGAACGGAAGCGCTCTACCTTGATCCCACTATGCTGCGAAAAAACATCTAGAATCCGAACCAGCAATGTTTTGACTTGCAACTCCGTTAACCCCAAGCAGTGGATGGGTTCAACTTTGGCGACCCGATCGTTGCCTATCCAGAGTTCTGCACCCAGGGCATGAAGCGGTGAGTCTTTTGTGACCCGATACCAGTGAACGACCGCAGCGGGAACAGCAGGAGCTAACACTTCCAGGGTTGTCACCCGTGCAGATGAGGAAGCTCCGGATTCTGATAACCCAGATGCGGCTGGCTGTTCCCGTCGTCGCTGCTTGCGGATGTGGTTCCGTACTCCCCGATGACGATAGTAGGAACGGCGATTATGGCAATACTTCGGATTCCAGCAGCCATCACCATCCGGCCCATGACGCTGTTGGGCTTCCTGAGCATCCAGCTTAGAGCAAAGCCGACATTTTTCCTGGTCGGGACGCGCCATCACGCACCTCGAATTGCAGCCAATAAATCATCCACCCACTGTTGATCCGCTTCAGATAGTTTTGGCGGAGGGACGGGCTGATGATAATCAATGCGGACGTGGTAGCTGCCGCGATCATAAACACCGAGCACAATGGCTTGTAAATCGACGGCTAATTCTGGATCGTCAGGTTTGAGGGGTAACGAGAAGCTAGGGATTGGCTCTCTCAATTGAAATTCATACAAATCTGCCATTGGACGGTTATTAGCTCGACTCACCACAATACGATAGTCGCTCGTTTCCTCTACTCCAATCATGGGCATGGGTATATTTTCTCGGAGTAAATCGATTTCAATCAAGTGAGATGAACTGCCCAACACTCGCTGCCGCTTTTTCTCATAGGCAGTGCGCCCTTCGCCTTTGCGCTTATTTTTGGGTGATAGCACCTCAATGACGGTAATCACCTGATGAATGCCCACCTCCCGCACTTCTAAATAGCGCTCTTTAACTTCGATTGGCATGGGAAGGCGGATTTGTTTCGGGCGCGTTTGGATGGCGGTCGTCGCAGGATGTGCCACAGAAGCTTTTGAGGCTGTCAGCACGATCGCATCAGGAATTCCCACCAACAATTCAGGATTGTCGTCATCCATATAGGTGCGGGTTTCGACTGCGACGTAATACCTGGGTTGCAGATAGGGGGTGAGCGCATCCGAAATGGCCACAATCAATCGATTGTGAAACTCGTGCCACAGCGCAGGTAATTCTAGATAGGGGTTCATGCCGGGGAAGGGAGATGACATCCCTAAAACTCCCATATTGCAAGGATCTGAGTTTAGTATACCCTAACCCTCTCTAATCTAGTCATAGTTTAGTCGTATAACAGATACGTTGAGGGTGTATCTGTTATACGACTAAACTATGACTAGATTAGAGAGGGTTAGGGTATACTGGATGAAAATCCTTGCACTGCGGGAGTTTCACGAATGCCGTCGCCCTTCCCTGGCATGAATCCCTATCTGGAACATCCAGCCTTCTGGTCGTCCTTTCATACCCGGCTGATGGTAGCGATCGCGGATACGGTAGCACCCCAACTGCGCCCCACCTATTACATTGAGGTTGAGACTCGCACCTACCAGGCTCAAGAAGAGCCAGAAGAAATCCTCGTGGGTATTCCAGATGCCGCTGTCTTAGCGGCTCGGTCAATCGATCAAGTGGAGCCGTTGCGAGTTGAATCGGGTACAACGTTAACTCAGAAGCGACCCCGCTCCATTTTCTTACCCCAGCCAACCACGATTAAAGAGCGCTATCTCGAAGTTCGCGAAGTCGGCACAGATACGGTTATTACAGTGATTGAGGTGCTGTCACCCAAAAACAAGCAGAAGGGAAAAGGCAGAACGGCTTATGAAAACAAGCGCAGGCGAATTTTGGGCAGTCTCTCCAATCTCATTGAAATTGACTTGATACGGGCTGGCATCCCGATGACGATGATCGGAGAGGTACAGCCGAGTGACTATCGCCTCATTGTCAGTCGTCGTTCACAACGTCCTCAAGCTGACCTGTATGACTTTTACTTACGTGAACCCATTCCCAGTGTACCGCTGCCGCTAAGACCCGAAGATGAGGAGCCGTGGGTAGAATTACAGGCAATTGTGCAGGGCGTGTGCGATCGGGCAGGATATAACGAACGCATCGATTATCGTCAGCCTGTACCACCGCCCAAGCTATCGGAGGCGGATCAGCAGTGGGTCGATGAGTTACTTGCTCCCTTCCGAGGTGCATAATGGCACGTCCCGATCAGGAGAAATGTCGGCTTTGCTCGAAGCTCGATTCCCAGGAAGCCCAACAGCGTCATGGACCAGCTGGGGACGGCTGCTGGAACCCGAAGGTTTGCCATAACCGTCGCTCCTACTATCGTCATCGGGGAGTACGGAACCACATCCGCAAGCAGCGACGACGGGAACAGCCAGCCGCATCTGGGTTATCAGAATCTGGAGTTTCCCCATCTGCACGAGTAGCGACCCTGGAGGTGTTAGCTCCTGCTGTTTCCGCTGCGATCGTTCACTGGTATCGGGTCACAAAAGACTCACCGCTTCATGCCCTGGGTGCAGAACTCTGGATTGGCAACGATCGAGTTGCGAAAATTGAGCCGGTTCACTGCCTGGGATTGACGGAACTGCAAGTCAAAACGCTGTTGGTTCGGATTTTAGATGTCTTTTCTCAGCACAGTGGGATCAAGGTAGAACGCTTCCGCTCATCAGTAGAACTCCATCCCCACAATTGCCCGATTCGACCTTGCCCACTCTATCCGGAGGTCAAGCTGTGATGGAAGTGCAGCAGTTAGAACTTGACCTGTGGCAATCCCTGGAGACGGCATCTCGGTTTCCAGAAACGGCAGATTTGCGATCGCTCTGTGATGCGCTAGAGCAAACTCTCTCTGATCAGTCTTTAGCAGAGCAGTTGGCAGTTGCAGGAGATGTGCTGGTGCAACTCTCAGAGGTTCATGCTGCGCGAGCCGACCTCCTGATTTCCCGATGGGAGCGTCGGCATAACCCAACAGAGCCGGTGGTGAATCTAGAGGAGTGTGTCGATCTGTTCGTCCAGTCTTTATCGCTGGATGTCACTGATCTATTTGAAGAACCAGAGCCGGTGCAGTACCCGACAAACCGTAAAAAGAAGTCATCCGCTCAAGTAGATGGCTCAATCGTTGGGGAAGTAGATAAGGAGGCGTTGTTAAATTGGGTCGATCAGATGGCAGCGGAACAACTCTTGGATGAAGCTCAAGTGGCAGAGCAGATTCGGGAGCTGGCACATGGGGAAAATATTGAGGAATGGTCGAGGGCGATCGCCCGATATCTTCAACATCTTCACTCAAATATCCGTCTACCTGACTTACAACAAGCCTTAAAAATGTCGATCGTCGAGTTATGGATTGGTTTGCTATTAGGAGGATACTCTTTAGAACAGCAGGGTGAATTTTATAACAGCC
>JAAUSF010000155.1 GCA_012033255.1 Cyanobacteria bacterium RU_5_0
TTGTGACTGGCTCGTATTGCCCTCTCTCCATGGTCCCCATCCGTCCCATCCCCCATCTCCCCCATCCTCCCATCTCCCATCACCACTTAGCGAGATAATCATCTCTCGTTCCCTTTGCATGAATAGCTTCTGCGAGGCGTTCGAGGGCATGGACATAAGCGGCGGTTCGCATGGAGCAGGAGAGATCTTGAGCGATCGTCCAGATTAATTCGGTTTCTTCGATCATTTTTTGGCTCAGTCGTTGGTTCACTTCGTCGAGGCTCCAGTAGAGTCCACTACGGTTTTGTACCCACTCGAAGTAGCTAACAGTGACCCCGCCCGCATTCACTAAAATATCGGGAAAAACTGGGATGCCTTTGGATTCGAGGATAGTATCTGCATCGGATGTGGTGGGACCGTTGGCAACCTCGAAAATATAGTTGGCTTTGATGCGATCGGCATTGGCTTCTGTAATCTGGTTTTCCAGGGCTGCCGGAACCAAAATATCGACCTCTAGTTCCAATAATTCTTCGTTGGTTAAGGGAGCCGAATCGACCAGATTGCAGATGGCTCCTTCACAGTAGACGGCTTGAATGCTGCGCGTGGATTCTTTGATTTTCCGGATGCTGGGAATATCGAGTCCTTTTTCGGAGTAAACGCCGCCCCGTGAATCGCTAACAGCAACCACTTTATAACCCGATCGAAACAGGAGTTCGGCTAAAACGGCTCCCGCGTTCCCAAAGCCTTGAACAGCGACAGTGGTATTTTCGGGGCGACGGCTCAGTTTAGGCATGATCGTTTGGATGGTGAAAAATGCACCCATTGCTGTTGCGGTTTCTCGTCCTAAGCTGCCGCCCATTGTGATCGGTTTACCTGTAACGACCGCAGGCACAAGCTGACGGCGGATAATGCTGTATTGATCCATCATCCAGCCCATGATCATTGAGTTGGTATACACATCAGGAGCAGGAATATCGATGTTAGGTCCAATGAAATCGGCGATCGCATCTACATATCCTCGGCTCAACCGCTCTAATTCAAACTTGGATAATTCTTTTGGATTAAGCGTAATGCCACCTTTTGCACCGCCAAAGGGGATACTTAGAGCCGCACATTTGAATGTCATCCAGAATGCAAGTGACTGTACTTCATCCAGCGTTACATTAGGATGGAAACGAATGCCGCCTTTTGTGGGCCCTCGGCTGTCGTCATAGCGGACTCGATACCCCTGAAACACGCGCAGCGAACCATCATCCATTCGCACAGGAATTGATACTGTGAGACTGGCTTTAGGATATTTGAGGCGTTCTGCGGCGTCCTTGTGAAAGGTAACATATTGTAAAGCTTTTTCTAGCCTGCGATTGGCATCAGACAAAAGCGCACCAGACATGAGAGTCTCCTTCAATAATTTTGGGTTTTGGGTTTTGGATTTTGGATTTTGGATTTCGGGCTAAACCAATTCAAAACCGTCGATCGAAAATCCAAAACTGGCTCACCAAGCTGACTCTGAAGTGAATGACAGCTTGATTTGCCTGGTTGTATATTCTCTATTAAACTGTAGCAAAAACTACAGTTTCGCAAAATCAGTATTAAACGTTACAAATTTGTGAGCGGCAATTACCCAAGGTTTGAATTTGTTAATGTTGCTCATCACGTTCCCTTTTGATTGGATGACTCGATCGATTTCTTCACCAACATTTTTCTCCGCTAATATTTTGTTAGCGAATTAATATCGGCTGATTCTGTGTCTCACATGAGAGGAATTGAGATGGTGATGCGTGTCGTAACTCGATCGATTGGTACTTGGCTACTCCGACGAAGGAAAGTTGTCCGACTTTCGATCGCTCTGACTACCCTCATGGTGGTTAGCATCCACACTTCGGCACTCGCTGACATTTCAAGATCAGCCGTTGTCTCTAAACAACCTATTTTGCTACAAGCTCAAAATTACCAGCCTGTTGCTCCGGGTGGATTGCCTGATCCGTTACTTTACAGAGTGTTAATTCCAGCCGCGTATGCTGGGGCGATCGTTTGGATCATCACCATCCTCCAAAAAGGAAGCAAGCCAAAGAAATAACTGGTCTAAAGAGCAGTTCTAGCAAAAGCGCCTATCCCGCTATGATTACAAAGTGGAATAGGCGTTTGTTTGTTCAAGTTGAGGTATTTGCACCAGTACATAGTGCTTTATCAAATGATTGTAGAAATCAAACCCTGCTAAAATCCCCCTGTTAAAACCCGAAGCAAAAGTCGTCTAATGTGAGTTGCCCATCAAAAACATTAAAAGTGAGTCGATAAATATTGGGCATATTTAAGCTCAAACGTACATTGGGAGAGTGATGGGAATCGGAATTTGCCAGATTTGCCCCGGAGCTTTCGGTTTGGACGATCGCTCGATTATTACGGTCAAACGCTGTTAAAACAGTCCGACGAGACGCTGTAACAAACCCACTGACAAACCGTACCGGATGCAAAAATGTGACTTCCATGCAACCGCTTTTAGGGGCACCCATCAATACCATAACGCCCGAATAAGCGGGATAAGCGGGATTGGAAGGACGAAGAGCGATCGCATTGGAAAAGGTGACACCCCATCGTTGAAATTGACAATCGACTTTTTCAAAGCACTGCAAATCTTCCCAATCGAGACGAATGCACGTATCTAGAAGGCAATTCGCCAGTTCTCCCTTACCAAACTCTACACCGTAGAGCGTTTCTGCCGTAAATGGGCGGGGTTCAGCAAAATCAGCCCATCTCCTCGACTGATCCCGAATCGGGGCTTGATCTGTTGGAACCCTGAAGAATTCTGTCATAGATCCTCTGATGCACTTACTTCCCTTGATGGCTAAATCGTCACCTTAAACCCTAGACACAGCCTGAAGCAGCATTGATTACAGCTTTTCCAGTTCTACCGTCCGTGGTTATATGTTCACAAGCGATAGAGTTCCTACAGGTTCCTGGTGATGCACGTTAAACCAGGAAATCAAGCAACAGGCAAGCTAACAGTTCACTTGACACATTTAACGGAAAATTTGTGCCAACTAGTTTAGGCTAGGCGATCAAAATTAACACCCGGATTCAGAGGTAGTTCGGTGGAGATGCTTCCCGATAGACACTATCGCTTACACTGCTGCAACCTAGAGGTAGCCCTCACACAATAGTCGTCATCCTCTATGCAGTGACAGTCTACGGAAAATCCGGAACTCAATCGACCGTGTTATCACCAATAGTAGTGTGTTGAACACGATCGCGTACCCGTTCTTAACAAAGAGAGAAATTTCACTTTCCTGGAAGGCTTTTCAGCCCTTTGGGAGTCTGAAACTTACTAATGCAACGGTAGCATTCCTTACCGTATTGTCACTGGTTAAACTCAGGATGAAAGTTATATATTTTACAGAGCTTACTTAGAAACTAATGACGAATCTTCAGGCTAATTAGAGTATTGCAATCGCCACACCCATGCTTGAGAGTTGTTTCAGTAGCCTTTACTGAAAAGCAAGACTGTATCTCTCGAAAATCTTAACATAAACTCAATCAAAATCAGGCAAAAGTTCACAAGTGGTTTATTTTGTGAAGTAAAAATAATATATCTGCCCTATCAAGTTTTAGCTGTTTTCCAGAACACAACTTTTGTAGACCGCATCATCTATTTAATTATCTTTACCTAAACCTGAAATCCCATTTCTTTGAGGCTGCGCTGGAGACGCTCGGCTTCCTGCGGATTAGCGGTTTTATGCAGTACAATTGCCTGCCTAAATGCTTGCAAACTCTCTGCAACGTTGCCTAACTTCAGCAACACCACGCCCAAATTTTGATAAGCCTCTGCGTAGTGGGGGTTGAGGTCGATCGCCGTTTGATAATGATCGATCGCCTTTGTCATTTGACCCATCGCCTTCAAGGTCATTCCCAGATTGTAATAACCGATGGCAAACGCAGGGTCGATCGCCAAACACGCTTCATACATGGCTTTGGCATTAATCAGATCCCCGTTCACCTTGAGCAAACTGCCCAGGTTATTGTACGCCCCTAACTTCAAACAGTCTAAGATTGGCTGCTGAATGGCGACCCGATAATGCTGCTCTGCCTGAACGACCTGCTGGAAACGACTATAAGCCACACCTAAGTGGTAATGCAATTCGTAGAGCATGGGAGCGTTGGCAAGGATGAGGGATGAGGGATGAGGGATGAGGGATGGGAGAGAGGGGATGGGAGAGGGAGGATGGGGGGGATTAATTGAGTGGAGTCCTCGGTTTAGGAGTTCGATGCCTTGGGTAAAGTCTCCCATCTGGACATAAAGCGCACCTAGTTTGCTACAGACATAGGGATCATCAGGATGGTTTACCAGAAACCCTTCCATTGCGGTTCTTGCTTTTTGAAGTTTGTTGCGGCTGGCGATCGCCCCTGGTTCATAGCCATAATGCAAAATCGCCACTTCTGGTAAATTCAGAATTTGCCAATGAGGTTCATGTTGCAGCAGACAGGTCACGCTGTCATCCACGATCGCATGATATGGGCGTGAAAAATAAATGTCTGGATGATTACGGAATAAGCGAGACACCAGGGAATAAGGCGATTGAACCGCTCCAATTTCTTGCCGTACCAAGTTGATCACCAATGCATTATCTCGCTGGATGGCTTGTTGCATCATCGGAACATTGGCTGTAGCAAGCACCTCATCCGCATCCAATACCAAAATCCAGTCGCCATTGGCATATTGTAGAGACTCATTCCGGGCAGCTGAAAAGTCGTTACACCAGGCGAAATACTGGACGTTTGCCCCGAAAGCTTGGGCGATCGTCACTGTTTCATCTGTTGAACCTGTATCCAGCACAATCATCTCATCTACAACATCCTTGACGCTGTGTAAGCAGCGAGGCAAGTTGTTAACCTCGTTTTTGACGATCATGCAAAGGCTGAGTTTCATGGTTACACTGAATTAGCAAACGGCTAACTCGAATCACAAATGCTTCAGAAGTTCAGCATATCGTTATCTATCAATTAAAAGAACCTGCTGCGGTGAATTGAACCCATCCTCCTTTTGAGTGATTTGAACAGGGGAATTCAGTTCAGAGCGTTACAGTGGAAAGTATATAGAGTGACTCGATCGAATACGCTATGCCTGTAAGTTTTACTAAAAACCAACTGCTCCCTAAAGTGTGGCGACAAAAAGTACAGCAACGTGTAAATCGGATTGCGATCGCCTTTGCCAGCCTGTCTCTAGGATTTGTGTTGACAGGTTGTGAGACGATCGTGACTACTGAATATGAAGCTACTGCTCTAGTCACATATACCTGGCAAGTGGAATATTCCATTGATCCAGATAAACCTAATCAAATTCGACGCGAAACGTTTGCCTCCACTTCGCTCCTTAATCGCAACGGCGAACAACCGGACGATGCGATCACGGGACCAGATGACAAAGGATTGTGGTGGCCCGCTCTCCCGCCTCGTCCTACAGTCGATGAAATTGAAGAAGGGCAACGTCCTCAAGAGAGCGTTAGCACTCCGCAACTGCTAAAAGACGAAGAGTATTCCATTACCTATGAAACCGAAGGAAACAGAATCACATTACCCACCAATTATTCGGTTTATCGGCAGGTAGTGAACGCTTATCCCAATCAGCAACCCTTAGAAATTACACTGGCAGTGGATGAAGATTCGGTGGTAAAAGCAGAACCTCATTAAGGAGCAAGTTTGGCTTTATGTGCCCGATTTTTTGAATACCATTCTGCAATGTGTGGAACCCAAGCTTCAAAGTGCTTCCACATCAAAGAACAGAGTTCTTGAATCTCTAATTGAGCATCTAATTTCCATCGCAAATCAAGTAGATGCATCAGCGATCGTACATTCGCAGACAATACCCAATGCTGCCGTACATCAAACGGAATTAATCCTCGCGCATGTTCTTCTGCGAATCCTTGATGAATGCGATCGTGATATCGTTTACACGCCATTAAACACCAATCGAGGTCTTGCTGACGCTGCTCTTCTGTGTATTCATAATGCTTGCCCTGGCGATCGCTATACGTTCCCACGGGACGCAAATAAAATACTTCTTCAACGTTCCGAATTCCTTCCACCACGTCAATAATCCGCTTTCCGGTGTATCTGAGCGAGTTATGAACCACTACACCATTAGCGACAAAGTTATGCCATGCTCCATCAACTTCCAAATCGTAAGTTCTTTGTAGCCCAAGATATTTCACTTGAACAACCCTCATGAGGTGAGCTTTCACCTTGTGCCCAGTAGGTTTGGAAGCTATCTGACGTGATGTTAATCCAGCCAACAATGGCTCTTGTAGCCAGTTTTTGTCTTGATATAGTCTCTCAGCAACAATCACTCCATTTGTCATCAGATAACAATCTTGTTTATGGCTAACGACTTCGCGATGAGAATCAATGATTAATGACATTGATTCTTTCATTGTCTGCCAGCCTTCACTTGTCAGAAGGCGATGCTTGTCAGTACAGTCTAGCGTTCTGCCATCTTCAAGCGTCAGACGATAAACAGGTTGTATCCCTTGGTCAAAGACTTCCCGAATGTGACCCATCTCAAAAATTCCTGTCTCTTCATTTAGCACCCTTAACTTCAGCTTCTTGAGCCGAGTTTTGCAATCTCTTCGATAGTGTTCGGGAGGTTCACCGTTTCGCCCTCGATTCTGACGATCGCAAATTGCCTGCTCACCATTCATCCACAAGTCACATAGTTCAGAAATCTTAATTTTCCACAAACTGCCAGAAGCCCTAAGAAATGTCACTTCCATATCTCCAGCAAGGCATTGGACATCAAATGAGACGCCCACGCGATGGGTTCGCATCTGTTGCATGGTGGAATGTGGAAAAAAGCCACAATTAAGCGTAATTTGGGGATGCTCTAGCGGGCCATAATGTCCTCGATTGCCTGCAAGGAGATGTTTAATGATGATTTCGCCGGCCTGAGTTTCTGAGGGAAACCGATCGCGCTCACTCCAAACAAAACTTTCAGCATAGTCTTGATGCATTGCCGCATAGATCACTTGCTGCGGATTAGCCGTGTGGGAGAGTACTTCAACTGTGAAAAAACGATCCATAGGTTAAAGAGCAGAACGCAATAAGCTCTATATTCGCGTTAAACAGCATTGAATAGTAAGTACGCAATGAGCGTAAGAAAAGGTGGCTGCAAAAGCCACCATTCCACACTTCACAGCCAAACGCCCGACACTGAGACCCGACACTGAGAGTTTTACGCTAAAACAAAATCAACCTCATCCGTTCCATCGGTTTCACCTTGACCAGATGTGATCTTTTTGTCGTTCACTTCAACCGCAAAAGGAGTATCAGATAGCTTGAGATTGTAGTCCGTCTTTTGATTGGTATACCCCACACTGGCGACCATTTTGCGTTCCTTGCCGTCTGGCGTATAGATGAAAGCAAGCATCTGGTTTTTATTCTTCTCGTTGTCCCGCGCCCAGACCACCATGTATTGCCTGCCTTGATAGTCAAACACTTTGGATGGGCGAGTTGGCACATAGCGACCCGGATCACCAAAACTCGCGTCTAAAAACTTCTGCAATGAATCATCCTTAACCACTGCATAGGTAACTTCATCGGCTGAGGCTGCAATCTTGTCGCCCTTGCTCTCATCTTCTGGCTCTTCCTTGCCCCGATTTTTGAAATAGTCCACTGCTACCTTTGTGCCGATCGCACCTACAGTAGCAATTCCAGCACCCACTAGTACATTGCGGAGAAGATTGTTGCTCATGATTTCCTCTGTAATGGTTCGCAACGCTTTAGAATCTAAAGGATTGAGTTAAATACTTATTTATCTTCTAATGAAAATTTAATATTTCATAGTTTATGTAAACAATTATGTTTTTAATTACGACACATAATCACTGGTCAAGTTGCTCTCCAAAATCATCTATCCAAAAATTTACTATAGTAAGGTCGCATAAAACCCACTGGTTGGCTTCCGTGGGATATAAGCGAGGCGATGGAGCCTTACAACGCTTGGGGAGAAGCGATTTCCACTTTGACTGGAGCAATCTTGTCAGGGCAAGTCGCTTCGTAGAACCAAGAATCTCACGCGCTTTAGCAAAGCGGAACCGTGGGAGTGTCAAGATCTTCAGCAATTAAAGATAGAACAGATAATTACCGTTCACACTCAAGCAACCGTTGAAACTCCTTGGATCAGGCAAATTCTCTAATGTTTCTAAGAAGCCGATGATGAGATTTGAACTCACGACCGTTCGATTACGAATCGAATGCTCTACCACTGAGCTACATCGGCATAGTCGCTGATCTAGTATAGCAGTCTGAATAGTTGACTAGCCTCACTAAAGCATCGGTATGATTCTGCACTAATGTTCGAGTTATTTTCGCAAAACGTTAACGGCTTCACGTCTTTACCTTGACGTTAAGTTTCCCAGGGGTTCGTTTTACCATGCGGACTGAGTATGGCAGGACGCCGACTAGCATCGCAAACGCTTCATCAGGAATGCGAGCGATCGTCTCTCGATCGAAATAGGTTTCAAACTGATTCAAAATCATTTGGGCGCGTTGGAGAGGAACCGACTGATCGGTGAATTGCTGAGTCAGCTTGATCCATTGCCGTCGAATTAGATAAGCATTCTGTCGATCTTTATGGGTTTCAGGCAGGATGAGAGATAACTTTCCAACAGGGATCACTCGTTGACAATCTTGGTCAAAAAATCCACCTACGGCAGCCCCAGGTCCAGCAAATTCAGCATGAAACGATTTGTAAAGGATCAATCCATTGCGCCGTCGGCTGTTAACCATCCAGACCTGACCACTACGAAGACATTCCAAAATCTCAGTTTCATCAGTTCCTTCTACAACTGTTGGGCTGCTATCGGAGATCGCCTTCGGAGCCGCAGCTTGTTGTGCCTCACCTCTAGAATCCATCTCTTGGGATAAACTCGTAGGGGCAGGTGCTTCCGGAGAGGCAACCTGGTAAGACTGCTGATTGGTGCTATCCATCTTGACTCACTTTTGAGGACTACCTAAATGGGAGCAGATGAACTCAAGCCTTACAACAGCAGAGTTCTAGCCACACAACGTAAAGACACTAATCACATCAAAACTATTTGAGATCTTTGATATCTACTTAGGTGTTGTAACCGGAGTACATGCGGAGCAATACAGTTCGGGACAGAGTGTAACATTGTCTGTACTATCCCCTATTCTAGGGTAGTAGAGCAAGGTTGTATGAGTGGAAGTGTCAAGAGATCTTGAAGTAGAAATGAAGATTAGCTTTCTCTTCGTTAGCTAGTAATGAAGACACAACCAATCGCCAGATCGCTGACAAAATCAAGAGAGTTAACCGATCGCTTCACGGGATGGTCAGCGAGGATGTCAAAATTGTGAAGAACCCTATTGCAAGTGAGTTGGGATTGTGGCGTTTAAGGTTGGTTTGTTAGGTTTGGGGACGGTTGGAACAGGCACCGCCGAGATTTTGATGAATCCGGCACAGCGTCATCCGTTGTTAAGAGAGATTGAGCTATGTCGGGTGGGGGTGCGATCGCTCGACAAAACTCGTTCAGTTCACCTGCCGTCTGGCATACTGACCACTGATTTAGAAGCAATTGTCACCGATCCAACGATCGATATCGTAATTGAGGTGATTGGCGGACTGGAGCCTGCCCGATCGCTCATTCTCAAAGCGATTGCTCACGGAAAGCACGTTGTGACGGCAAACAAGGCCGCGATCGCCCGTTTTGGAGATGAAATTTTCACTGCCGCGAACGAAGCTGGAGTCTACGTGTTGATTGAAGCTGCCGTTGCCGGTGGAATTCCGGTGATTGAGCCACTCAAACAATCGCTCTGTGCCAACCGAATCCATGCTATTACTGGGATTATCAACGGGACAACGAATTATATTCTCACTCGGATGCAAACCGAGGGCAGCGACTTTGATACCATTCTCGCGGATGCCCAACGCTTAGGATATGCCGAAGCCGATCCCACAGCAGACATTGATGGCTTTGATGCGGCTGATAAAGTTGCCATTCTCGCATCGCTGGCATTTGGAGGACGGATTAAGCTCCCAGAGGTTTACCGGGAAGGAATTCGCCAAATCAGTGCTGCTGATATCGCCTATGCAGAACGATTGGGCTTTGTGATTAAGTTGTTGGCAACTGCAAAACGGGATGCGGCGATCGAGTTTGACGAAACCTCCGGACAACCCGACCAACTTCAAGTCAGAGTTCATCCGACGTTAGTTCCCAAAGCGCATCCACTCGCCAGCGTCAATGGCGTATTCAATGCCATCCTAATTGAGGGAGATCCAGTCGGACAGGTGATGTTCTTTGGTCCGGGTGCTGGCTCAGGACCCACCGCCAGTGCGATCGTCTCCGATATTTTGAACATTGCTGCCATTCTCAAAGTAGGGCGGGAAAGAGTCGTGCAAGCCGATGGAACACCGCTCCTTGATCCATTACTCGCCTGTTCGCATCAACATTACTGCACGATCGCTCCGATCGACGATCTCGTTACCCGCTTTTATGCCCGCGTCCTCACCCAAGACAACCCCGGCGTGATCGGCAAACTTGGCACCTGTTTCGGCAATCACGATGTCAGCTTAGAATCTGTCGTTCAGATTGGGCTAAGAGACAATCTTGCCGAAATCGTAGTCATCACTCATCATGTTCGCGAAGGCAACTTCCGACACGCACTCGAAGAAATTCGTTGCTTTGAAGCTGTGGCGATCGTACCAAGCGTGTTAAGGGTGTTGTAGGGAAGAGCGAAATTAACGCAATATACAATTTTACGGCTATAAGCGTTGATTGCTGATGGGGTAGGCATCTTGCCTGCCCGATCTGGACGGGCGTCTCGCCCATCCCACAAGAAATGTAAAGAAGTTGCACATGGCGTGAATTCATGCTCAGCTTCATCCTTCATCCTTCCTTCCTCATCCTTCCTTCCTCATCCTTCCTATCGACGGGTGTCCTGCCAAACATTGCCAATTCCTTTCAAAACACCGCGTCCGATTAAGCCGATGCCGCGTCCGATTACTTCGGTCAAGACGAAGATCAAGCCATTGCCGACGAATGAAATAGTAGAGCGGAGACGGGGAGCGATCGCATCTCTAGTTTCAAGGACCAATGTCACCATCAAGGGAATTCCGGATAGCTGCTCTAATTCTTGATTGCGGGGGGCATAAACGGCAGTTTGTTTGATTCCACGTCCAGCAACGGTGAAGAGACGATACTGGCTTCCAAAGATATCTGTGGGTTCTCGTAGCAAGCGTTCCATGCGATATCCCCAGGATAAGTCGTTGCGGAATCGCTCAATATCGCGGCTGGAGAACAAACGACGATCGTAGAAATCACGTTTGATGACTTCTACATTGGCGAAGTGATTGAGCAATGGCTGCATCACGGCATTAGCCACCTGGATAATCGCGTTTTCCATGAGCAATTCTACCCGTGCTAGAGCCGCAGGATTACCCGGAGGATAGGGCGTTCCGTCTACCGTTAAAGGGGTTTGGAACAGCAGGTGGTTAAACCAATCCAGCGTACCCGGAATCTTATCTAAAATTGCCGATCGCACAATTTCAGCATCTTGCTGTAAAACCTCAACGACCTCTACGGTGATGCTATTCAGTGAGACAGTGAAATATCTGCCGAAGAACTCGATCGTCACGGCTTCCCAAAGATCCAGCAGGAGAGCCGATCGCTTTGCCGACAACTGATCGGGCTGCACCTGAGAATAGCGCAATTCATTCAACAAATCCTCTAGTTTCCGCAGAATCAGATAGAGTAGCTCTCGTTTTTTATCCTCCCGTAGAATATCTGTTTCCATCGGAATTTCTGTCTCATTCGCCAAACTGGTTTGCAGCTTCGACAGTAGCGCCTCGAACAAGACAGATTGGAGATCACGAGTGTTGACAACGATATCAGAAGGAGGGGTGTCTGAAGGATGAAGAACGAGGATGAAGAGGAGGGTGAGGGGAGAGGGGATAGATAGTTGGTTTCCCTGTTCCCTGTTCCCTGTTCCCTAGATGGTTCATCCTGCAATCTCGGTGTGGCTAATAGCTGTTTAACTAGCCAATGAGCGGCTCGAAGTTCGCGGTAGTGTCCCGCAAGAATAGCGCGATCGAGTGTAGAAAGATTCAAATTCTGAAGCTCAGTCGTGACTTCAGAAAGAGCCGTGTCAATTTGGCGCAATCCAGAACGACGGAGATGGCGGCGGAGGCGGGTGAGGAGGGGAGGGAGGGAGGGATGGATGGGGAGGGGAGGTAGGTAGGAGGGTGACGTGGTTCCG
>JAAUSF010000156.1 GCA_012033255.1 Cyanobacteria bacterium RU_5_0
TCCCCTCCGTCCCCCCTGCCCTTCCCGTCCCCTCATCCCCTCATTCTGTTCCAAGTTAAAGATCAAGGTATTGGCATTCCTGGAGATAAATTAGAGACAATATTCGATCGCTTCCAACAAGTTGATGCGTCTAATTCCCGCAGTCAAGGCGGAACAGGTTTAGGGCTAACAATCTGTCGAGGCATTGTGCAGCAACACAATGGACAAATTTGGGTTGAGAGCAAATTAGGAGAAGGTAGCACCTTTTGTGTCACGTTGCCGTTAGCGGAGCAAAGGGAAGGGGAAGGATGAAGGATGAAGAGGGAAGATTGAGGGTGGCGATCGATTGTCTATCTCCTTCAGCCACAGTTAAACTTGCTACGTCACACAAATGCAGCATTTTGCCCTCCATCCCCCCAACGTTGGCTATCGTGTACACACAAGTCCGTCTCGCCTCCTAAATCCCCCAACATTGAGGGACTTTCGAGCCACTGCTCCTCGATCGGCTCCGATGCTGAATTGAGATGCCATTATCTAGCAGATTCTAGCTGCTTGTTGCCAAGGGATCACCATTCTGCTCTCAAAGTCTCTCAAAATTGAGAGATTTAAGGGGCGGAGAGGACTTGTGTGTGTACAGTAACCGTCCCTTCATCCTTCATCCTTCATTACCCTATGACTAAACGTATCCTGATTATCGACGACGAACCTGATATCCGCGAGGCAACTCAAGTTTGCCTGGAAATTGCCAAAGGATGGGAAGTTCTGACAGCAGGTTCAAGTAGTGAAGGGTTGGCAAAAGCGGTAACTGAGCAACCGGATGCTGTCCTCTTAGATGTCATGATGCCCGATATGGACGGGCTGATGACATTTGAGCAAATGCAGGCGAACCCTGCCACGCGACATATTCCAGTGATTCTGCTGACTGCAAAAGCGCAACCTGCTGATCAGCGGCGTTATACTCAACTTGAAGTTGCGGCTGTGATTACCAAGCCATATGATCCGTTAACACTGGCAGATCAGATTGCGGAAATTTTAGATTAGCTGGATTGTTAAGAAAATGAAAAGTAAATGCATGTACTTGGGGTGTGTCGTAACTTTTTTTGAAGATCTTTGTTATTTTCATCGGTTCTTCATCTTTTTTTCCTACTCTCTTCAAGGAGAGATATCTCATCTCATTGATCTTTAGGAAGGTGTAGCTCATTCGTTGTCTTAATTCTTTTGTTATCCTTCTCCAGGATAGTGAAAGGTTGAATTGAATAATAGACTGCCGCATTTCTATATTCCTGATTGAAGTTGCGGTATACATATCTGCATCGTCTGAAGTTGATTTTTGCAGCCACATCAGTAACCTTACACTGAGTTTTTGTGGGCTGCGTAAAGTTTGATTTCAGAATTGATTGCCAGAAATGAAATAAGCCCGCCGCATCCGACCTGAGAAATCCTTGCGACGGGCAACTCCTAACCTTGCAAAGAAAGGAGCTATTCTTATCATGATGACACAATTTGGTCAGACGATCGCCTCTGATCAGGATCGGGCTGACCAAATCTCGACGCTATACAGCTACCCAAGACATAGACAAGCTTTTACCTGGGAACGATTCTGCCAGTGGGTGACAAGTACTGACAATCGGCTGTACATCGGCTGGTTTGGGGTGATCCTGATTCCAACAATGTCCACGGCAGTGATCACATTCATTCTGGCGTTTATTGCGGCTCCTCCCGTTGACATGACCGGGATGGGCGAGATGGTGTCTGGTTCCCTGTTTGATGGCAACAACCTGATCACGGCTGCTGTGGTTCCAACTTCGGCTGCGATCGGGTTGCACTTTTACCCGATCTGGGAAGCCGCTTCGCTGAGAGAATGGCTCTCCAATGGCGGTCCTTATCAAATGATCGTTCTGCATTTCCTGATTGGCATCATTTGCTATCAAGATCGGGAATGGGAGCTCAGTTACCGCTTAGGAATGCGTCCCTGGATTTCATTAGCGTTTACGGCTCCGGTTGCAGCAACGATGTCAGTGCTGTTGATTTATCCGATCGGACAGGGTAGTTTTTCCGCCGGAATGCCCCTAGGAATTTCTGGCACCTTTAACTTCATGCTTTTGTTTCAGGCAGACCACAACATTTTGATGAGTCCATTTCATCAGTTGGGCGTGATTGGGGTATTTGGTGGAGCCTTCTTATGCGCCGTTCATGGTTCGCTTGTTACTTCAACACTCCTGCGAAAGACAACGCCGCATCAATCCATCAATGCTGGCTATATTTTGGGACAAAAAGAATCAACATACAGCTTTCGTCATGCTCAACGGATGCAGCAAATGTTGTTCTGGAAAGGGTTAAGTTTTCCAAATTCGCGATCGGTGCATTTTGTCTTAGCGGCGATACCAGTTGCCGGAATCTGGTCTGCTGCTTTAGGGATAGACGTTGCTGCATTTAATTTTGACAAGCTTAACTTTGATCATTCATCTGCAATTTACAGTCATGGACAAGTGGTTCAGACCTGGGCAGATGGCATTAACCGGATCAACTTCGGGCTTGCTGAATTGAGTGAGCAAACAATTCATAACTTTCCTTCTGATCTCATCCTAGATGATGAATTTGAGTAATATTAACTTCATCTACTATTTGTCACTTTTGAATGACCAAACGTGATTAATAGATGGTAAAGTTGTTGAAAGTGAATTCATCACTTTTTCATCTTTTAGGAAGACATAACATTTTCATGGATGATTCGCATCTAGCAATTGATCTTCATCCTTCATCCCTCTAACAACGTCTTTATCATCTAGCAAAAGGAGAGTCCCAATGACAATTACTCCTCCTGAGCAGAGGCGTATCAGAGTAGTTGTCGATGAAAATCCGGTTCCCACATCCCTTGAGAGATGGGCACAGCCCGGACACTTCGACCGTACCCTAGCGAAAGGTCCCAAAACTACCACCTGGATTTGGAACCTTCATGCCAACGCTCATGATTTTGATAGTCACACCAGCGACTTACAAGATATTTCCCGTAAGATCTTTTCGGCTCACTTTGGGCATCTTGCGGTCGTTTTCATCTGGCTGAGCGGTATGTATTTTCATGGCGCTCGCTTCTCAAACTTTTCGGCGTGGATGTCAGATCCTATCCATATCAAACCCAGTGCCCAAGTGGTCTGGGATATTTTTGGGCAGGACATTTTAAACGCAGATGTGGGTGGTGGATTTCACGGTATTCAAATCACATCTGGATTATTCCAACTGTGGCGGGCATCTGGATTCACTAACGAATTTCAGCTTTACTGCACGGCGATCGGTGGCTTAGTCATGGCAGCTCTGATGCTGTTTGCTGGCTGGTTCCACTATCATGTGCGCGCTCCCAAACTGGAATGGTTCCAGAATCTGGAATCCATGATGAACCACCACCTGGCAGGATTGCTGGGCTGTGGCGCACTGGGTTGGGCAGGTCATCAAATCCACGTCGCATTGCCGACAAACAAGCTGCTAGATGCGGGTGTTTCACTTGAGAAAGTTCCCTTACCGCACGAATTCATTCTCAATCCGAGCTTGATGCATGATCTGTATCCGAGCGTGGATTGGGGCTTTCCCAGTGGGATTATTCCTTTCTTTACCTTAAATTGGGCAGCGTATTCCGATTTTCTAACCTTCAAAGGAGGATTGAATCCAGTTACAGGAGGATTGTGGCTAAGCGATACTGCACACCATCATTTGGCGATCGCTGTCCTCTTTATCATTGCGGGGCACTTCTACCGAACCAACTGGGGCATCGGTCACAGCTTCAAGGAATTGATGGATGATGCCAAAGCGCCCAAAATGCTCCCATTCTTGAATTTCATTGGTCCTAGGGGGCATATGGGTCTCAATGAAGTTTTCGAGACCTCCTGGCACGCGAATCTGTCGATCCACTTGGTGCAAATGGGGACAGCCAGCCTCCTTGTGGCACACCATATGTACGCGATGCCTCCTTATCCCTATCTGGCAACCGATTATGCCACTGTCACCTCTCTGTTCACTCACCATGTCTGGATTGCAGGCTTCCTGATTGTGGGAGGAGCGGCTCACGCAGCCATCTTTATGGTGCGAGACTATAACCCAGCCATGCACGTCAACAATGTGCTAGACCGAGTGATCCGTCACCGCGATGCGATCATTTCTCACCTTGCCTGGGTCTGTCAGTTCTTAGGCTTCCACAGCTTTGCCATGTACTGTCACAACGACACGATGCGGGCATTCGGAAGACCTCAAGACATGTTCTCGGATACGGGAATTCAGCTTCAACCCATCTTCGCTCAGTGGATTCAGCACATTCACACGGCGGCTGTTGGGACGATGCAAGCGGCTCAGCCGTTGGGTGATGCCTTCGGTGGACTTCGCAACATCGAACTGTCTGGACTGGGTATAACGGCTCCCGCAATTGGTTCGCCTGTCAGCTATGCTTGGGGCGGCGATGTGGTTGCTGTGGGTGGCAAAGTCGCAATGATGCCGATTACTCTGGGAACGGCAGATTTTATGATCCACCACATTCATGCCTTCACGATTCATGTGACGGTGCTGGTGCTGCTCAAAGGGGTTTTGTTTGCCCGTAGTTCTCGCCTGGTTCCTGATAAGGCAAACCTGGGCTTCCGCTTCCCGTGCGACGGTCCTGGACGCGGCGGTACTTGCCAAGTCTCCGCGTGGGATCATGTTTTCCTGGGTTTGTTCTGGATGTATAACTCGCTGTCGATGGTCATCTTCCACTTCTTCTGGAAAATGCAATCGGATGTATGGGGAACGGTCAGTTCAGACGGTTCAATCACCCACATCACAGGAGGTAACTTCGCGGTCTCTTCCATCACCAATAACGGATGGCTGCGAGACTTCCTCTGGGCGCAAGCGGTTCAAGCGATCACATCCTACGGTTCTGCCCTTTCCGCTTATGGTTTGCTGTTCCTCGCTGGACACTTTGTGTTCGGCTTCAGCCTCATGTTCCTATTTAGCGGACGCGGCTACTGGCAAGAACTGATCGAGTCGATCGTCTGGGCACACAACAAACTCAAAATTACGCCAAAAATTCAACCTCGCGCCCTCAGCATCATCCACGGTCGAGCCGTTGGAGTCGCGCATTATCTCCTAGGAGGAATTGTTACCACATGGGCGTTCTTCTTGGCGAGGATGACGGCAATTGGTTAGGAGAGTTATGAGTGTTGAGTGTTGAGTGTGGAGTGTTGAATCAATTTACAATTCAGATTCAGCCTCAAAACTTACTCACTTAGACTCATGTGCCTTTAACGAGCTTTGAACGTTGAGAGGAAGATAGAGAGAACAGTTAGAAGAACATAGATCGATCTACTCTTTCTAACTTAAAAACTCAAAACTCCACTTCCCCTCAACTCAAAATTCAAAACTTAAAACTCAAAACTTCTTTGGCTTATGGCGACTAAATTTCCTAAATTTAGCCAGGATTTGCAACAAGATCCAACGACACGGCGGATCTGGTATGCAATGGCAACGGCTCACGACTTTGAAAGCCACGATGGGATGACGGAGGAGAATCTTTATCAAAAGATTTTTGCTTCTCACTTTGGACACCTGGCAATCATTTTCTTGTGGGCATCTGGCATTCTGTTTCACGTTGCATGGCAAGGTAACTTTGAACTGTGGGTTCAAGATCCTCTGAAGGTGCGTCCGATCGCCCATGCGATTTGGGATGCTCAATTTGGTCCTCCAGCCATTGCCGCCTATACGCAGGCAGGGGCACGAAACCCAGTAGACATCTGCTATTCTGGCGTTTATCACTGGTGGTATACGATCGGGTTACGCACGAATGCAGATCTGTTTACTGGAGCATTATTTCTGATTCTGTTGGCATCGATTTTCTTGTTCGCAGGTTGGTTACATTTGCAGCCTCAATTCCGTCCGAGTTTAAGTTGGTTTAAGAACGCAGAAGCGCGATTGAACCATCACCTGGCAGGGTTGTTTGGCGTGAGTTCATTGGCATGGGCAGGTCACTTGATTCATGTGGCAATCCCTGAATCGCGAGGTCAGCACGTCGGTTGGGACAACTTCTTGAGAGTGTCACCACATCCTAGAGGCTTGCTCCCTTTCTTCACGGGGAACTGGGCAGCCTATGCTCAAAATCCGGATACTGCCGATCATGTCTTTAATACGTCTCAAGGGGCAGGAACAGCCATTCTGACGTTCTTGGGTGGCTTTCATCCACAGACCGAATCGCTGTGGTTGACGGATATGGCACATCACCATCTGGCGATCGCTGTCGTCTTCATCATCGCCGGACATATGTACCGTACCAACTATGGGATCGGTCACAACATCAAGGAGATGATGAATTCTAAAGAGTTTTTTGGGCGCAAGGTGGAAGGACCGTTTAACCTGCCGCACCAAGGACTCTACGAAACCATGAATAATTCCTTGCATTTCCAATTGGCGTTCGCATTAGCCGCATTGGGAGTTGCAAGTTCTTTGACCGCGCAGCACATGTACTCAATGCCGCCGTATGCTTTCATTGCCAGGGATTACACAACGATGGCGGCGCTCTACACTCATCACCAGTACATCGCTGGATTCTTGATGGTTGGTGCGTTTGCTCACGGTGCAATCTTCCTGGTACGTGACTATGATCCGGCGAAAAACAAGGGGAATGTCCTTGAGCGTATCTTGAATCACAAAGAAGCGATCATCTCGCACTTGAGTTGGGTTTCGCTGTTCTTGGGCTTCCATACGTTGGGGTTATACGTTCACAACGATTGTGAAGTGGCGTTCGGCGCACCGGAAAAACAAATCTTGATTGAACCGGTATTCGCGCAATTTATTCAAGCGGCTCATGGAAAGGCAGTTTACGGCTTTAGCACGCTACTGTCGAATCCGGATAGTGTCGCATTCACTGCGTGGCCCAATCATGCCAATACTTGGCTTCCGGGCTGGCTGGAAGCAGTCAACAATGGAGCCAATTCACTATTTCTGACGATCGGGCCTGGTGACTTCTACGTGCATCATGCGATCGCCCTCGGACTCCATGTAACGACCTTGATTCTGGTCAAAGGCGCACTGGATGCCCGTGGTTCTAAACTGATGCCTGACAAGAAGGATTTCGGCTACGCCTTCCCCTGCGACGGTCCCGGACGAGGCGGCACCTGCGATATCTCCGCCTGGGATTCCTTCTACCTGTCGATGTTCTGGATGCTGAATACGCTAGGTTGGACCACTTTCTACTGGCACTGGAAACATTTGGCAGCCTGGAGCGGCAATGTTGCCCAGTTTAATGAAAGCTCAACCTATCTGATGGGGTGGTTCCGCGACTATCTCTGGCTCAACTCTGCCCAGTTGATTAACGGCTATAACCCATACGGCGTGAACAACTTGGCAGTTTGGGCATGGATGTTCCTGTTCGGGCATCTGGCATGGGCGGTAAGCTTCATGTTCTTGATTACCTGGCGCGGCTACTGGCAAGAGCTAATTGAAACCCTCCAGTGGGCGCATGAGAACACACCACTATCGTTTGGCTATCCCAAAGACAAGCCTGTGGCATTGTCGATCGTCCAGGCACGACTGGTTGGGTTAACCCACTTCACGGTTGGCTACATTGCCACTTACGGCGCATTCTTGATTGCCTCAACCGCCAGCAGGTATGGCTAGGGCGATCGGAGAGTAGGGATTGGGGGTTAGGATCAGGGATTGGCTATAGAACGACGCTCCTATAAACCGTTCATTATCCCTAGATCCTGATCCCCCTAGCCCCTATCCTCCGCAAAGGTTTGAGACTCTCCTCGTCTCAATGAAGTCCTGGTCCAAAGGGTAGTGATCAGGACTTTTCTTAAAACTAGATAATTTTAAGGTGAAACGAGAATGACTACAACTCCAGACACAACGATATCCAGTTCCTACGGACAAGATGACTGGGTTAAACCGTACAAAAACGACCCTTGGCGGGGAAACCTTTCGACGCCGATTAATGATTCACCGATCGCCAAAGCCTACATTCGCAATCTTCCGGCTTATCGTCCAGGACTGTCCCCTTTCTTGCGCGGACTTGAAATTGGCATGGCACACGGCTATTTTTTAGTCGGCCCTGAAGTGGTCGTCGGACCGTTACGAGAAACGGCGCACGGTGCCAACTTAAGCGGGTTGATTACTGCCATTTACATCACCGTGTCCGCTTGCTTGGGCATTTCTATTTTTGCGATCACGACATTCCAGGGCGATCCGAGAGGTGCCTACAATTCGCATTCCCAAGATGATTTGCGACCGATGCGGAACAAAGAAGACTGGTTTCAACTCTGTGGCGGCATCTTATTAGGGTCAATGGGTGGGGCTGTTTTTGCCTATATCCTGCTGGAAAACTTTGATGATCTTGATGCCATATTGCGAGGGGCTGTCAATGTCAGTCAAGCCGTCTTCAATGGATTGTTTGGGTTTATCGGGTAATGGATAGTCAGCCACGTTTTTCATTTTTAAGCGAGTTGTTTCCCTCGTTGGGCTGTCAAAACAACTGAGAAAAACGATCGCTATCTATTACCTGTTTCCTCATTTTTTGTCCTTTGTCATAGAGGATATTTGAAACGTTCGATTCGGTTCTACAACGTTTTTAAAGAATCAATGACAAACGGAAAATGACATTTATATCGGAGAAAATCTTATGGCAGATTTAACTCAACTAACAGGCGATTATGCCGCTTCATGGCTTCCGTGGATCATGATCCCGATGGTGTTCTATATCCTTCCCTTCCCCGTTTTTGCTCTCCTGTTTCTCTGGATCGAGCGAATGACAGTTGAAGAAGAGAATTGATTGTTTCAGCAAGGATCATTTATTCAGGAGACAATTTCATGCGTTTATTGCGTATAGTATTGCTGCCGATTCTCCTCGTGACAATTTGCTTCTTTACGGTTTCGCCTGCGATCGCCGTTAACAATACGTTAGTGCCTTGTAGCAAATCACCTGCTTTCCAACAACGCAAGGCGAAAGCTCCAGATACCTACTATTTTGAGAAACCGTTTCAAACCTATTCGTCTGAATTGCTTTGTGGAGATGATGGGTTGCCTCATCTAACGCTCGATCGCCCCGAACGTGCCATTGATATTGCTATTCCATTTGCTATCTTCTTCTATGTTGCAGGATTTGTCGGGTGGTCAGGTCGTGCCTATTTACAGGCAGCCAATAAAGCCAGCAATCCAGAAGAACTGGAAATTTTCATCAGTATTCCGTTGGCAATTCAATCATTTGCACAAGGTCTATTGTGGCCCCTTTTAGCCGTGAAAGAATTTCTGAGCGGTGAATTAACAGTGAAGGATAACGAAATCCCCGTTTCACCTCGTTAAATCTTGTAGGGTGGGCAATGCCCACCTGATCTAGAGCCTAGAGCCAAACGTCAAAAAAATTGTATTTGTCCAAAAAAATTGGAGTTTTGCAATGCAATACTTTTTGAAATATCTAACAAGCGCCCCCGTTGCAGCCACGATCGCATTAGTTGTTGTGGCAACTGTCTTCATTGGATTGAATTTGGTTTTCCCTGGTCTGCAATACGGTACTTATTTTCACGCCGCACCGTAGTTGATTTTCAACCAATTAGCCTTTTCACAGTCGCTAGTTGAGCCTAAACAGACTACCTGAGCCTGCTTCAGATGGTTACTCTCTGCCATCTTGAACCAGGCTCTTTTTAGAGCCTATCCGAAAACCCATTTTGCAGGTGGGCTACCTGTGATACTAATGAGTTGCAAAACCCATTTTGGAGGTGGGTATTGCCCACCCTACCTGTGATACTGATGAGTTGCAAGTCATGAAAGGATGAGGGGATGGTACGATCGATAACCGTTAAGAAATTCCGCATTCCCTTATATCCATGACAGCAACAGAGAGAACAACCGACGATAAGACGATCGTTCGTAACTACTTCAATGCTACGGGGTTCGATCGCTGGCGACGAATCTACGGCGATGGCGAAGTCAATAAAGTCCAACTCGATATTCGGGCTGGACATCAGCAAACCATTGATACTGTCTTGAAGTGGCTCAAGAGCGATGATAACCTAGCAGACTTAACCATTTGTGATGCTGGCTGTGGAGTTGGGAGCCTGAGCATTCCTTTGGCAGAGGCAGGCACAACCATCTATGCCAGCGATATTTCTGAGAAGATGGTGGAAGAGGCAAGAGAACGCGCTAAAGCCACTCTAGGACAGGCTGAAAATCCATCATTTGCAGTACAGGATTTAGAAATGCTAAACGGCAAGTATCATACGGTGATCTGTCTGGACGTGCTGATCCACTATCCGCAAGACAAAGCGATGGACATGATCACGCACCTGAGTGAATTGGCAGACGATCGCCTGTTGATTAGCTTTGCCCCCAAAACACTAGCCTATAGCCTATTAAAGAAAATTGGCGACTTCTTCCCTGGTCCTAGCAAAGCCACTCGCGCTTATTTACACCGTGAAGCCAACATTGTGAAAGCACTGACAGCCAACGGCTGGACAGTTCAACGCAATGCCATGATCAAAACTCGATTCTACTTTTCTCGCCTCTTAGAGGCTACTCGCACTCGTAAATAGGAAAGGCCGTATCCCCTTGTGGGCGCGGTTAATTGACCTGAATTCGACAAAAATAGAGGCACAATGTTCTGTGCCTCTAAAAGTTATACCTATCCGCTAATAGCTTCCAGGAAAAGTTACATTAGACCCAGTTGAGACAAAATACCCTGACCAGTCAGGAACTCGGTAGCCAGACCGACCACGAAGCCGATCATTGCTAGACGACCATTCCAAGTCTCAGCGAACTGGGTAAAACCGAATTTGGGCTGTTGATTTTCCATGATCAGAAACCTCGCTTAAGATCAACCTTGTTGTAACTAAAGTTTACATAATTTCAAGAATTGTTGCAACCTTTATTTGCAAAAAGAAAGCGATCGCCTGATATGGAAGCTTCCAGTTGACTGCGATATGCGAAGAGGTACGGCATGCCGTGCCCATACAAGTTTGATGGATGGAACACAATTGAGAACCGCTACATATTCATGAATCGATCGCCCTAGTTCAGTTCAACGGGAAGCCATGTGTAGATTAAGCAACAGGTTCAATAATGTTGACGCAGCGTAGATCTGGTCATCCCGTCCAACATCGTCCCAATTAGGTTATCGATGTTGTTATCGTGAGCAGACCAATCAATGTCACCGCCTTCCACCATCAACCAGAAGCCATCATCATCCTTGCCCAGGACATCTAGAGCGGCTGTGGCTAACTGCTGAAGCGTTGGGTTTTCATTGATTTCGGTGGCGATGAACTCGGCATCCGTTTCACCAGGAAGCAACGGACGATCGGTATCTGGGTCTTCTCCCTCCGTGCTAAACACCGTGAACAGATCTAAGCCAGTCGTGCTGTAGTCACCGTCAGCAGAACTGACAGGTAAGTTGCCGTTCTGCCCTCTTGATCCATACAGCCCCAGCAAGCGGGGCTACAACGGCAACAACATAAAACGAAGTGAACCGGGAATTTACGGAATTTCTATTTCGGCTTAATGAAGCCTTTAACCCTGGAAATGCCCATTGTAAAGTAGCATTCGCAGTTCATCGGTGTTAAGTTCTCAGGAACACAATGAACATCAAGATTGTGTTAATTTTTACATAATGGTTATCGTTCTCAACGATCGTGTGATCGTGTTCACCCATCAAGTTGAGACAGCGCTGAGTTTCGAGTTTCAGCCATTTCTCAGCCCTCATTCCCTAGTTCTCAGCACTTTTCAAACAGGGTCTCAGGGTGAAGATACCATAGGATAAAACACTGCAAGAGTGGCATCAAAACGGCTTGTTGAGGGCAGATGGCATGAGTCAACGGTATTTGAATGTGGCGCGGCAGGGAAAAAATAGGTGGTGGCGCTATTTACTAGGCATTCTACTGACGTTCATTCTTTGGCAAATTGTAGGGGGTTTAACTGCCGGACTAATTCTCGTCATTGTGTTTTTCGCTGCAAATGGTTCAGCTATTTTTAGCTCTCCATCGCTATTACAGCAACAGTTGGAAGCGTTCATTCAGACGGCATCGATTCAAGCATTTGCGATTCTGAATCTTCCGTTTATTTCCTGCTTATAGGTGTGTTTTTGGTTGTTCAATGGTTGCACCAGCGCCCGTTCATACGTTAATCAGTGCCGATCGATCGATTCATCTCAGACGACTAATGGCTGGATTCGTTGCCTGGTTTTTGTTGTTAGCGATAC
>JAAUSF010000157.1 GCA_012033255.1 Cyanobacteria bacterium RU_5_0
AGTGGTCAAGTGTCTACGCTTCGGTTGAGGTGCGACGTGGTTCGGGTGGCAAGCGGGAGTGGTGTATGGTCCGGTGCCCGTTGCCGATCGCTTCTGGCTGATTCGGTTAGAGCGATTGATGGCTGCACGGTTGACTGAGGCGACTCGCGCCAGTTTGATGAATCAACTCTATGGTCAGTGGCTTCAGTCTCAGGTGAAATCGGTTATTGCTACACCGGGAGCGGTTGCTGTACAACCCATGGCCTTACCAGAGGCACCAGAATCATCATCCGAAGATGAAGCAGCGACGGATGAGATAGCGATAAATGAGACAGCGATAAATGAGACAGCGATGAATAAGACAGCGATGGGTGAGGCAGTGATGGATGAGGCAGCGATACAGCGTTGAGGGTTTGCAGGAATGACATACGCAGATACACAGATTAGCTCGTTTCTCTCCGATTTCTTTGAGGCGTGGCCCTTTAATCACTTGCCTGCCAAACTAAAGGGGCAGGTAGCATCAAAACTGCGGCTTTGCTCCTTTCGCCCCGGAGAATTGATTTATCCACCGAGAGAATTACCTTCTGCCGTTCACTGTGTTGTTCAGGAACGAGTTCGGATTTTAGGTCCCACTTCATATCAGAGTCCTACATTGGGGGTTATGGGTAAAGGAACGGTTGTAGGATGGGACAGTTTGATCCGTCGCGTGGCGGTTGGCTCAGTTCGAGCCGCCATTTCCTCAGCCAATAGCAATCAAGAAGCGTTGACGCTGGCGTTATCTGCCGACGAGTTTGAAACCATTGCTCTTCAGCATTTAATGCCCGTCTTGAAGGAACAAGTCAGTTTGGCTGAACTGTTTGATACGATCGCCCGCTTCCTTGCCGCGATGCCCAATCGCTTTCCGGATGTCAACCTTAAAGAAGTGGTGCAATATATTCAACGAGAGCAACTTGCTGTCGTACATCATTGGTTTCCTGATTCAGCCAATACCGAAATATTGCCCTTTGAATCGCTTGCCGATCGCGTTTGGCTCCTGAGTGGTGGCGCACCTGTTGATGTCCCCATTGGCAGCCCCGTTGGAATTGCTAACCCCTTAAAGCCCATTCGTCCTTCGCCGTTTCCGGTGCGCTTGCTTGGAATCGATCGTCGCTTTCTCGCCTCAACTCTTCTCGGTGGCAACATTCCAATCGGTGCAACCTCTGTAGAATCCTCGATCGATTTCCGCCTTCTCCCCGGAGCTACTCCAGCGCCGACCAATGGCACCTCTCCCCCCACCTCTATCCAAGCCCCCTCTACCACGATTCAAACCCCTCCGACTACGCTTCAACCTTCAGAAACCGATCTTCAACCCCAACTCCCAACCTCCAGCCCCCAATCCCCAACCTCCAACTCTCGGCACCTCGAAGCCCAAAATTACCCGATTCGTAAAGCATTATCTTCTGATCCGGTCGAGGATGTAATCGCGTGTTTTGGGATGATTTGCGATCGTCTCAAAGTACCGTATCGTCCGGATTCATTACGGAAGTGGTTGAAGCAGAAATCGATTGACCAGCTTGATCCGTTTGACTTGTGTTCACGGATTGCTCAAGCGATCGGGCTGAATGCTCAAATCGTTCGGTTTACTCCTACCGCAGGCGGCATTAATCGATTGAGTACACCGGCTATTATTCGCTGTCGGGATGTCTTGACTGTCTTACACGACGCAACACCGTCTGTTGCCGTGTTGGGATCACCACGAACCGGATTACTGCGATTGGCTCCTGCTCAACTCGCAACCCGCCTTACCCCTCCAAATTCCCCCAAAGATGGGACAGTTGCCACCTGTTGTGCGGTTGTTATAGAACGGCTGCCTCAAACGCCAGTCAAACGCTTCGGCTTTAATTGGTTTTTTCCGGCACTGGCACCGCAGCGTGGAATTTTGATTCAAGTTTTTATCTCTTCTGTGTTTATCCAGCTATTGGGGTTAGCCAATCCTCTATTAATACAACAAATCATTGACCAAGTCATTGTCAACGCAAATTTGGGTGCAATGACCGTGTTTGGCGTGTTGATGGTTGTGTTCGCTATTTTGGAAGGGATACTGACAGTTCTGCGAACGTATCTACTGGCAAGTACGACTAATCGGCTTGATTTACGTCTCGGCATTGAGATTGTGCGTCATATGGTGCGATTGCCGATGAGCTTTTTCGAGAAGCGCCCTGTCGGAGAGTTGTCATCTCGGCTTTCTGAATTGGAAAACATTCGCCAGTTTTTGACAGGCACCGCCATCACAGTTGTGTTGGATGTCGTCTTCTCGGTGTTCTATATCGCCGTTATGTTCCTGTACAGTGTCCAACTGACTCTGTGTGTTCTGCTAACCGTTCCAATTATCGTTGGGACTACGCTAATTGTTTCTGCAATTCACGACAAACTGATTCGCGTCAAATCTGATCACGGTTCTAAAGTGCAGTCTTATTTGGTTGAAGTGCTGAGTGGCATTTTTACAGTTAAGGCACAACACATGGAATCTTTAGTAGAAGCAACTTGGCGCGATCGATATGTACAATATCTCAGCAGTGGTTTCACAATTTCAAACATCGGCTCATTGTTCTCTTCATTCAGCAGTTTTCTTAACGCTATCAGCAGTTTGTTAGTATTGTGGGTCGGGGCCGGAGCCGTGTTGAACGGAGAAATGACATTAGGCGGACTGATTGCCTTTCGCATCCTGTCAGGCTATGTCACAGGCCCGTTATTGCGCTTGGCGCGACTTTGGCAACGGTTTCAAGAAACCTCTCTGTCAATGGATTTATTAGCAGATATCATGAACTCTCCAGCTGAGGAGTTGCCCCAGCAAGATACAAATCTTCAGCTACCTCAAATTGAAGGACATGTCCAGTTTCATGAAATCGGTTTTGCATTTATCCCTGGACAACCTCAGTTGGTGAACATCAATCTGGATGTTAAACCTGGTTCGTTTGTTGGAATTGTAGGACAAAGTGGTTCTGGTAAGAGTACCCTACTGAAACTATTGCCTCGTCTATATGAGCCGCAGAGTGGCAATATTTTCATTGATGGCTATAACATTGGCAAAGTCAGTCTGAATTCATTACGACGGCAAATTGGGATTGTGCCGCAAGATTCTGTGTTGTTTGAGGGGAGCATCCGCGACAACATTGCCTTGTTTGGCGATATGTCAGATGACGAGGTGCTTGCTGCCGCCAAAATTGCAGAAGCACATGACTTTATCATGCAATTACCGGACGGCTACAGCACTAAAATAGGAGAGCGAGGTGCATCCCTCTCTGGAGGTCAGCGACAACGAGTTGCGATCGCCCGCGTGATTGCCCGCAGCCCACGAATGCTGATTTTCGATGAAGCCACTAGCGCCTTAGACTATGAAACCGAACGGCACGTCTGCGAGAACCTGATGCAACGGTTTCAAGATCGCACTTGCTTCTTCATTACTCACCGTCTCAATACCATCACTCGCGCTGATTGGATTCTGTTTATGCAAGCGGGTGTGATTGCGGAACAAGGAACGCATGAAGATCTGATGTCACGTCGTCAGCTTTACTACTGTTTGTATATGCAGCAATCACGGTTGTAATTGTCATTGGTCATTGGTCATTGGTCATTAATAATTAGAATCTCAACGAACAAAAGACAAATGACAGATGATATTTCATCTAACGCTCGTTAATTGAATTTATTTTGTATTGGGAGGTTTTATGTCACGTCGTTGGTCTTTCAATCCAATTCGGGCAATGCAATCCCACTATCAATCGAAGCTTGATCAAGTTGAGCAGGATATGGATGCTGGAGCGTTGAATATTCCATCTCCGGCAGCTTGGACGAAACACCTCACTCAGGTTATTCTGGTCGGAATAACAGTAGGCATAGGTTGGTCGATCTTGGCACGAGTCAATGTAGTTGTTCCTTCAACAGGCAAACTAGAGCCAATCTCACAGTCTCAAGCGGTGCAGTCAAGAGTAGGCGGTGTGGTGACAGCCGTGTTGGTGCGAGAAGGTGAACAAGTGAAGCAGGGGCAGTTATTGATGCAACTTGATAAGACAGCCCTCAACAACCAGTTGAGAGCGTTCATGCTTCAGCGCGAACAGCTTGTCAAAGAGATTGCTGTCCTGCGGTTGGCTCGTCAAGGAGCATCATCGGATGCCCTAGTTCAGAGTGGAGTGCAGATTCAGCCAGAGTTGATGAACCGAGTTCAAAATCGCTTATTGCTTGTGGCTCAAATATCTGGTGATCCGAGTAGCTTATCGCCAGAACAACGTCAGCGATATGAGCTTTTTCAACAGCAATTACGCGATCGTCTCTCTGTCAACCAGCTCGCCGGATCGAGTTTAGATACTCAAATTGCTGAGTTAGATAGTCAACTCGATGAAACCCAGTTTCAATTAGACGTTGAACAAGAACTCTTGTCAGAATTGCAGCCTCTCATGGAACAAGGAGCCATTTCCCGGACTGACTTTTTACGGCGATCGATCGATGTCAATGCGTTGCAAAGCCAGTTAAATCAAAATCGCTTGCAGAGAAGTGAATTAGAGATCAATCAACTTCAGGCGCTCGTGGAAGGCAGACGGGTGATTACAGAAAC
Organism: Cyanobacteria bacterium RU_5_0; assembly: GCA_012033255.1. Classification (GTDB taxonomy): domain Bacteria; phylum Cyanobacteriota; class Cyanobacteriia; order Elainellales; family Elainellaceae; genus JAAUSF01. The sequence goes on from JAAUSF010000157.1 coordinate 4,571, forward strand.
CTATCAAGATTTGCAGCGTCAGTTGGCAGCATTAGACGCAGAATTTGATGCAACGATCGAACAAAATCAGCGTCAAATGATTCAGGTCAATTCACAACTCAATCAAATTCAATTTGACCTCAAGAATCAGGACTTAAGAGCGCCTGTTGATGGAGTTGTGTTTGATCTAGGACCGAAACTTCCTGGTATTGTGGCTCAGCCTGGAGAAGCGTTGCTCCAAGTTGTGCCGAGTGAATCGTTGATTGCGCGAGTGGAAGTGGCGAATGCTGATATTGCGAATATTCGCACTGGAATGCCAGTTGACATCCGAATTGATGCTTATCCGTTTACTGAATTTGGTTCTGTCACGGGTATTGTTAGCAAAGTCGGAAGTGAAGCGGTTACTGTGAATGAGCAAGCCGGTGGACAAACAGTGTTCCCAGTGGAAGTTCGTCTCGATCAGCAGTTCTTAGAGCGTGGTGGCGATCGGTTTTCAATTGTCCCAGGTATGAGCTTAGTCGCCAATATCAAAGTTCGGGAACGTGCGCCAATTAGCTATGTCACCGAAGAATTGATTCAGGCGATCGACAAGTTGCAGTCGGTGCGTTAGTGCCTAGACCAGGGTGATCATTTCGTTATGATTGTCCCAATTCGCCTCAAACGAAGGCTTGATATCCCATGACAGTATTACTCAAACAAACCGAGCAATCTTCTGAAGATGCTCGATTGCTTCATAATCAACGAGAGCAGGTCAAACAAGAGTTACGGAGAAGAATTCAGGAAATTCTTCAGTGTGCTAAAGATTTACCGCATGAGGAATGCTTGAACGAGATCAAAACTGGGTTGCTTGCCATCCAAATTTACTGCGAGTCAATTGAAAAAACGTTCATTTTTATAGAAGAGAAAATTACTTGTGGTCAGTATGATTTAGGCGGTTGTCATCAGGATACTGCCACTCTGTTTCGCGGTCCTAATATCACTGCTTCAGTTGCCATTTGTGTGACTCAGCGAGGCTCTCTGCTACATCGAAATGGGTCTCCTTGGACAATTTATAGGGATGAGGGAGATGTTAATCCGGTGAGTGGAATAGGAAACAGGGAATAGAGGAATGATATAGCAGTAGCCAGCGTGGTCAGGACAATGCCAAAGGCTGAAAGGCAAACGGTCAATCAATCCTGACTCAGCACTCAGTCCTCAGAACTCAGCACTTAGCTATAGTAGGGGAGAGAATTTTTCTTCCCTACTTTCAGTTGTTGTAGCGATAACCATATGGCTATCGCTATAGCAACGCCAATCATTTAAACTCAATTAATTGGAACCAATAACAATTGATGTTCCAATTAAGTATATTTACTTCTAAAAGCGCGGTCTACAGTGGATTTCAATTGCGTTCAATCCATCAAACTTGTGAGGACACGACATACCGCGCCCCTTCGCGTATTGCGTTCAATGGGAAACTGCTGTGATACTGCAAATTTGCTCAATCTTGTTGCCACTCAACTGAAATTTGTTATACTTCTGGAGTGAACTGAGGTGGCTGTGATGAAGTAAGAGTTTGGTATCTTCAGCAGTTGTATTCCTGACTCTCTTACTTCTTGCAAGCAATCACGCTAGCTGTTTCATAACCGATCTACATTGGCTATCTTCCAATCGCGCTCAGTTGGAACGATCGTTTGATAACTATTCTGCATTTACCTTACTCAGCGGCTGACCGAAGTGCAATTCTCGACATTACATAGTCGCTAAGCTTCTAGTCGCTAAGCTTCACATTTTAATTCTTGTTGCAGATCTCAAGGAGCAATCATGGAAGGATTAGACACAAGATCACAACTCAATCAGCAAGAGCAAAATCCAGCCGCAGACATTTCTGTTACCACTGCTGACTCTGCTAATACTGCCAATACCTCAAAAGGCTCTTCTGTTCTGGAGTCTAATTTCAACGAAGCCCTAGATCAGACTTCCAAGATGGGTACTTGTCAGTTTGCGGGTACTCCCCTGTGTACATGCAGCATGATGAAATCCGGGTCAACGGATGGGACAACACCCTCTTCCGATCTTGATCCCGTTAAGACCTCCACGAGTGGTTCACATAGCAATCCGGCAAACCACGCCTCATTGACCAATATCGCCAATTCTCAGAGCCTTAATGTCCGCCGCGTAGGAATTGAGCGATCGTTGAAAGAGGATGTGGGTAGACGGGGTGATTTGATTGACTCTGGTGCTGGCGAAGACAACATCGTTGGCTCAGCGGACAAGGATGTTATTCTCGGAACCGGCGGTGGATTGAACCGGATCTCTACTCGTCGGGGTGGTGCAGATACCATCATCCTTGGCAGCGAAACCACCAACCTCATCTCCAAGATCAGCTTCTCCGAGGACAGGTTGATCTTTGCGAGTGATATCGATCTCAGCAACATTATCCTTGGTCAAGGGAAAAACTCTGACGGGGCAGCGGTTGACTCTTCCAAAAATGCGCTCATTATCGACAAGACAAGTGGGCACATCCTTGCTGCCCTACAAGACACCTCCGCAGCTACATTAGTTAGGGCTGCAAATGGAGGTAGCTTGCGGCAACTTGATGCTAACGCCCTAGGCACTCTCGATCAAGTCGCGTTCAACCTTGTTCAGGGTGACGGACGGCTCACTGGCACCCGTGGACATGACAAATTCGTCAGTGGCGATGGGAATGACTCCATTGATGCCCGCGATGATGCGGCTGCTAATCCTCCAGCTCCCGCCCCGGCTCCTAATCCGGCTCCAGCCCCCACTCCTGAGCCTGCTCCCGCTCCAGCCCCCACTCCTGAGCCTGCTCCGGCTCCGGCTCCCGCCCCACTTCCAGGTAACGTCATCAACCTCCAGAATTTGGATGGCTTACAGCAAGCAGCCATCGAGCTAGGTCAAGCGGCTGACATTTTTGATGGTGGCAAAGGTTCCGACACGTTAGTCGGTACTGGTGGTAGAGATGTTCTGATTAACAGAGGGGTCGGCGATAGTGCGACCAATGAGGACATCATGACAGGCGGCTTAGGGGGAGACACCTTTGTCGTCAGTGCCGCCCAGGGTGCCAAGACCCGCATCTTTGACTTCACCGTCAGTGAGGGCGATCAACTCCGCATTCTCGGTGCTGATGCGGCTGACATCGCGATCGGCAAAGGCACTGACGGAGCCGCCGCTTTGAGTGGACGGTTCGCAGCAAACACAAGTGCAGTGTTGGTGAACCGGAAGACAGGCGAGGCATTTGCTTCACTGGAGTTCAACAATCCCGATCAACTGCGCGATTTTGCCAAGCAAGGACGGTTTGCCTTGGTTGACGAACAGGCAATTAATACTCTGATCAACGAATCACGGACGAAAGTCAAGCAAGGTAGCGGAGAAGTGTTTGGCACGATCGGCGTGAGTGAGCAACTCAAGGGCGGTGATGGCAATGATCTGCTCAGCACACCTGATGATGGATTCCGGTTCAACACGATCGTCTCTCAAGGAGAATTCCCGATCGTCGTGGGTAGCCCTTCTAGCGCCAATCTGAATATCAATATTCAGAACGGTCAAGCACAAGTCTCAGGACGCTACCTGAACGCATTGGGCTTGCCCATCTTCAGCGTGGATGGCAAAGACGAACAAATTGATCCCAATGCTAACAAACTCGTGGATAACGCCAACTTCAACTTCGCCGGACAAGTAGACGGCTTCCGGCAACCCCGAAATCCAGAAGGCGGTCTCGTTGTCAACGATCAGGGCAATCCCTTCGCGTTCCACCACCACTTCAGCCCATCCGATGATGCTCGTCAGGATCAAGTAGGTGACACCGCCAACGGACAAGTCCTCAACGCTGGGGATGTAGTTCTCGACGCGGGCAAACCATCGAATGGAACGATGAGCATTAGCTATCAGATTCGCGGCAACGAAGCGGCAGCCGACAGACGCGCATCTTTGGCAGCAGGCAACAGCTACTTCAACTTCCACAGTAACAAGCCTGTCTTCGACAACGTAGCTGACTTCCAGAATTTTGTCAGAGATCTGGGCGATCAAGCTCCTCAACAACTCCGTGATTTTGTTGCACAGAACCCAGACAAGATTCACGCTGGATTCACCAGTGGAGAAATCCGCTTGAACGCCAACAAGACCACACAAGTCGGAGTTGTGTAGAGCGAATCGATCAGGATGTTCTCAAGACAAATAACTGAGCGACTCAACCTGCCATTCTTTTACAAGTCACTGTAATTGAATTTGCAGAAGGTCTACAACCCATTCGTAGAGACAGGATGAATGTCTCTACGAATTTCATATTTGCCCATGTTGAAGAAAGCAGTGAAGGATTGGGATAATGACATTGGGACAGTTCAGTTAGGAGGTGAAATGCATGTTATGCCGCTCAGTCCTGGGTGGGGGCGTAACCCAAAGGATATCTGTGTGTGCGATAACCGAGTAGCTGTGAATCTTGGGTTAAGAGACAATTACATGAGGTGATTGGTGGGAAACAATTGCAACAAAAAACACCGCAAAAGGAAAAAGGCAAAGGGAAAACGTAATAATCATACTTTTTACCTTTTACCTTCTACCTTCTACCTTTCCCCTTCTTTAGAGTTCAACCTGATCGGCATAAATCAATCGTGTCGCCGATCGCTGTTCAAATAGCAAGTACTCTTCCATGACGCTCCAGAAGAATGCCCGTAGAGTTTTCCGATAGGCGTGATCAGGAATTGTGTAGATGAATGATGAGTCACAGGGTTTGAGTTTTGCTAAATGATTTTCGCAACCACAGCCATGCTCAATGAAATATCCATAACGGCTAGATACGCTGTCAATGAATCGCCGCAACATCGACACATAGCCGCCATGAAGAATCGCATCAAACTGTCGGGCAACGGCAAGATCTTGTTCACTAAAACGGAACGATCGCACCTCAAACAAATCCGATCGTTGTAATGGATGTAAGAACGTCCAGTAGAATGTTGCAGGCACATCATAACCCAACGCATCAAACAGATCGCTGACGATATTGATGAGTGCAAAGCGATCGGCTTGCTGAACGTCATTTGCCTGAATTTGACTCCGCATCTGTGGCAAATCAGGATAGCTTTCTGGCAAAAACATTTCGCCGTAATGAGACACCGCTTCCCATGCTAATTTACCATTCCCATCGCAATACGCCTCCTTGAGATGCGCGGTGTCAGGACGCTCCAAAAACAAAATATGCCCCGCTTGATTCTTCGCCAAAAACACCTGTGCTATTGCCGCATACAGACGAGGCTCTGTCATCCAGTTGCCGTTTGCAATACGCTGCCAGCTTTCTGGCATATAGTCGAGGAGGATAGCTGGTTCCCCGTTAATCGTGGTTAGAGTTGCATTGGAAGTAAGTATTGTTGATGGCATTAGAAAGTTGCTCCTTGTGGTAAGCACGCCTCTCCAGTGGCTATGCGTTAACAGCAATATGTAATCTTATTCGACTTCGACCCAACTTGATCTCGCCATAAGTAATGCGTATTAAGCGTATCAACATGGAGAATTTTAGCTTCCACTGCCCATTTCCTATTCCCTGTTCTCTGTTCACGCCATGTGTAACTTGTTTACATCGCTTGTGGGACGGGCATCTCGCCCGTCCAGATCGGGGTAGGTAAGATGCCTGCCCTACTAGAAATCAAGCTTGTAGCCCTAAAGTTGCCCATCGCGTCTGTTCCCTCTCCCTTATTCCCTACGTTTAAGGTTTGCTGTGCGGCTTGAGTAATTTGCTGAATCAGGCTTACGTCAGGAGAACTAGGAGAAGGATTCATTTGCAGCCAAAGGAGATACTCAATATTTCCGGCAGGACCTACGAGCGGCGACCAGGTTAAGCCGTGATAGAACCAACCGATCGCTTCAGCCGCTTGCAAGACTTGGACGATCGCCTCTGTTTGATCCCGCCACTCTCGCACGACTCCCTTCTTGCCAACTTTGGCTCGTCCAACTTCAAATTGTGGTTTGACTAACAGCACCACTTCGCGGGGAGGCTGCAACAAATCCCAGAGCGCAGGCAGAATCTTGGTGAGCGAAATGAAGGATACATCGACAACTCCCAGATCCGGATAGAGGCGATCGGGTTCATAGAGTTCTTCTGGTTTGAGGTATCGCAGATTAGTCCGTTCTCGCAGCACAACCCGCGAATCTTGCCGTAGGCTCCAAGCGACTTGTCCGTAGCCAACATCAATACCATAGACTCGTTTTGCCCCCATTTGCAATAAGCAATCGGTGAATCCTCCAGTTGAAATTCCACCATCCAAACAAATTCGATCGCCCACCTGAATCTGGAATTCTGCTAACGCTTTCGCTAATTTCTCACCCCCTCTAGAAACATAGGGCGATCGTTGCTTCACCTGAATCTTCGCCGATGTTTCAACCTCCATTCCAGGCTTATCAATCACCTGTTGATTGACTAACACTTCCCCTGCCCGAATCAGCGTTTGTGCCTGCTGTCGAGAATCGCAGAGCTTACGTTCAACTACAAGAATATCCAGGCGTTGTTTAGTCAAGAGAAGTGAGCGAGGTGAGCGAGGTGAAGGAGATGAGGGAGATGGGGGAGATGAGGAAGATTGGTTCATTCTTGCGAGTTCAGCCGATCGCATAACCATTTCCAGGCGTGAGTCAGTTTTTTTTCTAGCCAAAGCATTCCCTGATCGAGCCATTCCAGGAGTTGTTCGAGGGGGTGTTTGACATAACCAACGAGTTTGGCATCTGTTTCAATCCAAGGCTGAACCATCAGAGCAGAATTTCGATCGTCTGTAGTGTCTGATGTCACTGGAGTGAGCGTTGGGCTAATGTCGATCGTGGAGGCGAGAGGATGGGAGTCTGGCTTTTCTCTCAGCAGTGTGACAGCCATATCATAGGCTTCCCAGCCTGCCAAGTTTGACGGCGCAGCCACGGTTAGGGTAGACGATTGAGCAGACGCCGATCGCAGAGTCGATTGGGTCGTTGGGAAATGATCAGGCGAGGATTGCACCACGATCGCCTGTCTCGGACGACCAAACAACGATTCCATTGTCAGCCAGGGTTGTTCAGATTTGCAGGGTTTCTCAGTCGCTGAATCACGAGTTAAATCAGAGGAAAATAAACCCTGGAAGACATCTTCCAGCGTCATCCATCGGAGTTGAGCCGATCGCAAGGGTTGCTCAGAAGCGGCTTGAGCCATCGGTTGAGCCGCAGGCAAGGTACGAACAAGCTGCGATTCTTGGAAGAGATTGGTCGCGATCGCCACCGGACTCATCTGCATCCACGTCATCAACCGATAGAACACTTGCACAGGCAGCAACGCATTCGATCGCTTTCTGGGAAGCGGCAGAAAATTTGTCACTAACCAAGATTTACCGTTTAGCGATCGAGGCTGAACTGTCTTCAGGATTCGCTGCTGCCGCCAATAGGTTGCAAGCTCCCAAATGATCCGTTGCTGCAAGTGAACCTGTTGCTCAGAGGTCAGAATGTCCAGGGTGTGATTTTCATGAGTCACAAGGACGAGGTGATGCGTCTCAAGAGAAGAAGCGATGCCTTGGATGAGGAGAGGCGAGGGGGTGAGGGGATGGGGGGATGGGGAGGGATGGGAGAGTGGGAGATGGGAGGGATGGGGAGATGGGAGGGATGGGGGAG
>JAAUSF010000158.1 GCA_012033255.1 Cyanobacteria bacterium RU_5_0
TCATGGGTAAGTCTCGCCATTGGCAACCGTTGCGGATCAGATAGAAGATGGCATTGCACACCTCTCGCATATTCAAAATGCGAGGGCGTCCGCTAGCTTTGGCAGCAGGAATATGGGTTCGAGCAGTTTCCACTGGGCAGAGGTGAGGTCACTACGGTAAGCTAGTCGTGTCATTTCTGGGGTCTTCAATCGACCCCTTTACTTTATCGAGCAGCTTTTCAAACAGGTTCTTAGAACGGCAAACTCAGTTTTTAAAAGACTTTCTGCTGCGGACTTCGATTCTAGAGCAGATGTGTCATTCGCTTTGTGAAGCTGTAGTCGGAGAAAATATCGTTCATGGAACTGACACGCTCGAACAACTGGAGCGTCGGAATTTGTTTGTCGTTCCATTAGATCACAATCACACCTGGTACCGTTATCACCATTTGTTTGCAGCGGCATTGCGTCACATATTGCAGCGAACAGAACCCGATCGCATCTTGATCTATCACGATCGCGCGGCTCAATGGTATCAACAGCAGGGATATATTGCAGAAGCAATTCAACATGCCATTGCAGCCCGATCGTTTGAATATGCAGCCAGTTTAATCGAGCAGGAAATTCAGACCAGTGAAAATCCTCGTTTAGATGCAGTGGTTCTCCGTCAGGCTCTTACAGCATTACCCACAGAACTAACCTCCACTCGCCCTTGGTTGCTGGTTGCCAAAGCATGGGTTGGATTTACCTCCTCGCAATTTGCAGAGGGAATTATGGCGATCCAACTCCTTGAACAGTGCCTCAACCAGAACCCTCCCGAGATTGAGAATGTGGATCGGCTTTGGGGATTAGTGATCGCCTTGAAAGGAGCGCACGCTCGTCAGCAAGGCAACACGGTAGATGCGATCGCTTGTATGGAAAAAGCCTTGCAATTGTTGCCACAGGATCAGTCCTGGCTGCGATCGCTGATTCTGCTTAATCTCGGAGTCACCTATTTTGTTGCAGACAATTACAAAGCGGCAAAGCAGTTACTGCTAGAAGTCAGTCAGATTGGCAAGGCGCAGGGCATGGCTGATCTGGCGATCGCTGGACTCTACTTACAGGCACAGTTTCTTGCCCTGCGGGGTCGGATTGACGAAGCCGTTTCACTTTGTCAGCAAGGGTTAGAGTTAGCCACCGAGCGGCGCTGGCTGGCAACTTACGCAGGCGTGTTGGTTCAGGTCGCGCTAGCGGATTTGTTGCGAGAGCAAAACCAGTTAGAAACGGCTGCTGAGCATGTGACTCAAAGTATCGATCGCGCCATTCAAAACCGTCAGCCTGGATTGATGATGGGTTACATTACCCTGGCACGAGTGCGTCAGGCGCAGGGAGACTTCCCATCAGCTTGGACTGCCATTCATGCGGCTGAACGCTGTCAACCCTGGCTCTGGTCTACGATTCTTTCAGTCGAAGCGGGCAAAGTCAGATTACAGCTAGCAGAAGGAAATGTGGATGCAGCAATGGCTTGGGCAAACAGTAGCGGTTTGAGCGGTGATGGTGAACTTCGTTACAGCCCGACGCAACAGTCTCCTCAAGGGTCTGAACTCGATTATCTCACCTTTGCCAGAGTATTACTCGCTTATGGGCGGCAGCATTCATCATCCGCTCATCTGCGAGATGCAATGAGATTGCTGACTCGATTGCAGACATTTACTCAGGCGGGTGGACGAACCATTCGGGTGATGGAAACATTGCTTTTACAGGCGTTGGTTTTCCAGGCTCAGGGCGATCGAACGCGATCGCTCGATTCCCTCCATCAAGCCCTGAACGTTCCTCGTCAAGGAAACTACAGTCGTCTGTTTTTGGATGAAGGGAAACCAATGGCAGAGTTATTGCAAATGGTTGTCTCTCAGAATATTCATGCTGATGCAGCCAAACGTTTGTTAACGATATTTAACTCAGTTGAAGCGAAACAATCAACCCTGATTCAACCGTTCGTTGAACCATTAAGCGGACGTGAACTTGAAGTACTCCGTTATCTGGCAACTGGGATGTCGAATCAGGCGATCGCGGATCAACTATTCGTCAGCCTCGCCGCCGTCAAATGGCACACTCGCAACATCTATGGCAAGCTATCAGTGACGAATCGCACACAAGCGGTAGCAAAAGCAAGAGAAACAGGGATTTTGCCATAACACCCTATTCTTTCGGCTAGTGAATTCTTTGTGTAGCCCGATTACAATACTGTCAACTCCACCAACGTAACACTTGGAGGAATTATGACAAGCGATGATTGCAACGACAAGGGGAAGACAGGTATGGTGCCAGAAGTCGCAAACTCCGGGATTATGCGACCGCCTTTGATCTACCTGGGCGCGATCGCCCTGGGTCTGTTGTTACATTTCGCATGGCCGGTGCGGCTCGTGTCCCGTACTGTGAGCGTACCACTTGGCAGCACGATGGTGCTTGTCGCTGTCGCTCTGTTCTTTTACGCGGTTCGCTCGTTTCTGACCGCTGGCACGCCCGTTCGGGGCAATCGTCCGACCACTACGATCGTGTGTACGGGACCCTATCGTTGCAGCCGCAATCCTATCTATCTGTCTTTCTCGCTGCTCCAATTCGGAATCGCATGCTGGGTCAACAGTTTCTGGCTCCTCGTCACCCTCGTGCCAGCAGTGGCACTGATGTCGTTTGTGGTCATTCCGCGAGAGGAGCACTACCTGGAGACCCGCTTCCCGTCGGACTACTTACCCTATAAGGCTTCTGTGCGTCGCTGGCTGTAAGCCGCCGCCGAGTACTAGCGTTGCGCCTTCCACCATTCCAAAACTATCCTTTCAACTATCCTTTGAGTCAGGGATAAAACCGAATTTGAGAGCGACCTTGAAGCTACCGTCGCACATCAACGAGGTTTCACAATGGAATGGACGATCGGATGGTGGCAAGTTTCAGTTCAACGAGTGTATCCCACAACGACACAACTTTCCCAAACCTATAATCGCGCTGCTTCTGGTTGGCATCAAAAGCTTCGTCTTCTGGGGTATCGCGCTGCATATCAGAAGTTATGGCAGTTGATTAAAACCGCTAATGTTCTGCCTGACTGGAAAGACAAAATTACTCTTTGTGATTGCGGAATTGGCACCGCAGCGTTCAGCCTAGCATTTGCTCAAACCATTAATTCAACAGCCCACATTACCGGAGTCGATCTTTCCGTTGAGATGCTGAACCAAGCAGATCGACAACTCAGTCAATTTAAGGTTTCGCATCAACTTTGTCAAAGTGATGTGAATACCCTGCCATTTGCAGATGATGCCTTTGATGCGGTCATGAGTGCTCACATGTTGGAACACTTACCTAACCCAGCACAAGGGTTGCGGGAAATGGTCAGAATCCTTTGTCCGGGTGCACCATTGGTTCTGGTTGTGACTCGATCGAGCTTGCCTGGAACACTCATTCAGTGGCATTGGGGAAATCGCTGCTTTAACCTAGAAGAACTTTCTGCGCTCATGCACGACGCAGGATTGTCTCACATTCAGTTTTTCTCGTTTCCGGTTGGGCTGGCTCGCCTAACCAGCATCGCTTGTATCGGATTCAGGAAGACATGACGTTTCTAAGCTCGACTTTATCCATCAGACAGCATAGCAAAGCAAGTCAGACCAACAGTTGAAGAGAGAGCGAGGAATATTTACAGTATCGGTTTGAGGAGTAGACAACTGAAAAAGGCGAACGTGCCAAAGGCGTTGACGGACCAGGGCTAAGGCATCCGAGGAGGTGGGTAAAGGCTTGAGCTTAGTGAGTGAGCTTCAAACAGGCGTTTCAAACCGAATGGCCCTTTTTCGTCAGAATCTTTGCCATACGCCTACATCACTTGTCAGACAATATCGCTCGAATTCACTGCTCTCAAAATGCCCCCCGGGGGGATATAGTAGAAACAATAATCCAGCGAAAAGCTTGAAACTCTCCTTAAAAAATTAAAAACTATAAGCAGATGAACCAATATCCTCAGTGGCTACAAGGATTAAAGAATCCGATATTTGCCAGACTATACCTGGCTCAAACGATTAATCTCCTGGGAGACTCGCTGACCTGGCTAGGACTCGCACTACTCGCGTTTGAGCTAGCAGGAGAGCAAGCCGGAACGGTTTTAGCAGGGGCACTGACGCTGCGCGTAATGGCATTTGTTCTGCTCTCTCCCATTGCGGGCGCGATCGCCGATCGGGTTGATCGCAAACGACTGATGATGACAACCCATCTAGCACGGATGGTCATTATCTGTCTGCTGCCTCTTGTCACTCAGGTTTGGCAAATCTATGCGATTGTGCTGTCACTCAATGTGTTTTACGCCTTCTTCACGCCGACTTATACTGCCACAATTCCACTCATCACAACTGAAGATGAGCGTTCACCAGCGATCGCGCTATCCAGTGCAACTTACCAGCTACTCAGTGTTTTAGGGCCTGGTTTGGCAGGCAGCATCGCGGCATTTGTAGGCACGAGACAGGTTTTCTTTTTAGATGGCATCACCTTTTTGATTGCCGCCATCTTGATCGCCCGGTTGCCTGGAGCATTGATGGTCAATCAGAGCCAACAAACCGCCAGAACTCTGAATAGAACCGTGCAAGATATTCGCACTGGAACCCAGTGTCTTTGGCTTGACCCACCGATCCGCTATGCGCTGGCACTGCAATTGATCGCGGCGATCGCAGGTGCAGAAATTCTGGTCAATACCGTTGGATATGTTCAAGGTACGCTCAATTTTGGCAAGGTTGAATACGGCTGGGTGATGGCAGCATTTGGCATTGGGGCGACGCTAGCATCTGTTGGGTTGGGTCATACTCAGTAGAAAATCAGCCCCGTTTTGTTGACCAGCATTGGAGCAGTTCTGATCACAATGGCTTTATTACCCGCCAATCGAGTTGATCTGAGTGGGTTATTACTGTTGTGGGCGATCGCGGGAATTGGACAAACGCTAGTCAATGTTCCAACTCAAACTTTAATTGCCGATCGCGTTGCTGTTGAAGTTCAAGGACGAGTCTACGGCGCTCATTTCGCTTGGAGTCATCTATGGTGGGGTTTTTCTTATCCTCTGGCTGGTTTGCTGGTCAGCCATTTTCCAACCCAGAATTTTTTCTATAGTAGTTTAATGGGTTTTGTGTTGTTGGCGATCGTGTGTTTAGCGTTCAAGCCAAATCACTTAATCCATCTAAATAGCGGACTGTGGCATAAACATCTTCACACGCACGACGAACACCATAAGCACTCTCATTCACCCAGTACAATTATCCAAAATTCTCACAATCACTTACATTTTCATCACGTCACACAACAAGAGTTCAGTCACTAGCGCTACTCAGATTAACAAAGTGCTAAGATAACTTAAATTTAGACGCTCACAGACAAGTTTCAAACTGCTGCCACAACCTGTAACTGAAGCAGCACAACGGTCGTGTTCAGCGGCGGCAGATTACCTATGCTTCGCCACCAAGATCTCTCGTCCGTCCGCTGCATTTGAATTGTTATGCGGCGTTTCTACTAAAAAACTTCTTCAGCTAAAAGTTGCCCCTTCACTCGTTCATATTCATCTTCGAGAAGCCATTCTTGGGCAGCTTCATAGTTGGAGTGACTGACAACGAGTTTATAGTCCAATGCAGGATTAAAAATACGGCAACTGCCATCTTGATCACCCACCAGCATGAGAATCTTAGGTGGGAAAAGAACTGGATCAACCCAAAGTTCCAGGAATTTCCAGGTTTTAGCTTGTTCTGCGAGGGCTGGTGCGTGGGATTGCATGATACTCACCTGTTGTTTTCACAATTTTGATCTCGCCGTAGTAAAGAGGAGCTTGGCTCCCGTCTGTTCTAATTATGTAGCCGATCGGCTCAGAAAAGTAGAGTCCGTACCGTTCGTAATCATCCTCTTCGTCATCTGCTCCCGTTCGTTCTCCCCTTTCGATAATCGCTTGTATAACCTGCCCCAAGGTTTCACGATCGTTAAATACATGCGCTTTGAATTGTTAGCTTGCCGCGATCGCAGTTTATCTTCACGGGCAGAAACTTTCAAGCGATCGCCCCCTAACATCTCTCGGAACTTTTCACTCTGAAAACTCCCTGCAAAAACTGAATCTTTCCATCTCACCGTTAACAATCTGGGACTGGGAATGGAGACACAAACCTGAACGAACTTAACCTTTGTTGGGGGCGATCGCACTCCCACCGATACCTGAACCGAACCTGAACTTTTCGGGGTGAAAGTTCCCGGAAAGAGCGTCACCTCTGGAGCTTGCAAGCTAACGGCTGAGTTGAGCCGCCGTAGACAACCCTTGATTCCCACAGATAATCTTGATACGGTCGGCTCCAACGCAGTGTTCGACCGCTTCGACTGGAAAGGTTTCAAAACAACGTGAGTACACCAAGCGATTGATCAGCATTTAAATTCTCAATGTCGTTAAAACGATTACGCAAAATCTCAGCAATATCTGAAGTTCTGCAATTACCACGCCGAAGCCAAACTACCTTTGGTGGAAAGCCGCGCAACAAGCACAAATCACTAAAATCAGCGTCCTTTGTGACAATTAAAAATTCTTCTCGACGTGCATACTCCCAAACTTCAAGATCTGGAGCTTGGTCAAGTCCCAAGCGATAAAGGTGGTTTGAGTCAGGATAAAGATCTTGAAGGTGATTCACTAGTGACGGCGAGAGATTGTGGTCAAAAAGCAGTTTCAAGCTTCTACAAGTAGCAGTGATTTTTCCCGGTCAGCAGCGTAACTTAGACAAGCAAGAATATCATCCTCGGTCAGGTATGGAAAATCCTGGAGGATTTCTTGATGTGTCATTCCTGAAGCAAGGTACTCTAAAACGTCATACACCGTGATTCTCATACCTCTAATGCAGGGCTTGCCACCACGTTTACCAGGTTCAATCGTAATAATATCTCTGTAGCTCATTGCCTTTTGTTCTCTGCCTCAAAGCAAACGGTTATAGACTGATTTTAGCAACAAGATACCGTTTATCTTCCTCTATTGAGACTCTTGGTACAATTGCCTAAGCCATGCAACATTGTACAAGTCAATACTGGCTGTCGATCGATTTGGAAGACGTAAAACAAGGACTGGCACATCAGAAACTTGTTGTCCAGGCTGAAGAAGAACTCCCGGAGAAAACTCCGAAAAAGCCATAGCTAATTCTTCATCCACTGGAAACACTTCAAAAATTTCAGGGGCGTTGCTGATCTTGGGGATGAATTAGTCGCGAGCAAGATGCTCGCACTGGTTTAGACGATCGGCTTGAAGGGAGTGTGAGCGTCTCGCTCACGTTTGTATGAGGGCATAATCATCCCTTTATTCAGCAACGCCATTTCAGGTTCACCAACATCAGCCCTGACATCTGCAAGTTCCTCTCTCGTATCATCTGAGTAAAAACTTGAATCGGAAAAGCCAAAAACCTGTAATGCCAGAGCTAAAGGACTTGAGGATGTTGGTAGAGTGTTCGGATTGCTATTGCCAGTTCTATTGAGAGTAAAGATTTGTCTCCTCCCCATTTCTATTTCGAGAGACTCAAGTGAACGTACTTCGCTGACACGACATCTTGTGGTTGAACTATTTACAACATCAGAACCACCAATAGCAGTTGAATCTTGACCTACCTGAACCTGACCGAAGTCAACTCCAATACTGAAACCAGAGGGATCGCACTCTGGTCTATATGTGTAGGCTCGAATAGAATCTTGACTCCAGAGAACCACTAATCGCCGAGGTTGACGTCCACGCGGGAGAACACCTGAATCAGGAACTACAACAAGATGGCTGAAAACAGCAATGATGTTGCCCTGCTCATCCTTGACGACACGATACTCGGTTCCAGGTGCTATTTCATCTGGATTGGCAACCCAAGACCAGAAGTTATCAATTGGTGAGTTTGGGGTGTCAACTGTCTCTGTAGGAGTGCCAACAGGTAGCTCAGTTTCTTGAGCATAAACATCTGACGACACCATCCAGGCAAGGTTTGTCGCAATGAACACGACTAGAGTTCCTATTGTTCTCAAGCGCATAGCTATGTGATACATCAATGCAGTTTACCTCCAACACCTCGAATTGCAGCGATCGAACGTTCCGGCTGAGCGGCTGTCGATAACCTTTGCTGCAACCGCGATCGCCTCTACCAGTCCGCTCCAACCGGGTTGTTAGCTGGCTGTCGCTGTCGATCGCCGACTGTCCCTGACTCATCCCTCACCTCCGATCGCGGCACCGACTGCCACCCCCGATCGCTTCTGGAACCTTGCAAAACACCCAATCACCCCCACCTCATGCCTGCTCCGATCGCGCGATGGACGTTTCGGAAAAAGTCGATCGCCTGCAATCACGAGTGCAAGACCTTGATGCGGAGCCAGCTAACGGTGCCCATCACCCGCCGCAGACTACCTCTGCATCATAACCGATTACATTGTGGCGGTCGGTGTGCATGGGCGTTGTTAGACAGATTTACGCCTTTAGCTGTTGGACTGTCTGATCTCATGCATTTTCTGCACCGAAGGGGTTAGTACAGAAAGTGCATGAGACTGCTTCTGGACAGCAACTTAAGCTGCTTGCTGGCGATTGTTAAAGCCATCTCCTCCAGCCGCAATACCACCATCCACCGGGAGGATCACCCCCGTTACCCAGCTTGCATTTGCCAAATATAGAACGGCATCGGCAATATCTTTGGGTGTGCCAACCCGACCCAGGGGATGCTGCCGATCTAAATAATTTAATGTTTCTTGGGTCAGTTCACCATGAAGTGGTGTTGGTACAATCCCAGGCGCGATCGTGTTGATCCGAATCCTATCCTCGGCTAACTCAAAGGATAGGTTTTTCGCCATCGCTGTAATTGCGGCTTTCGCCATAATCGGTGCTGAAGCAGGAATTGACTGGCTAGCGTGGAATGTGAGAATCGTCCCAATGTTGATAATTGCGCCACCATCTCCTTGCAAGCGCATTTGCTTGACGGCTTCCTGGGTGAGCGCAAAAGTACCGCGAACGTAGTTTAGATATTGGTCTAACTCACCAATACCATATTCAGTGAACGGTTTGATCGCAAAGATCCCAGCATTATTAATGAGCACATTCACTCGACCAAACCTGGAAACAGCTTCATCAACCAGTTTTAGAGCAAACGTCGGATCGGTAATGTCACCTGCTACAAGATGGATGCGATCGGGTCGATCGAGTTTTTGAGCCGCCATTTCAAGCTTTGAGAATGTTCTCCCGTTCAATATCACATTCGCCTGATTGTGCAAAAATGCTTCAGCAATGGCATAACCTAAGCCAGTTGCACCGCCCGTGATAATTACAGTCTGAGTTGTCATGCTATCTACCTCCAATTTGGTTCAAAGATTTGACTGTCTAGATGACATTTTTCAGTGTGATTGTTGCTGAATGCCTTGCCGAAATTCTTTCACAGGCACTCCAGCAACACCCCAATCTTCAGTTGCAACTTCATCAATGACGACAAATGTTGTTGCAGGTGTCTTATTGAGAACACGCACCAAAAGCTCTGTTACACCTTTGATGAGTTCAGCTTTTTGCTGGGTTGTTGCGCCTTCGCGAGTGATTTTGATGTTCACATAGGGCATGGTTTGACCTCCCGCTAATTCTGGCTTGTTGGCAGTATTGCCGTGTCTGCATGGCTCGTGTAGTGAAAGACTTTGGCAATAATTTTCCATTCGCCCTCAAGCTGAATGAGGGTGAGGAGATCAATAAAATCTTTGCCTAGCATGGAACAACGCATTCGGGCGATCGCAGTTACAGCCCCTGCGAACTCGATCGATTCGATTGAAAACAAATAGGGTTCACCGGAGGATTCTGGAGAAATTCGTTGCTCAACAATTGGGAAATAGGAATGCATATCAAGATGCAATAGTTCGCCGCTAGATGCAGTGAAGTATTGTGCACTGGCATGAAATACGGTTGCCAAAAGAGCTGTATCACAACGATATAAAGCGTCGTAATATCGCTTGAGCAGATCAACAATCGCGAAATATTCAATGCCGTAAACTGGTTTATCCATCGCATAGACCTGTGCTTGATTCATAGTTCCTCCGCGCTTCGGGTTATCACAGCTTGAAGCGCATACTTTGACCATAACTCTTCGCTCAAGAATGATAAAGACTGATTTAGTTGAATAACTTTTCACCTATAGTGGATAATATAGCGGGTGAGATGGATTATTTGGTAAGTGATTGTCTATGGACAAATTAATTGCGTTGAACGTCTTTAGACGGGTCGTCGAGTTCGAGAGTTTTAGCCGTGCAGCAGACGCTCTGAACTTATCAAATGCATCTGTCAGTAAAAATGTCCAGGAACTGGAAAAAGAACTAGGAACCCAGTTAATCCATCGGACAACCAGACGTTTGAACTTGACTGAAGCAGGACGACTCTATTTTCAGCGAGTTTCCTCTATTCTGGATGAACTGGAACGTGTTGAAGAATTTGTTTCCGATCTCTCAGTCAAACCTCACGGACTGCTTCGCGTGACAGCACCCATGTCTCTGGGTTTAACCCATGTAGCAACAGCGATTTATCAATTTCAATTAATTTATCCAGATATGCGGATCGAACTCATCCTCAATGATCGCTATGTGGATCTCATTGAGGAGGGGTTTGATGTGGGGATCAGAGGGGGCGGATTGGTCAACGATAACAGTCTGGTCACACATCGAATCGGCGATATTCAACGAGTCGTTTGTGCATCACCGGCATATCTGAAGCAGTATGGCGAACCCAAATCGCCAGAGGATCTGAAGAAGCACCATTGTGTGATTTACACGCTGGCGCGATCGCCCCATGAGTGGAGTTTTTGGCGAGGTCATGAAACAGTGTCAGTGCATGTTGATGGATCTTTAAAGGTGAACAATAGCCTTGCTGCGAGTCAAGCTGCTGTCGCGGGACTCGGTTTGATTTTTTTGCCAATGTTCACGGTCTTAGATGGATTGGAACGTGGGATGCTGAAAACTGTCTTGAAAGAATGGTCTACGGAACCTTTGACCCTGTATGCAATTTACCCAAAACATCGCCAACACTCTGGAAAACTTCAAGTATTCATAGATTTCATGTCGGAGGCTCTTGCATCAATTGCTGCCAAACTTTAACCTTTAGCAAGCCAACAGAAATGCCGAGATTTACGCATAGTAATAACTCAGCAAAAGCAGTGTATCAAGATCAATTCTTGACAACCGTACTATTACAAAATCAGAGGTCTAACGTTCCGGCTGAGCGGCTGCAAACAACCCTTGCAACACCGCCAAGATCTCCCGGCAGTCCGCTCCAGCCGGGTTGTTAGACCGCTGGTTCTTCTTGCAACAATACTCGCCCTACCCACACTGACCATACCATACTCAGCAGCAACACAATTATCCCTAGAGGAGGCACCAGACTGAGCACTCCCATTCCTATGCCCAGGTAACATAAGGGGTTGGGTAAACGCTGGCTCTTAAGGGCTGTCCAACTCACCAACAATAACCACAAACCGTCTAGGCTAATTGCAGCCCCTGCAAGGATACCAATGATGCTATTGAGTTGATTACCAAATGATGTTGCCTGTTCATAAGTAGCTGCCTGGAAAATCGTATACAAACTTAGAGTTGCATTGCCCACTAAGCACAAAACGGAGAAGAAGCCAAACCCAGTTGCAACTGAGAGCAAGGTTGAAGTGTCACAACGCAAATAGCTTGCTAACGCCAAAATCAGAACACTGGAAATTGCTGCCGAGGCGAACTTCAACCCATCTTGGATCAGCAACGGTGCGGGGTTGTGAATTGCTAATTCTACTAATTTATTCTGGTCAGCGATTGCAGGGAAGCCAATCAGCAAGATCGCTACAGCCATTGTCGCGATCGCCACGACGAAGTTTATAAACGCAGCGATGCCACCGAATTTTTGAAGGTGAGACATAAATTCAGTCCTCCTACTTTTTTCATCAGCATTCACTGCATCTAACAAACTAGTAGTCTACGGCATAAATTTATCCACCCTTTTTTAGGCTGCCAGTGCCTTTCCTTTGTACGTCCATTTATACGTCCATTTAAATGATGTGGTTTGAGCGTGGCTTCTTCGAGTAAGCGCCCCACATGACGGGGCGAAATGGATGCAACGATGCCCTGCTTGACCATCTCATCGGCTAACTCCTGCGCCGTCCATTGGCTGATGGGACGAC
>JAAUSF010000159.1 GCA_012033255.1 Cyanobacteria bacterium RU_5_0
GCAGATGGGCACGGATGCCGTTGCCCCTCCTCCGGTGGTAGTTTGTTTTTCGGAAATCACCTAAGTTCTGTGTTTTGGCGATTGCTTCCCTCCTTGATAGGGCTATAGAGAGAATAAGCCAAGAGCTTTAAGTCTTTAGCGGCAAATGTTTAGGAGAATGAATCAGCCCTACCTCTGGTGGGGGGTTATACTGAATCGCTTTCCGCTGTATTACTCTTAGGTAAGGAAATTAGACTGAAAGTTTAAGCAAATCTTCATCAAAAATACGGAGGATTGGAAGGTAGTATTTATGTACTAAATACTAACTGGATTTTCCGTACACCCTGTCATGGAACAACGTCCTAATCAAGTTACTCGATCGAGTCAATTCCCCATTCTCCATTCCCCATTACCGAAGAGGTTCTATGGCACTTATAATGGAGCGTTGCTAACGTAATGTGCGTTCTCGACAGTTGTTGAGCCAGAGCGCACTTGAGGAATTGCTCATGACGATCGATGCTCAATCTGTGAATCCAACTGCCAATCAAGCGGCTAGCCAAACTATCAGTCAACCTGCAAAGAAAAAGCTATGGATGGCAGCGATCAAGCCACCCATGTATAGCGTGGCGATTATGCCGATCGCCCTGGGCGCGTCTGTTGCCTATGCAGACACAGGCATGGTTAATTTGGGTGTGTTCTCCACGTTCTTGATGGCAGCGATTCTGATTCTGGCATGGGAGAACTTAAGCAACGATGTGTTTGATTCGGAGACGGGCATCGATCGGAATAAACTTCACTCGCTGGTCAATCTCACAGGCAACAAGCGGTTGATCTTTTGGGTCGCCACTCTGTTTTTGGCATTGGGGATTGGGGGGATTGTCGCGATCGCAGTATGGCAACAAGATCTCACGGTCTTGGGGCTAATTTTGCTTTGCTGCGTCTTGGGCTATACCTATCAGGGGCCGCCGTTTCGCTTAGGCTATCAGGGGTTAGGCGAAATACTCTGCTTTTTCAGTTTTGGTCCGTTGGCGGTCGCGGCTGCCTATTACAGCCAAACTCAGGCTTGGTCAACGACAGGGTTAGCCACATCGATTATTTTGGGTGTTAGCACGACACTCATTCTGTTTTGTTCCCATTTTCATCAAGTTGAGGATGACATTGCCGCTGGGAAACGATCGCCGATCGTGCGGATTGGCACTCTTCGAGGCGCACAACTCTTGCCCTGGGGGTGTGGCAGTATTTTTGGGTTGACGGGGTTATTCGTCGCACTGAATGTTTTTCCAGTGTGGACGCTACTCGTTTTTGGCAGTTTGCCGCCTGCCTTCAAGCTTTGCAATCATGTGGGCGAAAATCATGACAAACCCGATCGCGTCAGCAATTGCAAATTCATTGCAGTTACGCTTCACTTTTGGAGTGGCATCCTGCTGTGCTTAGGATTTTTAATCTGAGAAATTGAAACTAATAATGATTTTTATTTGGAAGTCTCTAATCGGGTAATGGGCTTAAATGAACCTGAATTTAGCAGGGCAGTTTCTAATGATCATGCTAAGAAATACTAATGCTGAAGAACAACTATCTTTGGCTCAGACTGTCTAGGATGCAAATAGAGACTTAATCCTTAGAAAGATTTAATTTATGTTTGCACGGCTATCTGAGCAGCGAATGCACTGGATTCGCTGGGTCATAACGATCGCATGGCTTTTGATCATTGCATCTTTGTTCTACGATCCTTGGACTCCGACGTTCACAGAACCCAATCATTGGAGTCCTTTGCGGTTGTCGGATACCTGCATTTCGGTACAGGGACAGTGTTTAGTTGAACAACCCTATCCTCTCGGCACGACTCTATTTTGGGGCGCGATCGTACCTGCGGCAATCTTTATCCTGCTGGTGTTTGGACATGAGGTATGGCGACGCATTTGTCCTCTGTCCTTTCTGTCTCAAATTCCCCGTGCATTAGGCTGGCAACGGCAATTCAAGCGGGAAAATCCGAAGACGGGTAAAGTTCGATATGAACTGGCAAAAGTGAAGCCTGATTCCTGGTTGGGTAGAAACTATTCTTATGTTCAGTTTGGCTGGCTGTTTGTTGGGTTATGTGGACGGATTTTGTTTTTTAATGCCGATCGCCTGATTCTGGCACTATGGCTGCTGTTGACGATCGCGGCTGCTATTACAGTCGGATATTTGTATGGCGGTAAATCCTGGTGTAATTATTTCTGTCCAATGGCTCCAGTGCAGCGAATTTATAGCGAACCGGGAGGGCTATTTAGCAGCAAAGCACATATGAGTGACCAGATGATTACTCAATCAATGTGCCGCACGATATTGCCTGATGGTAAAGAGCAAAGTGCTTGTGTTGCTTGCCAAAATCCCTGTATTGATATTGATTCTGAACGGGTATATTGGGATGGGTTGAATAAACCAGAAGAATCATTTCTGCGGTATGGTTATGTCGGTTTAGTGATTGGCTATTTTGTTTATTACTATCTATATGCAGGCAGTTGGGATTATTACTTTTCAGGCGCATGGGCGCGGCAACCTGATCAACTGGCATCTTTGTTTAGTCCTGGATTCTATCTGTTTGGTCAAGCAATTAATATTCCTAAACTGATTGCGGTTCCTCTCACGCTGGGTGGCTTCACGGCGATCGGCTATCAGTTAGGTCACTGGGTTGAAAAACAGACAAAAGTCTATAGTCGTCATTATTCAAACCTAACTTCAGAGATCATTCGACACCGCATTTTTACCCTTTGCACGTTTGGAATTTTCAATTTCTTCTTCATCTTTGGTGGTCGTCCTTTAATTCAATTACTGCCATTGTGGGTGCAATATACCTACGAACTGGGTCTTGTATCACTCAGTACGCTCTGGGTCTATCAAACTTGGCGACGCAGTCCTGAGCTATATTCTCGTGAAAGCTTGGCAAGTCGTTTCCGCAAGCAGTTGGAGAAGTTACAGCTTAACGTTTCACAGTTTTTAGAAGGGCGTTCTCTAACCGATTTAAACACTCATGAAGTGTATATTTTGGCAAAAGTTTTGCCCGGATTCACTAGAGAGAAACGGCACGAAGCCTATAAGGGAGTTGTGCGAGAAGCGTTGGAGGAAGGCTACGTCAACTATTCCAGCAGTTTAGAAGTCTTGCAGCAGATGCGCCAGGAATTGGGGATTATGGATGATGAACACCGGGATGTATTAGAAGAATTGGGCATTGAAGATCCGGAATTGCTTAATCCCGATCGCCAACGCAGTTTAGAAAATCAGATTCGTTTAAGTGGCTACCGCAAATCGCTAGAGCGGCTAATGCTACTGCAAAGCAAGCAGCCTGATAGCGCCGTGAGCAATTCTTTTGATTCTTTATTAGAGCAAAATTCAGCCGAAATTCGCGCCTTGCGTCGCCAATATTCCATCACGAGTCAAGAAGAAACCTGGATTTTAAGTGGACTTTCTCCTGATGCTGGAAATACTCGTCGAGCCGAATTTTTGCTGTCCCAATTACCTGCTCTAATTTCCTGTTACCGCGCGTTGAATCAACCCATGCTACGAGAGCATCAGTCAGTATTAACGCTGCTGAAAGAGAGCCTTCATCACAAGAAAGAATTGATGGTACGAACGATTTTGACAACGCTAGAAACACTCCAAAATGATCCGGTTGCCATCCCACTGGCACAGCATTTAGGACAGTTGTCACCAGCAGTTTTAGCAGACCTTTTAGAAGCTGAAAATTGGCGCGATCGTCTCCCTCCAGAATTCTTGCAGTATTTGACTCCCCTGCAAGGTCAATCGAGCGTTTGCCCACTCGATTATTCTGCTGAAGAAATCCTCAGCTATATTGAACCCCTGCTCCACGATCAAAATCCACTGATTCAGACCGCCTGCCTCTATATCATCGCCCATCTTAATTCTGAGCAATGCCAAGCGATCGCCCGCGATTGCCGCAGTCAACAAAACTCGTCTTTACTTCGAGAAACTGCTGAATTGTTGCTATCGTTATCGACTCCTTACCCACCTTTAACGGCATTTCCAATGCTAGAAAAAGTGGTACATCTGTTTAACAGCGATTTCTTCTACCGGATGCACAATGAAACATTAATTGCCCTTGCCGATCGTGCTGAAGTAAGAGCCTATTCCACCAACGAAGTTATCACAGAAGCGGGCGATACCTGTCGAGAATTGCTGCTGCTAATTGAGGGGGATGCTAAAATCCACTTCTTTTTGCCGGACGACGAGGTGCGAGTGGAGAGGCTGCATCCGGGGCAAACCCTGGATGAGTTAGAAGTATTGGCGCATAGTAACTCGAAAAATACTATCATCGCGGATAGCAAAGTAACTCGAATTTTGGCAGTTCCCGTTGATACCTTTGATGATTTCCTGGATCTAGATCATGATTTTGCCCGTCGGGTTTTAGAGCTAGAAAGTCAGCAGCTCCAGCGATTTATGCGATCGTTGCAAACCCTGTAGATATTGACCAATACCCGACAACCGTAACGGGCAATGGGATAAGATCACGAGGCATAATGTGAACAGTAGCCACGTTGGGAAAATCCGGTGAGACTCCGGTGCTGTGCCGCAACTGTGATGAAAAGGCAAAAGGTAAAAATAGAAATCAAATTTTTCCTTTTTTCCTTTTCCTTGACTAAGCCAGAACACTAGCCTGCTGCTTATTCACTCTATTTCCTGCGATACACAGGGACGGAGTTTAATCCTCGAATGACAATTCCAACAGAAAATTTTTCCCCGATCGATTCAACTCAAGTTTCAACACCCTCGATCGACCTTCCTCCTCTTCCCCTGAATCGCCCAGTTTTGCTGATCGGACATGGCAGCCGCGATGCTGATGGACGGCAAGGGTTACTTGATTTTGCAGAGGCTTATCAAGCACTCGATCGCTCCCGTCCAGTGATCCCCTGCTTTTTGGAACTGACGGAACCCAGTATTCAGCAAGGCGTGGATCAGTGTATTCAGCAAGGCTATACAGAACTATCGGCACTGCCGATCTTGCTGTTTGCCGCACGACACAACAAGTTTGATGTCACAAATGAACTCGATCGCGCCAGACAACGCTATCCGCAACTGAAACTCTATTATGGGCGGCACTTTGGGATTACTCCTGGAATTCTGGAACTGTGGCGATCGCGCCTTGCCGCACTGGATCAACCGCAGTGGAATCCGAAAGAGATTACTCGCAGTGATACAATTTTGCTCTTTGTTGGACGGGGTTCCAGCGATCCGGATGCCAACGGAGATGTATACAAAATGGCACGAGTGCTTTGGGAAGGAAGTGGCTATCAAACGGTCGAAACCTGCTTCATCGGGATCACTCATCCTCGAATGGAAGAAGGCTTTCGTCGTGCCCGTCTCTATGAACCCAAACGGATCATCGTGTTGCCCTACTTTCTGTTCACAGGCGCATTAGTCAAAAAGATTTTCAACATTACCGCTCAGCAGCAAGAGCAACATCCAGATCTCTCGATGGTTTGTTTACCAGAAATGGGGCTGCATCCGCATCTCTTCCAAGTCTTGCGAGAACGAGAGATTGAAACCCAGCTAGGGCAAGTCCAGATGAACTGTGAAATGTGCAAATTTCGACTAGCCGCGATCGCCACCAATGGACATGAACATTCGCATGGGCATTCCCACAGCCATTCGCACAATCCTGATCATCGCCATTCCCACAGCCACAATCCTGATCATGAGGCGATCGATCCTTACGCAGAGCCAGAGCAATATCATCAGCGAATTTGGCAAGTTCCCTAGTAGTCTGTCATTTTTGTTTTGCGGAGTGCAGGAGTGAACCCCTGCGTGAGGACAACGCCCCACCCCCCCATTAATTACCCATCAAATCTGACTTGACAAAGCACTAGAAGGAGGTAAAGCATAGGGTGTAGGGTGTAGGTATTACAGTCCTATGTCCTGCTCCCTGGTTCTATGTCTGATATATCTGAGACGAAAGACTTTTCGATGGGCGATCGGGTGCGCGTGATTGCCCTGCCTCCCTATGTCAAAACCGCAGAACCCATGCCGATGTTACGTCCGCCTAACGTCATTCGGTTGGGCGAGGAAGGCGTGGTGATGGATAGACGACCTGGTGGCTATTGGGGTGTTCGTTTCACGAAGGGAGCGTTTTTGATGGAAAGTCAGTATATTGAGCGGGTAGAGGGAGTAGATGAGTAGATGAGGGGATGAGTAGATAAGTAGATAAGTAGATGAGGGGATGAGGGGATGAGGGAGGCAAGTCAGCCAAATTCTGTTCACCTGTAAATCTTTTACTGGTTTTGCAATCGGTCGGCGCAGACTCACGTGTCTGCCCCGGTAGGGATCAACCAATGTGATTGCCCCGGTAGGGATCGACCGACGTGATTGCCCCGGTAGGGACCGACCAATGTGATTGCCCCGGTAGGGACCGACCGACGTGTCTGTCCTCTGCCAAGGCAACCCCGCCGGGATTGCCCCGACACCACGCCATATATCAACAGAAAATTTACAGGTGGAATTCTGTTGGCTTCTAATTCTGTCCAATCAGAATGCCCAAATCAGAGAATAATTGTGCTTCCTGAGTCTTTGTATTTCACTGTAAGTACGTTAACCTACGTAAAGTTTGATGGAGGATTAACCCATGAGTCCTGAACTGAATACTCCAGAAACCTCTGCGCCTGAGACTTCCGCGATCGTGGAAGTGAATCAGACTGATGCGATCGTGGAAGCTGAAATGCCAGGAGAAACAGATGAAGTGAAGCGCGAGACAAAAGCCTTAATTGAAGCGATTCGCAAACGCGCTCAAGACGAGGCTCATTCGGCTGAAGACTTAGCTAAGTCGGCGGGAGATTTCACCCGTGAAGCTTACTTGAAGCTAATCCGGCAGGCACGAGAGGCGATCGAACAAAACAAACTGTTCGACAAAGATCAAATCGAAAAATCGGCTCAACAACTTCAGGGAGAAGCTGAGAAAAACTGGCAAGCTCTGGTGAATGAAGTGACGGAACTAAGCGATCGATTCTCTGAAGCGGCTAAAGCAGCATGGGAGAAGCTTGTTCCTCCGTCCGATAAACCACCTGGCGAGTGAGACAACCCTGCTCACCGAAATTCTCTAGTTTTGAACGGCGAGGGTGGGCAATAGCTCACCCTGTCTTGTTAGAAGATGCAACTCGCAGATTATCTCTCCCTCCTCCACCTATTTCTGCAATTTCTTTATTGGTTCTTTATTTTCTTTGTCTAGGCTAGACACTGAAAGCCACTGCACAATCGCTCACCCAAAAGCAGATGGTTATGTCATTGTTGAACACCAGGAAAAACTATGGTTTCGATGAACTGGCAGTCTTTACATACCTTGGAAACATTGCATCAGCAAATCCAAGATGCTCTAGTTGAACTGCTCCACACCAGCTATGAATCGACTGTTTGGATTGGGAGTGATGAGAGAACCTGGATCTCGGAAATTAAGATCCGGGAAACTGACGCTAATGTGATTCTCTGTATTCAGATTCCGGATACGCCAGTTGAAGACTTAGCGATTCAGATTTCTCCAGAGACGGCTGTAATCAAAGGCAAACCCAGGCAGGCAGAAGTAGAGGGGTTTTTCAGCCCTGGTTATTTCCAAAACATCATTCCCCTGCCGATCGCTGTGCATCCCGAAGCTGTGCAGGCACAACTGAACCACAATATCCTTACCCTAACATTGCCAAAGTCTGGTAGGATTCGTCAGCAACGAATCACCCTTCACCCCACTAGTGATTGCTTCGCACTAGAGCAAGTGACTCGTGCGGAAACTTGCGGGTAGATCCAGGGGAAGGATGAAGGATAAAAATAGAGAACAAGGTGCCAAGGGTCGAAACTGAATCTTGAATCCTTAATTTCAATTGTTAAGTTTGTAGATTACGCCAACCTACATTAAACCTGATCTCTCATCCTTCATTCTTCATCCTTCATTCTTCATCTTTACATTCCCCCATCCCCCTATTCTTCCCATCTACCTATGAACACTACGGAGGTGGCAATGTCCACCAGACAGATCTTAGTGATTGACGATGAAGCCAATGTCCGCGAGGTAGTACAGGCTTGTCTACGAGATTTGGGAGGATGGGATGTCTTGGAGGCAGCATCAGGTCGAGAAGGCTTGATCAAGGCGGCGGAAGAACAGCCAGATGCGATCGTCCTTGATTTGATGATGCCAGGAATGGACGGGTTTGCCGTGTTGCGACAGCTTCAGTTGAATCCAATGGTGCAATCGATTCCGGTTGTGGTGCTAACGGCGAAAACTTACTTGATCGAGCGAAGACAGTTTGCTCAGTTTGGGGTTGTAGAAGCGATCGCCAAACCTTTCAATCCGGTGATGCTGCCAATCCAGATTGCTAAAGCCCTGGGTTGGGAACAAAAAAAATAAAAGAATTTTGCATTCAGGATAATTTGGTTGAATCCACCAAGCTGATGCGTGTCAATCAGGTAAGGCAGTTCCTTTCGTAGGATCACCAATGTACAGACCGAGGGTGAGCGATCGCATCACCACATCCCACACAGGGATAAGGCGATCGGCATCATCCACCCAATAGTCGAAGGTGATTAAACATTGAATACCAGAGCCTAGACCAATGCAGATGCGAGAATAGGCTTCTCGGTTTTCTTGGGAATCTAGAAACTTAAATTCTGTCCAGACAATGCGAGCCGTTTGACGTTTGACTGTGACAATCTCGCCTTTAGAAAGAATTTCTCGTTCATCGCGTTCTACAACCTCTCTCAACACTTTCGCGAGGGGAAAGAGTGTCCAGTCGGCAGGGGGCAAGCGGTTGAACGAGACTTCCAAACGGCAATTGTCATCGGGGGGTTCGCCATCAAGAAACTTGAACGATTTTGTGTCAGGCTCAAAAATCCAATCTTGAGGCACCTCAAACCGCACAGCCCCACGATCGGCAACGAAGATTTTGTAGCCAGGGGTAGCCTGCCAATGGTGATCATCCTTTAGGTTAAGGGTTTCTTTGATCCATTTGAGGTTATGCTTCTTTTGCTTCGCCATAGTCTGTGATCTTAAGCTCGTTTGTTCAGGATAAGCAATGCTTACGATCTCAGCAAGGTGTGAATATCGATCGCCTTCAGTAGGGTGGGCAGTGCCCACCTACAAAATGGGTGTTCGGAGCGGCTCTTACAGCGATTTCCAGTAGGATGGGCAGTGCCCATCAGATCCATAAAACGCTCCATTGATCAAGCGTTGTGGGCAATGCCACCCTACGATTTGGGGTTTATTGATTTGGAAATTGCTGTAATATGCAAAACCTATCGAGCGGCGGTTGGCATTCCCAAAATATCCTCGATTTTCGGCATTTCTTCTAGCGGAATCATCCGTCCCTCATCGGCAAAACCAGGAATCTGGTCGAAGTTGAGGTAGCAGTAGAGATCAGCCGCAAACGGATCGATTTTCTGGGTAACGATCGCCATATACTCCTCGACAGTGGGAATTCGACCCAAGAGGGCACAGACTGCGGCTAGTTCTGCTGAGCCGAGGTAAACTTTGGCATCTTTCCCCATGCGGTTGTTGAAGTTGCGAGTAGAAGTCGAGAAGACCGTGACCCCATCGGCAACTCGTGCCTGATTCCCCATACAGAGAGAGCATCCCGGTATCTCAGTTCTGGCTCCGGTGGCGGCAAAGATACCGTAATACCCTTCTTCGCGCAGTTGCTTCTCATCCATTCGAGTCGGCGGACAGATCCACAAGCGCCCTTTGACAGTGCCCGCTCCTTCTAGCACTTTGGCGGCGGCGCGGTAGTGACCGATGTTGGTCATGCAGGACCCAATGAAGACTTCATGGATGGGATCGCCTGCACACTCAGACATCAGTTTGATATTGTCTGGATCATTGGGAGCCGCCACGATCGGCTCTTTAATTTGATCCAAGTCAACCTCAATCATCTCCTGGTATTCAGCATCCGGATCGGCTTCCATTAAAGTTGGATTCGCTAGCCATTCTTCCATTTTGTGAACTCGCCGCAGGATGGTTCGGGCATCGCCATAACCACGAGCAACCATGTTTTTGAGCAGGGCAACATTCGATCGCAAATATTCTGAAACCGTCTCTGAGCTAAGTTTGATCGTGCAGCCAGCACACGATCGTTCTGCCGTGGCATCCGTCAACTCAAAGGCTTGCTCTAGCTTCAGATCGGGCAGCCCTTCCATCTCCACGATGCGACCGGAAAAAATATTTTTCTTGTTCTGCTTCTCGACGGTCAACAGTCCTCGTTGGATAGCGGCATAGGGAATCGCATTCACAATATCGCGCAATGTCACACCCGGTTGCAGTTTACCCGTGAAGCGCACCAGAACAGATTCCGGCATATCCAACGGCATTGCCCCTAACGCCGCCGCAAACGCCACCAATCCAGAACCCGCCGGGAAGGAGATGCCAAGCGGAAAGCGCGTGTGAGAATCGCCGCCTGTGCCAACGGTATCAGGCAGCAGCATTCGGTTCAGCCACGAGTGGATGATGCCATCTCCCGGACGCAGGGCAACTCCGCCACGCTGATGAATGAAATCAGGCAGTTCCTTGTGCGTCTTGATGTCTACGGGCTTCGGATAAGCGGCGGTGTGACAGAAGCTCTGCATCACCAAATCGGCACTGAACCCTAGACAAGCGAGTTCTTTTAGCTCATCGCGGGTCATCGGTCCTGTGGTATCTTGAGAACCCACGGTTGTCATCACAGGTTCGCAGGAAGTACCCGGACGGACACCGGGAAGACCGCAGGCTTTCCCCACCATTTTTTGTGCCAGTGTGAAGCCGTTGCCCGTGTCTTCTGGCGTTTGAGGACGGGTAAAGACAGGACTGGGTTCAAGCCCGATCGCCGCACGAGTTTTGTCGGTGAGCGTTCGTCCAATTAGCAGGGGAATCCGTCCACCCGCCCGAACTTCATCCAAAATCGTCACTGGTTTGAGGGTGAACGTAGAAATAGTTTCACCGGATTGATTAGTGATTTCACCTTTGTAGGGATAAAGAGTGATCACGTCTCCTGTATTCATTTGGGTGACATCGCATTCGATCGGCAGTGCCCCTGAGTCTTCCATTGTGTTGAAGAAAATCGGCGCAATCTTGCCACCCAACACAAATCCGCCTGTTCGTTTATTAGGAACATGAGGAATATCGTCACCGATATGCCAAAGTACCGAGTTCGTAGCGGATTTGCGGGATGATCCGGTTCCTACCACATCCCCAACATAGGCGACAGGATAGCCTTGCTTCTTCAGTTCGGCGATCGTCTCTAATCCCTCTGGCATCCGCGTTTCCAGCATCACAGTCGCATGAAGCGGAATATCCGGGCGAGTGGTCGCGAGGGGTGCCGGAGACAAATCATCCGTGTTGGTTTCTCCAGGCACTTTGAAGACGATCCGCGTGATCGCGTCTGGTAACGCTGGACGACTCGTGAACCATTCCGCATTTGCCCAAGAGGTGATCACTTGCTTGGCATAGGAGTTGCCACTCTCAGACAATTCCAACAGATCATGGAACGCATCGTAGACAAGCAGAGTTTTGCTGAGGGCGATCGCCGCAGTGGAGGCAATCTCAACATCAGACGATTGCAGTAAGTCAATCAACGATTGGACATTGTAACCGCCAATCATCGTGCCTAGAAGCTCAGTCGCATCGTTGGGGGACACAAGTGGACTGGTCACTTCACCTTTTGCGATCGCCGTCAAAAACCCCGCCTTGACATATGCCGCTTGATCCACACCCGGAGGGACGCGATCGACCAACATCTCCAACAATGCGTCTTCTTCGTCAGCCGGGGGATTTTTTAATAGCTCACACAATTCAGATGTTTGGTCCGCAGATAAGGGCAAGGGAGGAATCCCTAACGCCGATCGCTCTGCAACATGCTTACGATACGACTCCAACATTTTTTGAAACCTCTTCAGGCAGCAGGACGATGTGGCAACCACCCGATGGAGTACCACAGAACACAATCTATCGATATAAGTTTATTTCTACGGTAGCTTGTTGCACAGATCGTTTGAAGAAGACATTCTCTTTTAAGGTTGGCATCGCTGAAGAATGGGATGAAACGATTTGCACCTGTCAATTTTCTGGTGATGGATTCGTGGGGTTGGGGCAATCCCTGCGTGGTTGCCCTGGGGTTGGGTGGGCATCCTCGCTGGTCGCCG
>JAAUSF010000032.1 GCA_012033255.1 Cyanobacteria bacterium RU_5_0
TGCGTGTGGATGGGTGGATGGGTGGATGGGTGGATGGGTGGATGGGTGATGGGTGGATGGGTGGATGGGTGGCTTATGCAAGGGGAAACGGCTGTAGGTGCATCGGGCGCAATTGAGAATCGCTTTAAACGCGGATTCGTTTATGATAGTGGGAGATGTATTAAGAAATGTAAAGATGCGGGATAAGGTTGTGATGGTGGTTGGCGCAACAGGTGGGATTGGGTCTACTCTTGCTCAAAAATTAGCACCTACAGGAGCTAGCCTGGTGCTGGTGGCGAAAGATGGCGATCGGCTGACATCGTTAGCGGCTCAACTTCCTGAAATGGATGGCAATAAGGTACTAAATATTCCCACTGACATCACCGATCCGGCTCAGGTGGAAGTGTTGATGCAAAAAGCGGTTGCTCAATTTGGCAAGATCGATGTCTTGGTGAATGCGGCTGGAGCAGGGATATTGAAGCAATACAATAAGCTTGAACCAGCCGATCTTGACGCTATGCTGGATTTGAATTTGAAGGGGAGTTTCTATACCTGCCAAGCCGCCGCAAATGTGATGAAAGAAAATAAAGCGGGTCACATTTGCAATGTGATTGGAATTTTGGGCAAGCATCCGATGGCAATGGCAGCCGCCTATTGCGCTTCAAAGTATGGTGTTGTCGGCTTTAGTAAATGCATGGCAGATGAACTAAAACGGTTTGGGATTAAATTTACGCTGTTTTATTTTGGGGGAATTGATACTCCTTTCTGGGATAACGTTAGTCTGAAAGTCGATCGCTCCAAAATGCTTCGTCCTGAAACGGCGGCTGATGCAGTTCTGTTTGCTCTTTCGGCTGAACCCCAAGCCGTACCGATGGAAGTGAACATCCAACCAGAAAGCCATTTATTCTTCTAGCCATCCTGTGACAGATGATGTGTTAGTTTAGTCTCCGGAAGTTCGAGAAACTTGTCCAGAGTGGCATTGAATTCAAGGGCTGGCGTTTGCATAACAAATCACCTCATCAGGATGTAGGGTGGGCACTGCCCACCGTGATTATCTCCATTATTTACGACTGATGACACATCCCATTTTTTGCGGAGGGTGGCACATCTAACGCCGGATTTGCATCGAAGAAGCCAATTGGTTTGAGCGTAAATCCAGAATAAGCGACGGGCATAACGGGGAAGTCTTCAGGACGCGGAATGTGATGATGTCCGAAAGTATACCAAACCACAATATCCGTATTGTCGATCGCCCGATTTGCCTGCGTCCATTTGGGTAAGCCTTCGCCTCCCGGATGCTGATTTGGATAATCGCCCGTTGGATACTTTTCCAAAGGATGGTAAGGCGTGACCCACAAATGTTTCGTCATGAAGCCTGCCCGCTTCAAAATTGGGGCATTCGGCTGGGCAAAGGGCAAAACGTTATCACCAGGCATCAGTTTGAAGCCAACGGGTTGACCAAACTGATTGTGAACATTGGGATTAATCACTTTCCAGTAGCGTCCGGCTAACGGATCGACGATGCGCTGTGCGTCTTGTTCTGTCGCTAATAGCGTTGACTTCGCGTAGAAAGCATTACCGTAGGGATTGTTCTCATCCATTGGTTCGGCTTCTGTATTGACTTCGTAGACGGAGTTTTCTGTGCCATCCAGGTCGAAATCGAGCCGCATGTTGAAGAAGTGTTGATGATTGAGAGCATTGAGTCCGGGAGCAACGATCGTCCCATATTTGGGAAAATTCGTGAGCGTACCACAGAGCAGCAATCCGGTGAGTTTGACTTCGTATTGAATGGTACCGTCTTGATAGAAATACCAGAAGAACCCGTATTCGTAGTTATCCACTGTGGCGATGAACGATAGAACAAGGCGACGCGATCGTCTCACTTCCACTTCATCCAATCGCCAGTCAGTATGTTTCCAGAGGATGCCATAGTCTTCTTCGTGCAGACAGACTGCATTCTTGGTGATCGAAACATTACCTCGGCTATCGGTTAATGCGGCATCAAAGTAATGGATTTCTCCTACGCAATCACAGCCCAATCGCAGCGAATTGGCTAACATACCAATGCCGTGTTCTCCAACATCGAAGGCATTTTTGCGGAAATGTTGCAAGCGTGGATCGCCATAGGGAACGACCATTTCTGCCATTGATGCACGATAGAGAATCGATCGAATCTGTCCTTGATCTTCATAACCAACGGTATACAAAACCAACCCTTCACGCGGATTAAATCCAATGCGGAGATGCCATTTTTGCCATCGAATTGAATGACCTTCGACATGAAAACTCGCACCTTCCGGTTGTATGATGTGCAACGGTTTAATATCCTTGCGAACATCGCTAATGAAGTGAGATGAATACTCTCCGGATTCTGGTGGAACAGGTACGATACCCAAATCTTCAATGCGAATCACCTGCATTGTGTTGAGATCGACGACCGGAACGAGTCCATCGATCGGATGCGAATAGAAATTACTTTTCGGTGTTGTTCGCACATAACAAATACAGCGAGAAATCCGCAACCCTTGCTCATCTTGGAAGCCAAAATTACCGATCGCCCACGGATCAACCACCACCGAATTTAAATCAGTAATATCGCGTTTTGCTAAGGCTGCTGCAAACTCTGGATGCGCTTTCACCGCTTGCTCACATTCTGCCAACTCATCCGCCATGATGTTTGGCTGTACATCGGGAATGTGTTCCCAGGAAATAACGCTCCCCTCGGTGAGCGAAGCGATCGCCTCATATGTTTTTCCAGTTTCGTTATCGAGCAGAATCAAAAAGGCTTCACGGTTAAATGGTTCACCCTCTCGATAGCTGAGAACGAATGCTTTAGGCGGTTCATTCAACGTGACACAGGGAAACCGGAAAGATTTTCCCACGTTATGGTGTTGTCGGACGATCGCCACGGCTGCCGCTACTTCTTCGGCTGTCAACGGTTCCAACGGATGTTGAATATGGGTGGGATGGGTCGATGTTAGCGGTTCACGAGTTGATGTCATACCATATCATCTTTCAATTAAAGAATGGAAATTAAATAAACTGCAATTGTTGTGGGTGGGCAAATCATTTCATCCCATTTTTCAGCAACGCCCAGAATCTTATCAACTTCTTGACTTTTTCTCCATACAGTTAAGTCGCAGTGGTAAACATTGCCAACTCAAATCAAACCAACAGAGAGTGCGATCGCGCTGCTCCCTTTGAGGGCTAAAAACATTTCAATTCTTTAAGGAGAAACGCAATGGTAGACACCATCAGTAATTTGCGATCGGATATCATTCAGACTCTATCGGGAACTGTCATTCGACTCGTGGAGGATGCAGAGGAGAATGAGATTGATGGATTAATCCTCAGAGATGCCACGGGTGAAGTGTTGATCGATGCTGAAGAGGGGTTGAATCTGAGTGTTGGAGAACAAGTAACGATCGTTGGAGAACTTGAGATCGATGATGAGGATGGCGAAACTGAGTTTGAAGCCCTCAAAATTACTAAGGCGGATGGCACAGTTGTCCTGAATCCATTTGAGACGGCGGGTGCTGGAGCCAATGATGACATTCTTGATGGCACCAATCGACGAGATACCTTTGATGGAGGTCAAGGCAGAGACTATCTGAAAGGACGGGGTGGTAACGATAATTTGACTGGAGGCAATGGGGGTGACATCTTGATCGGTGGTCGTGGCAAAGACAGTCTCACTGGCGGTGAGGGTAGGGATGAATTTGTCTATGAGTCGCTGAAAGAGAAAGGCGATCGCATCACTGACTTCAACGTCAGACAGGATGTACTCAACATTGATGATGTTTTTGAAGATGATCCGTTTGAATCCACTGATATCACCAGCTTCAGCCAACTGACCGATTTTATCAAGCTCACCCAAGCGGGTTCCCGTACCGTGGTGAGTATCGACCCAGATGGAAATGCTGGATCTGCTTCGTTCACAGCATTGGTAACGCTCAATGGGGTTAATGCCAGGAATCTGAGCGCCC
The DNA here is from genome assembly GCA_012033255.1 of Cyanobacteria bacterium RU_5_0. GTDB lineage: Bacteria > Cyanobacteriota > Cyanobacteriia > Elainellales > Elainellaceae > JAAUSF01. The sequence continues at coordinate 3,966 of JAAUSF010000032.1, forward strand.
AAAATTTTGTCCTGGATTGATTGATACCCACTTCGCCTGTGGCACCAAAGATGCAGTCTCAGTTGTAGCTGGGTAATACCAATCTATTTTTTTACGGGCATCCCATCCTCGTAGGGGCGAACCGCCGCCCTTACGGTGATCTATCCAGATTAATTCAACATTCTAAAATTTCATGGAGGATCTATCAATGACAACGATTCCAGATTTCAATACAGCGACGTTTGTACCGGGAGACCCGATCGACAATCCTTATCATCCCTTAACGCCGGGGACAATCTCTGTTTACGAGGGAGAACCGGAGGATGAAGAGATGGGTGAAGAGATCGAGGAGACCATCCGGTTTGCCGTCACGTTTCAAACCGAAGACATTGCTGGTGTTACCGCGACCGTCGTGAGAGAAACTGCCTGGGCAAACGGTTTTCTGCAAGAGGATACAGATGACTGGTTCGCTCAGGATACGGATGGAAATGTCTGGTATTTGGGTGAATCTACGACGGCATTTGAGTACGACGACGATGGTAATTTCATTGGCACAAACAACGACGGTGCCTGGGAAGCCGGAGTCAATGGTGCTTTACCGGGCTACATCATGAAAGCCAATCCTCAAGTCGGCGATCGCTACTATCAGGAGTTTGCGCCAAACGATGAAGCATTAGACCAGGCAGAGGTGATCAGTCGGAGCAAAACCCTTGCAACGGAGGTAGGAACCGTTAGAAACGTTCTGCAAACGCTTGAGTCCACAGAACTTGCACCGGGAGTATTTGATTTTAAGTATTACGCTCCGGGCATTGGCTTGGTTTTAGTTGAGGAGCTTGATGAAAACCTTGAGCCGGACTTTATTGTTGAACTAGAATCCATCACCTCTGTGACGGCGGATTTCTTTACCAGTGGGCGTGGAACTGGAGGGAATGACGGACTGGATGGTGACAACACCCATAACACGATCGAGGGGCGTCGAGGGGATGATTTGTTGCAAGGCTTTGGTGGTAACGATCGGTTGCTTGGTCAGAATGGAAACGATTTCTTAGTGGGTGGCGACGGGGTAGATGTTCTGATGGGTGGCAAGGGGCAGGATATTTTAATCGGTGGTGAGGGAGCAGATATTCTCAAGGGTGGCGAAGACAGAGATCAGTTTGTTTTCAGAACGTTAGCGGACAAGGGCGATCGGATCAAAGATTTTACTCGTCAAGATGTGATTATTCTGGTTGAGATCTTTGATTCAGCAAACTATGGCAGTTCCACTCCGCTTGATGATTATTTGCAGATCACGCAAATGGGTTCCCACACCGTTATTCGTATCGATGTAGATGGTGATTCAGGGTCGAATCCGTTTGAGGTGTTGGCAACTTTGAAGAACACAAATGCCAACATCTTGAGTGATGCCAACTTTGTGGTCTAATCACCTGTTACCACCTGCTATTTAGAAGTAGATCGGCTTGTCGAAGGGGGTCATTTCAACCTGTAAATTTTCTGTTTGTAAATTTTCTGTTGATGGATGCCCTGGCGTTGGGGCAATCCCGGTGTGGACGCCCTGGCGTTGGGGCAATCTCGGCGTGATTGCCTTGGTTTAGAGGGCAGACCCGTCGGTCTGCCCCGACCGATTGCAAAATCAACGAAAAATTTACAGGTGGATAAATTATGCTATCCCTGCCGGAATAGCATGGCTTATTAATGCACACATAAATGTACGCATACTTATCGTTTCGCAAACTATTTGTATGGATAGTCTAAGCCTCTTAGCAACTGCTGTTTTAACGAAAGAGTGGGTAGTCGATCAGCAAGTTTTCAAACCATTGTTAAATCAACGGGCTATTTCACAGGAGTTCCTGCTACTGACACAGGAGCCAATGACGCGGGTTACTCCTGTCCATCAGTTAGAGGTTCAGTCAATCAGCGATCCGTTCACGATTGACCAGAATCAGCTACAGAATGATGTGGACGCTCTAGAAACTCGCGTTTCCGATTTGGAGGCGCAACAATTTTCCCCAACTGCTGCTTTAACAGGGGAGGTGGTTTGGGGGATCAGTGGGGTTTCTGGGAGTGATCTGGAGGATTCTGTTGTGTTTCAGGGAAGTGTTGAACTCATCCTAACCATAAGCTTTACGGGGGAAGATACTTTAGAAGTTGGTGTTGAGAGTGGAAATGCGATCGAGTTTTCGTTTGTTGACGAACTCACCTTTGAAGGACGGCTGGATTTCCCTTCTGGTACGGATAATGGTCTCTTTGAGCTAAGTGAGTTGTCCTATGAGTTCCCTATTGGCGATCGGGCTAGTCTGTATATCTCTACGAGCGGTGATGACCTGAGTGATTTCAATCCATCTCTGGGCGATGATGCCATTTCTGAATTTGGAGCTGAAAACCCGATTCATAGTTTGGTTGAAGATGTCGGACTTCAACTGAATTACGAATTGATAGATGAACTCAGCATCAGTCTTGGGTATTTCAGCGGAGATGCAGGCAACCCCGAACCTGGAGCAGGTTTATTCAACGGAAATCAAAGTGCATTTGTACAACTAGAGTTTGAACCGAGCGATCGCGAAGCGTCTCCCCAGGAAAATCACTTCCTATTAGGACTCACTTATATCCACACCTATAACGATTCCAGCCTGGAAACAGAAACAGGCAGTTTTCGATCACAGATCAACCTGGAACGTCCGGTTGTAGGCAATTCCTATGGTGTTTCGGCCTCTTTCGCACCTAATCCTCGGACTGTGATAGGGGGCTGGGCTGGATTTACAAACGCAACCGTCATCGATTTGGGAGACGCTTCCGTTTGGAATTACGCTCTCACCTTAGCGTTTCCTGATCTCGGTCAAGAAGGTAATCTCTTAGGGATTGTGATTGGTCAGGAGCCTCGATTAACGGGAACCAGCGGTTTTAGGATTGATGACCGGAGAAGCGACCCAGATACATCTCTACACATTGAGATATTCTATCGCGATCGGCTATCTGACTACATTTCAGTAACACCCGGTTTAGTTTGGATTACAGCACCAAATCATGACAATAGCAATCCTGATATCCTTGTGTTCACAGTAAGAACAATATTCGAGTTTTAGCCCTTACTCCAACATGGACAGCAAGTTAGGAGGTCAAGAGCCATGAGAATCTTATTGGTAGAGGATGACGATCGCATCGCTAAACCCCTGGCAGAAGATCTGCGACACCAGCACTACGTGGTAGATCTTGCCTACGATGGGATTGAAGGATGGAATTGCTCTCAATCGATCGCGTATGACCTGATTTTGTTGGACTTGATGTTGCCAAAGCTCGACGGCATCACCCTATGCCAACAGTTGCGATCGTCACGATACACGGGTTTTGTGTTGATGCTAACAGCACGAGATACTACGACGGATAAGGTGATTGGGTTAGATGCTGGAGCGGATGATTACCTGGTCAAACCCTTTGAATTGGAGGAGCTAGCGGCCCGAATTCGAGCCTTGTCTCGTCGTCCAGTAGAGTTACAACAACATATTCTTCGCTATGGCAAATTAGAAATTAATCTGGCACTGCACACTGTAACGTATGCGGAGACTCCACTGAATCTCACACCCAAGGAGTATCTCATCCTCGAATGTTTTCTCCGTAATCCAGCTCAGGTTTTTACCCGCTCGGTGTTACTTGACAAACTCTGGGAATTGGATCAAATCTCTGGAGAGAATACAATCAAGACACATATCACGAATCTACGCAGAAAACTAAAAGCAGCTGGAAGTAAAGAGGTGATGATCGAAACAGTTTACGGGGTCGGCTACCGTTTTGTGCAAGATATTGTGCAAGATATAAGGACTGAGGACTAATAACTAATACCTGTATTTATGTTTCAGGCAATTCGCTATCGACTTTTGTTCTCTTATTTGGCAGTGTTGACTCTTATTTTGGGCGTGTTTGCGATCGCCGTTCGCATCACCTTTGCCTACACGTTGAGGGAAGAACTAGAGAATAGGCTAGCTGTTCTTGCAGAATCCGCATCGGGTGAACTTGACTTGGAAGATAAGGGATTGGAAGTCGATGGGGAAGATATATTGCTTAACCCGAATCAATCGGTTCAGTGGTTTGATCTTGAAGGACGGTTGATTAATCAGTTAGGAGATGACCCCTTAACAGTGCCCTTCGATCCTGACCAAACGTTGCAAACTCAGACGGTGCCCTATCCGGTAAAAGGCATCACGTTACCCGTTCGGGAAGAAGAGAGAAATGACGAGTTGATTGGTTATGTTCGAGTCAGTGAATCCCTTGAAGGAATCCATGAAACGCTGCGACGATTAGATTGGCGATTGGGAGGTGGTGTTGTCTTGGCACTGATCCTGAGTGGACTTGGGGGAATTTGGCTGACTCGTCAAGCGATGCAACCCATTGAAAGAAGCTTTCAACGGCTCCAGCAGTTTACAGCCGATGCCTCTCATGAGCTTCGCAATCCACTCATGGCGATTAAGAGTAATGCCGCCGTCGCTCTCAAATATGCGGAGGGCATCCGGAAGTCAGATGCGGAAAAGTTTCGGGCGATCGCCAGTGCAACGACTCAAATGACAGCGCTGACAGAGGATTTACTGCTGTTGGCTCGAACGGATCAAGCACCGCGTCAGAAGCAAGACAACGTAAATCTCACAGCACTATTGGGGGAGCTAGTTCGACTCTATAGCGCCCAAGCTAAAATCAAACATATTCATCTCAAGGGGCAGATCCTGAAGCAGATGGAGGTTTCTGGGGATGCGGTGCAACTCACCCGTTTGTTTACCAACTTGCTTAGCAATGCATTGCGCTACACTCCAAAGCAAGGCTGCATTGAGATTCAAACTCGTCGTGAGGGAAACCAAATTCTTGTTAGTGTGCAGGATACGGGCATTGGGATTGCACCCGCTCAACTTGAGCGTATCTTCGATCGATTCTGGAGAGCCGATCGCTCTCGCTCTTATGGTTCGGGGTTTGGGCTAGGATTGGCGATCGCCCGAAATATTGCCCAGAATCACGGTGGCTCGATCACAGTCACCAGTCAACTAGGAGCAGGGAGTTGTTTCACGGTGCGACTTCCAGCTGATGTCGATCGAGTGTCTACTGACATTACCGCCGATCGCCACACTGCGTTCCCCTGAAGCCTTGAGTGGATGGGTGGATGGGTGGATGGGTGGGTGGGTGGCTTATGCAAGGGGAAACCGCTGTATTATCCAGGGATGAGCGCATAACCGTTTGATTCAAGCTGGATATCGCAAAATTGGCTCTGCTCCAGCTCAGGGAAACAGGATTAAAGTCTGGTGAACTCATTCAACCTATGCCAGGGTTGAGGTGATTTATAGTCCTGATGGTGCCGTAGCAATTACAGCCTATCATGTTGATTTTTAGGCTCCTGGCTGGTTCTACGGCAATAGTTCTCACCTCTGGAATGATGACGCTGGCTCGGTTACTGTAGGAATATGTTGCCCAATTTCAATCCAACCGATTTCTTCAACAAAGCGAGTGAATACCTGGAAAGCCGAGCAAATTTTGTAGTATATCTACGGAGCTAAATTTTGTAGTAAAAACCGCCTGAAAAGTGATTGTTTAAGTAAAATTCGGTTCTGCGAATTGATTTGAGACAATAAAAATTAGAAAAAAATTGCCTGACCTTAATAAGCCCCCAAGGTCAGGCAAATTCACCTGTAAGGACGCTTTTCTAACCAGAAGAACCTAACAACTTAATTGCCCCCTAGTTGTTTAGCTCTCCCGAATTGCGTTCTCCAGAAGTGACTTCATTGTCGCGTTTTCAGTACCTTGAAAGCGTCGAGATAAGTACTGAACTTTAATATTGAAGCTTTAGTTACAAAATCCGTAAATTTACTTTTTTCTCTGATGCTAAACTATTCGCTGGCTCTATCGTCTAAGCTATGCTAGCTCATTCATTTCTAAGCTCTGCTTTGTAACGAGGAGTGAACGATCGCCCCACTGATGCTAGGCTCAAGGCACTGAACAAATTGAGAGAGTAGAATGTCTGGAGACGCCGGATTTACTGCTTGAATTGAGTAGGCATCAAGAACCATATGTTAATTCCTTTGACCCGCAAAAAGTTTGAGGAACTGGCTCCTCTAGCTGCAACAGGCGAACAATACCGATATTACTGGGGCAAGCCATCCGATATTCTAAGGCGATTGCTGATTTCAGTTACCGGTGTAGTTGGTGTCGCGTTTGTGAGGTTTTTGATCGGAGAAGGGTTTGACATCCTCCTATTTATTCCAGGATTTGGGGTTGGATTTTATTGGCTGTGGAGTCCGGTATATTGGGCAACTCGTCGGAATATGGCGTTGCGTAAATATCGATATAGTGGCTTCTGGCGAGGCAAAGTGGCGGATATGTTCATCACGGAAGATCTGATTGGCACGGAGGAAACTGTCAATAAGCAAGGAGAATTGGTGATTGTAGAAAATCGGGAACGCCGACTCAATTTAGAAGTCGAGGATGAGACAGGATTCTACACAAAACTTCAAGTTCCATTGAATCGGGATCATCGAGTCATTCGCCCTGGAGATATTGCAGAAATGGTGGTGTTATCCAATCGTGCGGATCTCAGCCGAATTGCCAAAGTTTCAGATGTTTTTCTACCAGAATGCGATCTCTGGGTCTCGGATTATCCCTATCTACGTCGAGATGCGTTTGCAGAAGTGAGCCGTCGAATCGATCGCCGTCGCCGAAGCAACGATCGTTAAGGTCATGATTGAATCAATTGTGGGGAGGTGTCCTCACTCGTCTGGATGAGCAAGATGCCCATCTCACTAGAAAGGAAACAGGGAAACTTTCATCTTTCATCTTTCATCTTTCCCCCCCTACCCCATCCCATTGCCTTCTTTGCCATATGCCTGCCATGCCAAATCCACAAGTCCGTTGACGATCGCGGCGGCTACTACAGCGCTACCTTTCCGTCCTTCAATTCTAATATGAGGAATGAGGGAATCTTTGAGCCGATCGACGGCTACATCAATACCTACAAATCCGGCAGGGGTGCCAATCACGAGGGCGGGTTTGATTTCCTCAACTTCAATCAGTTCAACGAGGGCAATGAGAGCAGTCTGAGCTTGACCAACGACGAAAATTCCTTCTGGATATCGTCGGGCTAAAGTTTCTATACCCCATGCCGCCCGCGTTTTTTCGCGTTGTGGACGAGTCAGGGTTTCCATGCTGCAATAGACAGGGTTTGCAAAGGTATTTTGGATGCTAGGCACAATCCCCACTTGCACCATTGGTACATCAACAATGATAGTGCTGCGGGCAGCTAATGCGGCTGCTCCTGCCTGCAATGCTTGCTCTGAAAAGCGAATCAGAGATTTGTATTCAAAATCAGCAGTGGCATAGATCACCCGACGAACAATCTCATATTCGGAAGGTGAAAATGCATGGTCGCCAATCTCGCTATCAATGATCCTTAAGCTTTGAGCATCGGTTGTATGCCACTCCATTTCTCCCCCGAAGGTGCCGATCGTCATTCATCCATTAGACCTTAATTGGGTCGTGCAGGAACATTTATGTTTCAGAGGTTGAAGAGGCACTGAACATAGGAGATAGGTAGGCGACTAAGGCACCTAGCACAAATCCGGCAATATTTCGCACGAGTGGAAGCCATTCAGCCGTGCGAGAAACAACGGGACCGATCCCGAACGCGATGAACAAAATACCCCACAATGGAGAGAAAATTAGCGCCCACTGCCATGAGAAGGTTTTGCTAGACTCGCGAGGCTGGCCGGCGAACCCAAAGACTAACCCTCCGATGAGGGATGTGATGAGGGTGAGAATCCATTGCTCTCTGGGCAGTCCAGGAACCACTTGACAGCCCCCTCGCCGTAGACAGCCTTCGACCGATTCCAACGCCTCCATGATGGCAGCATCTTCTCCGTTTTCTCGCACAAAGAACTGATTGCCGAAGCGGGTCTGTAATTCAATCCAGAAGGTACGAGGCAACAAATCGAATAGGTCATCTCCAACACTGAAGTTAAGCAAATTTCCACCTCTGGGGTCAGCAACGAGCATAACGCTCCGATCGTCCAGTCCCCAGAATGCTTTGACGGCTCGACCGGGAGTGCGATCGAACTGGGTTAACACGCGCAACTTCCAGCCTGTCTCGGCTTCAAAGCCATAAAGCTGTTGCTCAAGCGATTGTTCTTGGATATCGGTGAGCGAATCTGCCAGGTCAATAATGGCAGTGGGATGGTCGGGCAGAAGGTCAGGATTATCGTAAGCGTAAGCGGCAGGTGCGATCGTCCAAGTCAGGAAAATGAGCAAAAGTGTGGCTAAGCAACCAAAAAGTCCTTTGAAGTGAAGTTTTAAGTGAAGTTGTTGCATTGCCCGATCCGAAGTACATTTAGGGGAAATATTAACGGATGAATTTAAGTGCTAAGAATCTATGAGCGATTCTTTACATTTATTTACTTTATTCTCATATTAATCATAAGCTGAACTGTCTTCAAGTAGATCAGGAGATCTGCATTCTTTTTAAATATTTGCCTGTTAAAGCAGGTACTACAAACCATCCTCAGCCCTAAAGCCAATAGATCACTTCTAAAAATACGCAAAGAAGCCATTGCGCTTCTTATAATGGGTTTGGGTTTACATAGCTTCAGGCATGACCACAGACATTCAGATAGAACTCGAATCAGCAGTTAAGACACGGCGAAACTTTGCGATTATTTCTCACCCGGATGCTGGGAAAACAACGCTAACGGAAAAACTTCTGCTCTACGGGGGTGCGATCCACGAGGCAGGAGCCGTCAAAGCGAGACGGGCGCAGCGACATGCCACCTCAGACTGGATGGCAATGGAACAGCAACGGGGTATTTCAATTACCTCGACTGTGCTGCAATTTCAGTATCAAGGCTACTGGATTAACTTGTTGGACACTCCTGGACACCAAGACTTTAGTGAAGATACCTATCGCACTTTAGCCGCCGCCGATAATGCTGTGATGCTGGAGGATGCTGCAAAGGGTCTAGAGCCGCAAACCCGCAAGCTATTTGAAGTTTGTCGGATGCGATCGTTGCCGATCTTCACCTTCTTCAATAAGCTCGATCGTCCCGGACGTGATCCGTTTGAACTAATGGACGAAATTGAGCAGGAGTTAGGCTTACAGACCTATGCAGTGAACTGGCCCATTGGCATGGGTGCTCGCTTCAAGGGCGTCTTCGATCGGCGGACTCAGCAAATCCATCTGTTTGAACGTTCGGCACATGGAAGTCGCGAGGCGATCGACACCGTTGTGAATTTGGGCGATCCGCGTATCGAAGATCTACTAGAGCAAGACCTATATTACAAGCTAAAAGAAGATCTGGAAGTTCTGGAAGAGGTCGGCACTCAATTTGACCTGGATCTCGTGCATCAGGGCAAAATAACCCCGGTGTTCTTCGGGAGTGCCATGACTAACTTTGGTGTAGAGCTATTCCTCAATTCGTTCTTAGACTATGCTCTTAAGCCGAGTTCTCGCCGCAGCACCGTTGGAGAAATTACCCCAACCTATCCAGACTTCTCCGGGTTTGTGTTCAAACTGCAAGCCAACATGGATCCAAAACATCGCGATCGCATCGCCTTCATCCGCGTTTGTTCTGGCAAGTTTGAGAAAGATATGGTGGTGAATCATGCCCGTTCTGGCAAGAGCATCCGTCTGTCTCACCCGCAAAAATTATTTGGGCAAGAGCGGGAATCTCTGGTAGAAGCGTATCCGGGCGATGTGATTGGTCTGAATAACCCTGGAGTATTTGCGATCGGTGACACGATTTACAACGGTCAAAAGCTGGAATTTGAGGGCATTCCCATGTTCTCACCGGAGCTTTTTGCTTATTTGAGAAACCCGAACCCCTCCAAGTTTAAGCAGTTTCGCAAGGGTGTCAGTGAACTGCGGGAAGAAGGAGCCGTGCAAATCATGTATTCTGTCGATGAGGCGAAGCGTGATCCCATTCTAGCCGCCGTGGGGCAACTGCAATTTGAAGTTGTCCAATTCCGTTTACAGAGCGAATATGGTGTAGAAACCCTAGTCGAACCTCTGTCTTACAACGTTGCCCGTTGGGTGGAAGGAGGCTGGGACGCCTTACATAAAGTTGGTCGTCTCTTCAACACAGTTGCCGTGAAAGACAGTTGGGGACGCCCTGTATTGTTGTTTCGCAACGAGTGGAACTGTCAACAGGTGGAGGGAGAGCATCCAGAATTACAGTTGAGGACGATCGCTCCTGTTGTCTCCGGACAAGAACCCGAATCGCTGTAGCAGAGCGATTTTGTGTACGAAAATAAAATTCTATGGACTGCCGTGCCCCTATCCATGCGATCGATTCAAATTTTCATCATGTGAACTGTTGACTCAAGGTGACTGGGTTGTGAACTGTGATCTTCTTCTTGTGAATGGAGATCATTTTGTCTTGCCGCAGATCACCCAACAATCGAGTTACGGTAACGCGAGTGGAACCGATCGCCTCTGCAATTGCTTGGTGAGAGAGTTTGAGGTCGATCGTGATTCCATCCTGGCTAGGGACGCCAAAATCGCGGCATAGGATCAGCAGAAAACTGACTAAGCGAGAACCCATGTCTCGATGGGCTAGCGTTTCGATCATCATCTCTGTTTGCAAAATGCGCGAGGAAAGCCCCTGGAGCATAATCATTGATAATTCGGGATTTTCTTTCAGAGCTTTTTCAACCTGCTCGATCGGCACCGACAACAACTCTGCGGGTGTGAATGCAACCGCATGATAGAACCGATCTGCTTTTTGCCCTGTAATCAAGGACAGAACCCCAAAAACGCTATTTTCCCGAAGTAATGCCACCGTGATCTCTTCGCCCGCCTCATAGACGCGAGAAAGCTTTACGGCTCCCCTGACCAGGAAATAGACCCGCTCAGCCGGATCACCAGGGAAGAAAATCGTCTTACCGCGTTCATACGTTTCCACTACAGGAGGAAAGGCACCACCACTGAGTTGACGAAAGACATTTGCCAATGGTTTATCCTGTGCCACTACCATGCCCTTTTCCTTAGCCAGTGCTTTTGCAAACCCTTGAAGATATCCGTCAGCTTACCTGCCAGATCACATCGCTGAGTATTCTGCTGAACATACCTGTTGAACATATATATTAGCGGCGATTGATGTCTGTGATAAATCTCTGACTTTAGAACACTAAACTTAACTTCGGGATAGATTTTTGTAGCAGTAGCTACATAAAGCCAGATGAATGAGTGCTGAAGGCAAAGAAAGTTCCTTTCTGTCCCCGTTTTTCAGTATTCTCCTAGCTGAGAATTGCTTTAACGTGAAATGTCATGTTGAATTTGACCGGAAAAAATGCGCTTGTAACAGGCATTGCAAATAATCGATCGATCGCCTGGGGCATTGCTCAACAACTCCATGCTGCCGGAGCTAACCTGGGAGTCACTTTCCTGCCTGACGAAAAAGGGCGATATGAAAAGAAAGTTGCGGAACTGGTAGAGCCATTACAACCCACGTTGTTCTTACCTTGCGATGTTCAGAACGAAACCCAAATCCAGGAGGCATTTGAGGCTGTTCGTGACAAGTGGGGCAGGCTCGATATCCTGATCCACTGTCTCGCGTTCGCTAGCAAAGAAGCCTTAAGCGGAGAGTTCAGTAGCGTATCGCGGCAAGATTTTTCTCAGTCGATCGACATCAGCGCCTATTCGCTCGTCAGCCTGAGCCGTGCTGCCAAACCCCTGATGACCGAAGGGGGCAGTATTGTAACATTAACCTATTTGGGCGGTGTTCGCGTGATCCCCAACTACAACACGATGGGGATCGCTAAAGCTGCCCTCGAAATGAATGTTCGCTACCTAGCCGCAGAAATGGGATCACAAAACATTCGAGTCAACGCAATCTCCGCCGGACCCATCCGCACCCTGGCTTCGTCTGCCGTTGGCGGCATCCTAGAGATGATCCATCACGTCGAGCAGATTGCTCCTCTCCGTCGAACTGTCACTCAACTGGAAGTCGGCAATACAGCCGCATTCCTCGCTAGCGATCTCTCCAGCGGGATCACAGGGCAAATTCTGTACGTTGATGCAGGCTACGAGATTATGGGAATGTGAGAGATATGGAGGGATGAAAGGATAGAGTTCACGCGATGTGCAACTTTGTGGCTGTAAGCTTTTTGTTTTGCGGGGCGCAGGGGTGAAAACCCTGCATGGGGGAAACGCCTCCCCATTACCCATCAAATCTTGCTTGACAAAGGACTAGTAACAATACTTTCCATCCCGTGGTCTATCGTGATTTCGCCCTTTACGGAGTACACCCAGGAGGGTCGAGGTAAAGACGCACCGTTTTAATCGCCCCCCATTCTCGATCGTGAACGTGATGCGTCCGAATGGGGGTGGGGTGTTTCCTCGCTCGTTGAACTCGACTCGATAAATTCCGTTTCTCCTAGGGAGCGTTGTCTCATCGGGATCAATGTGAATGCCTGAATTGAGACTAAACCAGGTTGCCTGAGCCGGAGAAACGGTGGCAGGGTGAACTGTCCATTGAACGGTACCCTCTGATTCTCGAAAATTGATCTGCCATGTGGAGTGCGTTCGCAAGGCATCCGCCTGAGCTTCCCGCATGGCTTGAAGTACCTGATCTTGGGCAGCAGTCAAGACTCGACCATTCCAAAACGATCGCCAACTCACCGCTGTAATGCTGACTAAGATTCCGGCGATTACCATCACGACCATCATTTCTGGCAGCGTGAAGCCTGTCTTGGTGATCTGGCAATTGCTTTTTGATTGCCTACGATGAACAACCGACGGATGGCAGCATTTACAACAGAAAACGCGATTCATTATGATCCAACCCTGATGACTCACTGAAGCATTCTTAGAATGCCCACACAACCTAATTCTTTAACGATGAGAGCCGCCTATGAAACTCCAGATCTTCTAAAGATTTAGGTTGTCAGATGAAAGGATTGAAGGGTATGATTATGTACTGGAGCAATTCAGATCGATCGGGTCTGATAGTCTCAATCCTGCGGATGTGGCGGAATTGGTATACGCGCACGTTTGAGGGGCGTGTGGCTTTGCCTTGCGAGTTCGAGTCTCGCCATCCGCATTAGAAAAGTTTGGAACGTATCAAACGTTCTGCATTCGCCTCCTAGGTCCCCCAATTCTGGGGGACTTTGAATTCGATTCCCAAAGTAGGGGGCTAGGGGCAAATTTGGTAATGAGACTGGCTTTAATCTATGTAGAGCAAAGGTAGGTTTTCTACGCCTTAAATTTCTCCGTAATTCGCTTCATCGCTGTTTCTACATTTTCTCGACTGTTAAAGGCTGAGAGGCGGAAGTATCCTTCTCCGGCGGCACCAAAGCCAGAACCGGGGGTTCCGACTACATTACAGGTGTGCAGCAGTTTGTCGAAGAAATCCCAACTCGATAAACTATTGGGCGTCTGCACCCAAACATACGGCGCATTCACGCCACCATACACCTGCAATCCGGCTCCGGTCAACTGTTCACGGATGATTTTGGCATTTTCCATGTAGAAGTGGATCAGCGATCGAGTTTGTGTCTGTCCTTCCTCGGAATAAACGGCTTCGGCTCCGCGTTGCACAATGTAGGATACGCCATTGAACTTAGTGGATTGGCGACGATTCCACAGTTTCCAAAGTTCAATATTTGAGCCATCAGCGGCTTTGGCGAGGAGCGTTTTGGGAACGACAGTCAGGGCACAGCGAATTCCGGTGAAGCCTGCGTTTTTGGAGAAGGAGCGAAATTCGATCGCACAGTCCTTTGCCTCCTTAATCTCATAAATTGAATGAGGAATCTCTGGATCGGCGATGAACCCTTCATAAGCCGCATCGAAAAAGATGATCGAACCGTGCGCTTTGGCATAGTCTACCCAGGCTTGCAAATGTTCTCTGGTTGCCGTCGCCCCTGTGGGATTGTTGGGGAAGCAAAGATAGATTAAATCAACTTTCTGAGTCGGAATTTCCGCCGTAAATTGGTTCTCAGCCGTAATTGGCAAGTAGACTAAACCCTCAAATTCGCCTCTGTTGGTTGCGGCTCCGGTGTGTCCTGCCATCACATTCGTGTCTACGTAGACGGGGTAAACCGGATCGGTGACAGCGATCGTATTATCATTCCCAAAAATGTCGAGAATGTTGCCCGTGTCGCATTTAGAACCATCAGAAACAAAGATTTCAGAAGCATCAATGTCGCATCCACGAGACTGAAAATCGTGAGCGGCAATTTTTTCACGGAGCCACGCATAGCCTTGTTCAGGTCCATAGCCTTTGAAGGTAGCACGATCGCCCATTTCTTCTACGGCATTGATCATCGCCGTGCGGCAGGCTGCGGGTAAAGGTTCTGTGACATCACCAATGCCCAAGCGAATAATTTTGGCATCTGGATTGGTTTCCGCAAAACCATTTACCCGTCGCGCAATTTCCGGAAACAGGTATCCAGCTTTCAGTTTGAGGTAATTATCGTTAATCGTTGCCATAGACTTGTTCGTTACAAACGCCCTAAAATAGCTTACTGCTAACGGTGATAAGCTGTTCCACATTTAGTCTGCTTAAGTGGATGGGCATCTTGCCCATCCCACAAGGATACTGAGGATGGGGATGTGCAAATTGAATAGGGTTTAGCTTAGCTCAGTAGAATGGATTGAGATTAGTTGCAGGATTTTCACCTTGACTACCGATATCGATCCCGCTCAAGTCGATCGCGTTATCCAAACGCTAAAGCATGATTTACCGACGTTGTTCGATCAAGATATTTCTTACAATATCTACACATCAACGATTTACTTTAAAGACCCTGTAAACACATTCAAAGGTAAATTCAATTACCGAATCATCATCTGGACATTACGCTTCCACGGACGCTTATTTTTCACTAAACTCTATTTTGATCTTCATGAGGTTTACCAATCTGAAACTGATGTTATCCTGGCGGATTGGACAGTCCGAGGGACGTTACGAGTTCCCTGGAAAGCACAAATCTTTTTCAATGGGCGATCAACCTATAAGCTGACACCAGAAGGACTCATTTACGAACATATTGACACTTGGGATCGCAAACCCATCGAAATCTTTAAACAGTTTTTCAGCAAGAAGAATAACCAATTACCAATCTAATGCCTCTGGAGCAAGCTCAAACAACTGCTTCAAAGGCAAAATTATCTGATGTTGACGAATGAAATCAACTCCTGTGGATGAGAATCACATGCCATCCCCCTTCATTCCCGTCCTCAATTTCCCAATGCAATTCTTTAAACTTTATTACATAGTAGATTATTCGGGAGGGAGTAGAGACAAAAGTACTAACAACAGACGTGACTTTCATCCCATACGCGAACTTAGACATAGGACTCGGTGTATAAAACCAGCATTGCTTGCTAAACTGTTCAATACCCACTAAGACTAGGCGTAAAGCGACAGTCTCTTCAACTGACGTAGCTATAGAAGGTATAAATCTTTTTTCGCATTTGTTGACGATTTTTTCAAATAATCTTTAAATTCTTATTAAAATGTGTAGTAGTGATATAGTACTGGTTAGATTCAGTCTATGTAGCTAGTAAGGTTACGACTATAGCTATTGAGTTGTAGCTGGTAAAGTTGCAACTATGGTTATTGAGTATTGCAATACCGACTTGAATGATCCTTTCCTCTGTTTCAAACTCCATGTGAGCAAAGGATATTAACTCGGCAAAGTTAACGAGCCACCTCTCCTCAAGCGTCACTTTCCTTTCAGCTTGGGAAATGCCTTGTTCATTTCACTTGGAGATAGGTTTTCTAGAATAGCGGAGTTTGCGGTAATGACTACAAGTTCGGTGTTTTCCCGTAACGGAGAAGAAGTTCAAGCCATTCAACGTCCGATTGTTTTAGCGATCGATGATGACGAAGATAACCTCCTGTTGATTCGCTTTACTCTAGAACTGTATGGCTGCGAATTTTTGGGGGACGCTAGCGGTGAAGCAATGTTGTCATTGGCGCGGGAACATCAGCCTGATTTGATCCTGCTGGATATTTTGTTGCCAACTCTGAACGGTTTTGATTTGATTAAACTACTCAAACAGGATTTACTCACCTGTGATATTCCTGTCGTTGCTGTAACAGGATTGGCGGGTGAAGACGATCGCCGACAACTTCTGCAAGCAGGTTTTGTGGGCTACATGATTAAGCCCTATCTGCCAGAAGATTTAGAGTCTATTGTGCGTCAATACTCTCGTTGTCCTCTAGCTGCTAATCTATCTGTTGATTAGGAGAGTTATTAGTTTTGGGTCGTTCAGCCAGGATAGCGATAATGCTAATTCGACGTGTCTCCAGTTGAGCAGACGTTAATAAATCGCAAACAGAAACATTGACCATAGCCTCAATTAAGGCTTGTAGCCTCGGTTGAAGAATTTCGTCCAGGCTGCTTCTCACTTGCTGAGCTAACTCTTTGCGATCGCTTTCAAACAACAATCGCTCTGGTTGAGTAATTGCATTTTCTAAGAAAAATGCCAGTCTTGTATCAAGTAATTGACAAGTAGTGTCATCGGGCTGTTGTCCAAGCAAGCTAGCATATAGGGATTGAACATGCCGAGAAAGAGTCGATTCTAGTTGTTCACGGGTGGGAAATGCTGGTATTTGCGATCGGCTTAACTCAACTTCATTCGTGTCCATTTGAACTTTACTGCAATGGGTTAACTAAGTAATTGACGACTCGATCGCTGCTTTAAGCAGATGATGCTTTTTGGGCAGATTTACGGCTTGATGCCGATATTCGGAGTTCTGGAACACTTTCCAGAACAACAATGACGCCGGTTCGACCCGTCTCCAGCGTGGCATCACTCAGCAAATCCAAAACATTCACGCTTAAAACTTCTTCAATTAATGTTTTTAGATGAGGACGAATAGCCTGATCCAAATCTATACGCACTTGTTCCGCTAGATTTTCTCGTCCTTCTTCCGCTAAGAGCTTTTCAGGCTGCGTCACTGAATCCTCAATGACAACTGCTAATTTCTCATCAAACAATTGACACGTTACCTTACCAGGCTGATGCCCAAGTTGATTGCGATATAACGTTTGAATTCGCTGCGAAAGAGTTCTTTCAGCTTGCCCACGGGTGAAAGTGGATGTACTCATGCATAAACCTCATTAACATCTAGATTTCCATCGATAAGCCGAGAGTCAACGCTTAATTAGTTTGATGGTATGGCTGTCGCCATAAAGGTTAGGACATCGGGATTAAAGGGGGTGTGGGGGTGAAGCCCCCAGCCAAGGGTTCCACCTCTGCACCCCGTCCTCACCCAAGTGGCTGTCGCTATATTTCCTGATGTCTAGCTAAGACCAATAGTTGGAATGGCTAGAACGGCTCCAAGTTATCGATGGAAATGTATTTTTATTGCCGACAGTATGGTGGTATCACTCGACTAATCAAAATTCTATCGACAGTTATTTTGCGATTGGACACCCCAAAGAGAGAATTCAATCAATCGTTGCTCTACCTCAAGGTATAAACTCCTATCAGTGGTCAACTGGATTGAATGTGTAGAGTTGGCGTATGAATGCCCAATCAGCCATCGAACGGCACGAACCTGGCAGACGAGATGGTCAACCCAGGAGTTAGGTTGGGGCGAGGGCGCATCTGAAGTTTAGGGAGGCAAATGGGCTAAAAAATAAAGTATTGGTATGAAATCTACCCTGATCAGGGGTGTTCATCTGCGAAAAGTCTACAAGTGAAATGAGATTGTGGATGAGAGATCTGACCGAATCTAGGATTGAGAATGGGAAACTTATTTATATGGAAGATATTGAATTGAGATAAATCTCACGGTACTTAGGCAAATCTCAATCAAATTGACTTACTATTGTCCAAAGTTGACCCCTTAAAGCTGAATCTTAGAGTAAATTTCTAACGGTTTTTGCAATTGTTTTCAGTGTGAGGAGCTTAAACCCATGACATCTCGAATCTGCTCTGCTGGAACTGCCAGTCATCTCCGCATGTTCCGGCTCAGGCAGTTGATGCAGCTTGCGGTGTGCCAAGGTAAAAAATCGTGGTGGCTAGTTTGTTTATTGTGGTTGGTGGCAATTGTTCCTGCTCGTGCGGAAGATCTGGTTCTGCGGGTGGCGATCGAGCAAGATGTCAGTCAGGTGAAGATTGGTAGCTCCACAGATGCCACACTCACAGATGGCTCTGGGCAAGTCGTTCAGGCGGTTCCGGCGATGAATGCGATGCTGCTGCAAGCCAAAGATGGGCAGATTGCGATCGACCAATTCCGGGCAAGTCAGCTTTGCCTGGAAGCGAGTGAAGGCGGTTATGTGTTCATCGGTAGCCAATGGTATCGCGGCTCAACCTGTGTGGTTCCGACGGGTACTGGACTTACTGCCGTCAACTATGTTGATCTGGAAGGTTATCTTTATAGTGTCGTTGGGGCTGAAATGCCGGATGGATGGCATTTAGAAGCACTCAAGGCACAAGCCGTAGCAGCGCGATCGTATGTCCTTTACCAGCGTCAAAACAGTGCCAATGCGATCTTCGATGTGGGTGATACGACAGCATGGCAAGTGTATGGAGGTGTGGAGGAAGAAACGTCCAGCACTCATGTGGCGGTTGAGGAGACGAGAGGACAGGTTTTGATTTATGGCGGGCAGATTATTGATGCGGTGTTTCATGCCTGTGCCGGAGGCTACACCGAGAATGTCGAAGATGTCTGGTCGAGTCCATTGCCCTATTTGAGAGCCGTTCGCAGTCCTGATGAAGATGTTCCTGATTGCCAGTGGAGCCAAACGGTGACAGCCGCCAATCTGAGCGAACAGATTGATTATAATGGCACAATTCATTCCGTGCAGCTAGAGCAAAATCAGCAGCAACGAGTGGTTCGTGTGGTGGTGCAAGGCTCTGATGGACAAATGGAACTGAGTGGCGAGGATGTGCGAGAGGCACTTGGACTCAGGAGTACGCTGTTTTCGATCGAGCCTCAACGAGGGCAAGTGGCAAGTGCAGGAGACACCGTTCCCTCCACGCCAACCAACTTCACTATCATCGGACGCGGCTATGGTCATGGCATTGGGCTGAGCCAGTGGGGAGCCTATCGACTGGCGCAACAAGGATATAACTATCAGCAAATTTTGCTGCACTACTACACCAGTGTCTCCCTAGCACTGATTGAGGTTGAGTAAGAGGTTGAGTAAAATGCAGCCGATCGCCATCCGTCTCGCGCAGCCTGATGATGCAATAGAGATATTTGAGCTAATCAACGCATTGGCAGAGTATGAAAAGCTATCTCATCAAGTGACAGGAAGCGCAGAAGCACTGAGGACACATTTGTTTGGCGATCGTCCCTGCGTTGAGGCTCTCGTCGCTGATTTCGAGGGACAATTAGTCGGATTCGCCCTATTTTTCACCAACTACTCCACATTCCTAACCAAACCAGGGATTTACTTGGAAGATCTGTTTGTTTTGCCAGGATACCGAAGTCGCGGAATCGGTAAAGCGTTCCTCATCCATCTGGCACAACTCGCTGTCGATCGAAACTGTGGCCGCTTTGAGTGGAGTGTTTTGGACTGGAATGAACCCGCGATCGGCTTTTATCAACGCATGGGCGCAACCATCCTCCCCGACTGGCGGATTTGTCGAGTTACAGGAGAGGCGATCGAGCGATTGGCGGGGATGAAGGATGAAGAGGGGGGTGAGGGATGAAGAGGGAATTGAAAATTAACCGTTGAAAATGAAAAATAGAATTGGCATTGAATGTGGCATCGTTTAAGACTTGCTGTCATCCTTCATCCTTTATCCTTACTTCGGAGGCATTCGTTGTGACTATTTGGGTAAACGAGCAAATTGATCCGTCTGGGATTATTCGGGCTTGCATTGCTTGTTGTGACGAAACCCAAGCGCAGGAATGTCACGACTCATTCAAAAGCAACCTGACATCCGCTCAAGAACAGGAAGGTTGGATCGCTCGTCTCCGCACCGTCGAATCCTGGGATGAAGTCCCTGTGAATGCGCTGAAGCTGGACTAATCCCCTTTAGGACATGACTTAAAATAAATTTGTGGGTGGGTGCCCTCACCGGCCCGGACGGGCAAGATGCCCATCCCACAAGGATTGCCGTTTACTGAATTTCCATTCCTGATTTCATCCTTCATCCTTCATCCTTCCTCCCTCCCAAAACTACCGTGTACACACAAGGGGTTGAATCTAGCCAGCGTCCCTGCCGAACCGCCCCCTAGCCCCCAATTCTGGGGGAACCGAACCACTCAAAGTCCCCCAGAATTGGGGGATTTAGGGGGCTAAACACCGTTCAATCTCAACCCGATCGACTGGTGTGTACACCGTAGCCTCCCAAAATCAATAGAATCAATGCATCAATCAACCGCTCCTGTTCGATCGGCATGATTTGCTTACCGTAGAGAACTTCTTGAGCAATCACAAAGGATACAAGTGAGCCGAGGAAGATGTGAGCCGTTGCCTCTGGATCGGCAATGTTGAGTTCTGGGTGTGACTGGAAGTAATCGCTTAGTAGCCCTCGACCTTTTTGGATCACGGTTCGGGTGTAGAGTTGTGCGAGTTCAGGAAAGCGGACAGATTCGGCAATCACGACTCGAAAGAGACTGAGGTATTCTGGATTTGCCAATTTGTTGAGAAATGCTTCAGCGAGTTGACGTAGCAGAATAGGCGGGTCGCCCCGGAGTTCGGTTGAGCCAAGCTCGCGCTGAATTCGGTGAATGGTAACTCGCTCAATGATGGCAGTAAATAGCCCTTCTTTGTCCTGAAAGTGGCTGTAGATCGTCTGTTTAGAGACTCGTGCGGCAGCAGCGACTCGATCCATGCTGGTGTTGGCATAGCCTTGACTGAGAAACACTTGCATCGCGCCTTGAAGGATCTGTTCTCGTTTCTCGCTACTACCCACCGCTATATCTATCAATTCTTGCTTTGACTTTGCCACCCTCAAATCCTCTGGCTGCAATGTAAATAATTATCTGAGTCTCTTGATTTGGCTGTTTCGACATCTTAGATTCAGCATAGGATCATACTAGACCGTCTAGTATGATTTGCCCCATGATCAGGGTTAAGACTTATGACTCAATCCCTTCCAACGCCTCGACAAGTTGAGGAGACGGAGCGATCGACCTCAAAACGTCCCTCTCGATTGCGAATGTTGATTCCGTTGGGAATCGTGGCGATCGCGGGAGGAGTTACCGCCTGGTATTTCCTTTCCCGTCCTCAAACCAATGGTTTGCAGTTCAGTGGACGCATTGAAGGGTACGAATCAGACATCGGGACGAAGGTTTCGGGTCGGGTGGAGGAAGTGACGGTTCGAGAGGGGGCAGAAGTTCAACGCGGCGATCGCTTGGTTCAGCTAGATGATGATGAGATTCGGGCGGAGCTTGAGGGTGCAGAAGCGAGACTGCGATCGGCTCAACAGCAAGCCGAAAATGCCCGACTGCAAATCTCCGTTTTAGAAAGCCAGATTTCTGAGGCACATTATCGACTTCAGCAGTCCCAGGGAGAGACGCAAGGAGAAGTTTCCCAGGCTGAAGCAGAATTAGCGGCTGCGATCGCCCAACTCCGCGAGGCTGAAGCCCAAGTCACGGATGCCGAAGCTCAACTGGAATTGGCACAAGCCGATCGCAATCGCTACGCGCAACTCCTTGAAGAGGGTGCAGTCGGGGAACAACGCTATCAGCAAGCAGAAGCCGCTGATCGATCGGCGCAAGCATCCCTAGAGAGCCGTAGAGCATCGGTTGAAGCGGCTCAGCGTCAGGTGAATGCGGCACAAGGCAGATTAACTCAATCGCAATCCACGAGCTTTAATCCGGATATTAATACGGCACAGCTTGAACGCCTCAATACTCAACTAGAGCAAGCGCGGGTGCAACTGGCATCGGCTGAGGCTGAAGTGGCGAATGCAGACGCCGATCGCCAGCGCATCCAGGCGCAATTCAGCGATTTGACCATTAATAGCCCGATCGATGGCGTGATCACTGTGCGGAGTGTAGAACCGGGCGTGGTTGTCTCTTCAGGCAACGTGTTACTCACCGTGCTTGATTTGAATACAGTTTACTTGCGTGGCTTTATTCCGGAAGGCGAAATTGGTCGAGTGCGGGTGGGGCAAACGGCTCATATTTATTTGGATTCAGCCCCTGATCGTCCGTTGAATGCGCGAGTGGCCGCGATCGATTCGGAAGCCTCGTTTACGCCCGAAAATATTTATTTCCGCGAAGATCGGGTTCAACAAGTATTTGGGGTCAGGCTGACGATCGATAATCCACAAGGGTTCGCCAAACCTGGAATGCCTGCGGATGCTGAAGTTGTCTTGCAAGAACAACAGTAAACCTTGGAGCGTATTCTATGGATACTCAAAACCCCGTCAGATTGTTCTACTGTTCATCCTGATCTTTAGAGCCTATCCGAAACCCCATATTGTAGGTGGGCAATGCCCACCCTACTATCCGAAACTCCTAAAACCAGTGAGTTTTATGCGACTCTCTATAACAGGATATAGCAATGGCTCATACCAAGAGTGCTGACTCACCAGCTTTTCCGCCACATTCAAAGCTCAACGCTCAATCTCCCGTGATCCAAGTTGAAGGCTTGCACAAGCGATACGGTAAGTTGTCAGCCGTGCGAGGAATTGATTTTACTGTGCAACGGGGTGAAATTTTTGGGCTAATTGGTCCAGATGGGGCGGGAAAAACCACAACATTCCAAATTTTGGCGGGCGTGATGGAAGCTAGCGAAGGCACAGTGAACGTGTTAGGTCGATCGCCCAGAGATGCTCGTCTTGGCATTGGTTATCTCACCCAACAATTCTCGCTTTATCTCGATTTGAGCATTGACGAAAACATTCGCTATAGCGCCGGACTGCGAGAAGTTTCTCTCGATCGCCTGGCTGAACGACGCGATCGCTACCTGAAATTGATGAACCTCGATCGATTTGGCAGTCGCCTTGCCGGACAGCTATCTGGCGGTATGAAACAAAAACTCGCCCTCTGTTGTGCCCTGATTTCCCAACCGGATATCCTGCTGCTCGACGAACCCACCACCGGCGTAGACCCGGTTTCCCGTCGCGAATTCTGGGACGTTTTAGCGACACTATCCAGTCAGGGTGTCACGATCGTCGTCGCTACACCTTACCTGGATGAAGCCGAACGCTGCAACCGGATTGTGCTCATGTCCGAGGGGCAGATTCAACAAACAGGTACCTTAAACGAACTGCGATCGCGGTTAGGATTACATCGCTTGGAAGTGAGAACCGATCGACTGGCTGAAGTAGAGCGAGTGTTATTAGACGAAATCAACACTCAACACTCAATACTCAACACTCAAAACTTTCCCCTCGTGGATGTGCAGACATTTGGCGATCGTCTTGATGTTCTGGTTCACTCTCATGAGACAGGTGAAACCACCGTTCGGCAAATTCTCGATCAGCATCAGCTACCTTTGCAAACCATTGAATCAGTTGAAGCGACTCTAGAAAATGTGTTTGTGACTCGACTACGACAACAAGGCGCAGAACCCCCCTTTCTTCCGCTTCCCCGATCGCCACAGGGAAGGAAAAATATTCATCCTTCATCCTTCATCCTTCATCCTTCATCTGTTGCCATCCAAACTCGTCATCTCCGCAAAACGTTTGGTCATTTCAAAGCCGTAAAAGATGTAACGCTAGAAGTCTGTTATGGCGAAATTTATGGCTTATTAGGGGCAAATGGTGCTGGGAAAACTACCACAATCAAAATGCTCTGCGGATTGCTAGAACCAAGTGGTGGTGAGATTTCCTTAGCGGGGCAAACGCGAGACTTGCGAAATCCAGAATTGCGGCGGCGGATTGGTTACATGAGTCAAAAATTCACGCTCTACGATGATTTGAGTGTAGTGCAAAACCTGGAATTTTATTGTGGTGTGTATGGAGTGCCCCGATCGCAGCGCCAAGCCAAAATTGACTGGGTATTGGCAATCTGCGGTTTAGAAGGACAAGAAACAATGGTCACAGGTCGCCTACCGGGTGGCTGGAAACAGCGCGTTGCGTTTGGTGCTTCAGTCATGCATGAACCGGAAATTCTGTTTCTGGATGAACCGACTTCTGGTGTTGATCCGTTAGCACGACGGCAGTTCTGGCGCTTAATTGAGGACTTCGCTCGTCAAGGAACGGCTGTATTAGTGACAACCCACTATTTGGAGGAAGCCGAACATTGCCACAATATGGGATTTATGGTGGCTGGAGAAGTGGTTGCAGAGGGATCACCGAGTCAAATTAAAGCTGAGCAACCGGGACAGTTAATTGAAATTGTCACGAATCAAACTCAAGCCGCTTCTGATTTATTGAAAACTCAAATGGAACCGTGGCGCGTCTCGATTTTTGGCGATCGTCTCCATGTTGTTCTGGATGATCCCGTTTGTGACATTCTCCACATCAAAGAACTGTTTCAAAACTACACGCAACCCACTCATTTATCTTTACAAATTCACTCTATTCGTCCTGTTCCATTTTCTCTAGAAGACTGTTTCATCGGTATTGTTCAACGCACTCAATAATAGTTTTGAGTTTTGAGTTTTAAATTCATACCTCCTCTCCACCAGGAAAAGTATTTATGAAACGAGTGTTATCTCAATGTGTAAAAGAATTGGCGCAGTTTCGACGCGATCGACTTACCGTTGCACTAGCGTTCCTTTTACCATTACTCACTCTGTTCATTTTCGGTTATGCAATTCGACTAGAAGCGAAGAATATTCCGATCGCCATCCAAGATTTTGATAACACGGCTCTGAGTCGCAGTTATATCGAACGCTTGTTTGCTACAAATCAATTTGAACCTGTATCATGGGAACAAAGCGGTTCACCGCAACAAGCGATCGATCGAGGAATCGTGAAAGCAGGAGTGATTATTCCCTCTGATTTTTCTAGACAAATTAAACGAGGACAGCCCAGTTCAATTCAGGTATTAGTCGATGGAACAGATGTTAACAATGCGCGAGTGATCAAGAACAGCATTCAGGCAACTAATCGCTTCTTTCTCCGCAATTCTGGTTTACAACCCGATCAGCTGCGTATCTCTCCCCGAACGCGCATTTGGTTTAATCCAGGACGCAAAGAATCACTCTATATCGTTCCAGGAACCTGTGCTGTCATTCTCTGGATTTATCCGTCGTTGTTATCTTCAGTCGCAATGGTACGTGAAAAAGAGCAAGGGACGATCGTTCAAGTCTATGCATCTAGTTTAAGTGCTGTAGAGTTCATTTTAGGCAAAGCATTAGCGTATTTATTAGTAGGATTGGGTGAAGCGATAGTCATCATTGGAATTAGCGTTATCTTATTCAATCTACGATTCGCTGGTGATCCCACTCCGTTTCTAATTGCAACGCCACTCTTCATCCTGGTTTCAACCATATTTGGGTTAATGGTTGGGACTAGAGCGAGTAATCAGAATGCTGCTGTTCAAGCCGTAGCCACGATCGGATTTCTCACCGCATTTCTCCTTTCCGGTTTCATTTATCCGCTTAGCAACATTCCTTTCCCGTTATCCCTCGTGACCACGATCATTCCGACTCGGTATTACATTCCGATCGTTCGTGATGCATTTGTTCGAGGCACAGGATGGATCGGAATCTGGTTGAATATCCTGATGCTCATCATTCTCGGACTTCTCCTTTTCAATGCCACACGACGCAACTTAAGTCGAATGCAGCTTCCTGAATAGTTTTGAGTTTTGAGTTGAAGTTTGCGGTGTCACTCAATAATTTTCAGTGTAAACTCAAAACTCTTTCTCTGAATTAAACTCTCAGCCATTACACCCTTCTTCTAAACTATAGCTAAGTGCTGAGTTCTGAGGACTGAGTGCTGAGTCAGGATTGATTGACCGTTTGCCTTTCAGCCTTGGGCATTGTCCTAACCACGCTGGTTACTGCTATATTTCTCTTTTCTTCCTAACTCAAAGCTCAAAGCTCAAAACTCAAAACTCAAAACTCTATGTTAAAGCTTCTCGATCGCCTCCTCAATAGTCGTTTTTGGGCACTTGCCATTAAAGAGATTAATCAGATTTTACGGAACAAACAATTGATCTTTTTATTAGTCTTTCCACCTACCATTCAATTGCTTATTTATGGAGCAGCACTCAATCCAGATGTGCAGTTTCTTAAGCTCGGAATTGTAGATTATGCCCGGAGTGAAATGAGCCGCGAACTAGTAGCAGCAATGACTGAAAATCGCGTGTTTGTATCAGAAGGTTATTTGTTGAGTGAGCAAGATTTAGCAGAAGAAGTGCGGCAAGGGCAGGTTGCAGTTGGGATAGTGATTCCACCAGAGTTCGATCGCCGTCTGGCGAGAGGGCAATCCGCAGAGGTTCAGGTTTTGATTGATGGCGTAGATGCAAACACTGCCGGAATTGCCAGTGGCTATATTTCTCAAATCATCAATCAATATAGTCGGCAAATGAATGCTAATTTCACAACCGCTTTGGTTGAGCCAGAAGTGATATTTCTCTATAACCCCGGATTGCTGAGTAGCTGGTTTTTTGTTCCTGGAGTGTTAGGATTGGTGTTAACACTGACGAGTTCTCTTGTATCTTCAGCCGCCGTAGTACGCGAGAAAGATACAGGAACCCTGGAACAATTGCTAATGACACCAGCCGAAGCATGGGAGATTTTGCTAGCAAAAATTGTGCCACTTTTCATTCTATTAATGGGTGATGTCTTTTTAGCATTGGGGGTTGGAGAATTAGTTTTTCATTTGCCATTTCGAGGCAGTTTACCGCTCTTTTTGCTGATCTCGGCGCTCTATGTTTCTGTTGGCATTGGCATCGGCATTCTATTAGCTACCGTATCTAAAAATCAGCAGCAGGTCGTGTTAACTTCATTTTTCATCAACTTGCCTCTGATTCAAACATCAGGCGCGATCGCCCCGATCGAAACGATGCCTGCTTTTTTCCGCTACCTATCGCTGATTAATCCTCTACGACATTATGTAGTGATTGCGCGGGGATTTTTGCTTAAAGGAGTCGGCATTTTAGAATTGTGGCAACATATTCTCGCTCTCGCTCTGTTCGCGGTGATTCTATTAGCTTTTAGTGTTAGACAGTTTCGTAGACAATTGATTTAATTAAAGGCAACCGTTTGATACTTTTCCACCTGTAAATTTTTTGTTGGTTTTGCAATCGGTCGGGGCAGACCCACGTGTCTGCCCTCTAAGCCAAGGCAACCACAACGTTCGATACTTTTCCACCTGTAAATTTTTTGTTGGTTTTGCAATCGGTCGGGGCAAACCGATATGTCTGCCCTCTAAGCCAAGGCAACCACGCAGGGATTGCCTCTACACCATGCCATATATCAACAGAAAAGATCGCCATACTCTGTCTTAAACCATCAAATTATCAGCCAGATTCCACCAAAAGACGGATTGACGCGCTCGGTTGATATTGATATTTCAAGTTAGGGAGTTTAACAAAACTAAATTTTCTTTTAACTTAAGTTTATTTTTCGTTTCTCTACTTTGTAATCAGCACAGCCCTTCACACTCTGTCTCTCGTTATGTCGCAATCTGCCTTTTTTGCCTTTATGGTTTTTCGAGTTGGCTATCGCTGGTTCACTTCCGTCTTTCGTGCCGCTCCCACGGGAGTTGTTCCCCTGCTGATGGGGGGGGTATTGCTCACAACAGTGGGGTGTGAGGTTCTACCTAAAGGAGATGCCCAAGCTCAGCGTCCTCCGGGTCAAGGTGAGTCTGAAGAAGCCGTGTCAGTCGAGACGGCGATCGCCCAAACAGGAGCGCTGGATGAGCCGCTAGAATATACAGGCACCACGGAACCCGTTCGGCTCGTCTCGTTGCGGTCTCAGGCAGAGGGACGACTACTCGATTTGAATGTAGATGTAGGCGATACGGTCACTGAAGGCGTTGTGGTGGGGCAGTTAGACGATCGCCTCCTGTTGGCGCTACTGAATCAGGCACAAGCCGAACTCGCCGCACGAGAATCGGAGGTGGCACAGGCACAAGCCGAAGTGAACGATGCGCTAGCCCAAGTTGAGCAAGTCCGCGCTGAGCTAGAGCAAGCCCGCGCCGATGCTGAACGCCAGCAATCGCTACTCGACGAAGGGGTCACGTCAGAGCAAGACGCAGAACGTGCCCAAACGCAAGTCCGGACGGCGGAACAAATCGTGCGATCGGCGGAAGAACAAGTTCGGACTCGTCAGCAAGCCGTGGTTGCCGCCCAAGGACGAGTTGAGGCACAGCGATCGGTTGTGGCTGAGGAGCAAGAGCGGCGGGCATATTCGCTGTTGGTATCTCCCATTTCTGGAGCCGTTTTAGAGCGACCAACAGAACCTGGTAACTTGGTGCAGCCCGGTGATGAAGTTCTCAGAATTGGCGATTTTAGTGCCATTAAAGTAATGGTGCAGGTTTCAGAATTAGAATTGGCAGGGGTTCGAGTGGGGCAACCTGTACAAATTCGTCTAGACGCCTTTCCCGCTCAAACCTTTCGAGGTCAAGTCACACGGATTGCACCAGCCGCCGATCCAACGGCTCGTTTGATTCCGGTTGAAATCACGATGCCCAATCCAGGACAGCAGATTAGTAGTGGTTTGTTAGCCCGATCGCAGTTTCAATCTGAGCAAGCTGAGCGGGTTATCATTCCTGAAACAGCACTGGAAGCGGCAGGAGAAGGTGACGAGTCTACAATATTTGTGGTTGAAGGCAAAGGGCAAGACACAAAAGCAATCGCTCGATCGGTGCAGATTGGCGATCGGGCAAACGGACAAGTCGAAATCCTCTCAGGACTAGAACCCGGACAAGCCTTTATCATTCGCAGTAGCCGCCCCTTGAAAGATAATCAACCTGTTCGTTTGAGCATCTTATCTGAAACTCAAGCGGAGTAAACTCAAGCGGAGTAAGAGGAAAAAATCATGCCTGACATGAAGCCGTCGGGAGCGAGTATCAGCACGATCGCCATTCGTCAGCACATCGGGACATTAATGCTGACCCTAGCCGTGATTGTGCTAGGCATATTCTTCACGGCTCGTCTGCCGGTTGACTTGCTGCCGTCCATCACCTATCCCCGAATTGGCGTCCGGGTGCAGGCTCCGGGGATCTCTCCCGAAGTCGCGATCGACGAAATCACTCGCCCGCTGGAAGAAACTCTCGCCACAACGGATGGTGTAGAACAAATTTTCTCTCAAACCCGTGAAGGACAAGTCAGCGTAGATTTGTATTTCCGTCCAGGGGAAAATATTGACCAGGCTTTAAACGATGCGACGGCATCTGTCAACCGTGCCAGAGGCGATCTGCCTGATACGATCGAACAGCCAGAGTTGTTCAAGGTTGACCCATCGCAGCAGCCAGTCTATGAATTCGCGCTTACCTCCCCAACTCTCAAAGGAGTAGATTTGCGCGTCTTTGCGGAAGAGGAACTGGCACGAGAACTAACTGTCGTCCCGGGAGTCGCTAGTGTCGATGTGTCGGGAGCCGTGCAGGAAGAGATCCAAGTGAACATTGATCTCGATCGATTGCAAGCCCTCGGTGTAGGACTGAATGATGTCTTGACTGAACTAAGCGATCGCAATCAGGATATTTCTGGGGGGCGCATTGAAGGCGGACAGCAAGAATCCCTCACCCGAACCGTAGGACGCTTTCAATCGGCAGAAGAACTCCGTACTCTATCTTTTGAAGTAGGCAGTAATCAGGGAACAGAAGCCGATCAGGATTCTCCTCAATCCTCATCCCTCATCCTTTATCCCTCATCCCTCAAACGGGTTTATCTGCGAGATTTTGCGGAAGTTGTGGATGGAACGGAAGATGAGCGGGTGATTGTCACCCTCAACGGCTCTCCGGCAGTTAAAGTCAGTATTCAGAAACAGCCAGATGCTAACACGATCAGTGTGGTAGATGGGGCGAAGCAGCGCATGGAAGCTCTACGGGCAAATGGTTTGTTTCCGGAAGGTCTGGAAATTGTGCCGACGCTGGATGAGTCGCGCTTTATTCGCACTTCGATCGCCAATGTTGTCTCGTCAGGCTTGATGGGAGCAGGATTAGCATCGATCGCTGTTTTGCTGTTCCTGGGTTCGATTCGTCAAACCCTGATCGTCGTTTTGGCAATTCCCCTAACCACGATGCTTGCCCTCATCCTGATGGGGCTATTTGGTTTATCGATTAACATCTTTAGCTTGGGTGGTTTGGCGATCAGCGTCGGGAGTGCCGTAGATTGCTCGATCGTCATCCTGGAAAATATGGTCAAACGGTTGGGGATGAGCTTTGGCAGCGAGAGGGGTAGCGATATCAACCTCCATGACAGCCACGACAACTATGATGGCAATCATGATGGCAATCATAATGGCAGTAATGGCAATGGCAACAGTAGACTTCGATCGAAACAGGACGTGATTCGCCTCGCCGCAGAAAGCAGTCAGGAACTAGAGTCGGCGCTGGTTGCCTCTACGACAACGAACGTGGTATCCGTGATTCCCTTTTTGTTAATTGGAGGATTCTTTGCGCTGCTGTTCAACGAGATTATTCTGACGATTATCTTCTCAGCATCAACGGCGCTCGTGGTGGCATTGACGATCGTGCCGATGTTGGCATCCCGATTGTTAGCAGTACGCTGGTCGAGTGGAGTGGGTAATTTGTCGCCGTTGCGTTGGTTTCGGGAACGCCTCGCTGCGATGACGATCGCCTATGGAGGATTATTGGGGCGGATATTGCACTATCGGATTCTAGTGATTGCCCTGGCGTTTTTGCTGCTTGGGGGAAGCAGTTTGCTGATGGTGGGGCACATTCCCCAAGAGGTGCTTCCTCGCATCAACACCGGACAAGCCCGTCTATTTGCCCAGTTTCCGCCAGGTACTCCCTTAGAGGACAACCGCAAAGTCATGACAGCCGTCGATGATTTGCTACGGCAACAGCCGGAGGTGAACTATGTCTTCACAACGGCAGGCGGCTTCCTGTTTGGCACGAACACGAGCGAAAACCCGCTGCGAGGTTCCGTCACTATCACCCTGAAACCGGGAACGGATTTGCAGGCATTTGTCGATCGCATGAACCGGGAATTTACAACGCTAAATTTGGTGAAAACGCGCCTCCGCCTTACTCCCGAATCCGTGCGAGGTCTGATCCTCAATAACTCTCCGGTTCGAGGGGGTGACATTGATGTGGGGCTGCAAGGGCAAAACTCGGAGACATTGAAGCAAGCGGGTCAACAAATTTTGGCGGCACTAGATCAAGGGGCAACGCTGGCACAATATCGTCCGGATGCAGACCCCGATCAGCCTGAAATCCAGATTCGCCCCGATTGGGAACGAGCGGCAGCATTGGGATTGTCGGCTCAGGAGATTGGGGATACGGTGCAAACGGCGATCGAAGGATCAATTCCAACTCAGTTGCAACGAGGCGAACGTCTGGTTGATATCCGCGTTCAACTCCGCGATGCTGATATTCAAAATCCCTCACAACTGAGGCAATTGCCCCTGTTTACGGACAATAATCGTTTGGTGCGTCTCAGTGATGTGGCATCCATTGAAACGGGACGAGCGCCAGGGCAACTCCAGCGACTCAATCAGCGTGAGATTTTCCTGGCAGCAGGCAACTTAATCGAGGGGGCTAGCCTCAGTGATGCCCTCCAGGAAGTGAATCAAATTATTGACCCCATTGAACTGCCCGCAGGAGTCACGCGGCTTCCCAGTTTCAGCGCCCAATCCGCACAAGAAGTTCAGTCCTCGCTAGTAGTTCTGGGATTATTGGCATCCTTCCTCGTGTTTGTGGTGATGGCGGTGCAGTATAACTCCCTGATTGATCCGCTTGTGATTATGCTGACGGTTCCCCTCGCTTTGGCTGGCGGGATTTTTGGCTTATTCATCACGCAGACGGCGATCGGCGCAACGGTAATCATTGGGGCGGTGATGCTGATCGGAATTGTTGTGAACAATGCCATCATCATGGTGGAATTAGCCAACCAAATCCTGGAGCAAGAACAGATTAGCCGTCACGCTGCCATTCTTCGGGCGGCTCCCGAACGCCTTCAGCCCATCCTGATGACCACGATCACAACCGTTTTGGGGACTTTTCCTTTGGCGTTAGGGGGTGGCGATGGCTCTGAATTTCTTCAACCATTGGGCGTTGTCGTCTTTTCGGGTTTGTCGCTAGCCACCTTGCTCACGCTATTTATCATTCCTTGTTTCTATGTTCTGCTTCATGATCCACGCTGGACAAACTGGTTAGAACGGCTGCCCAAGAAAGCTGCCATTCAGCGTCGAGAGAAGGTCGCAAGTCGAGAGTAAGGAACAGCCACTTGGGTTAGGACGGGGTGCAGAGGTGGAACCCCTGGCTGGGGGCGAAGTCCCCACACCCCCTTTAATCCCGATGTCCTAACCTTTATAGCGACAGCCATACATCATTCGGAACAGGAAAGGCTATTTTTCTTCTATCACGATCGAATCTCGGTAAACCTGCTGTATGTACCTCAAAACCCTTCATCTACGGCAGTTTCGCAATTATCGAGAACAGCAGGTCGAGTTCTCCGCTCCAAAAACAATTTTGTTAGGGGATAATGCTCAAGGCAAATCAAATTTACTAGAAGCGGTTGAATTGTTAGCGACATTGCGCTCCCATCGGGCATTGCGCGATCGGGAACTCGTCCTCGAAGGCGAAACCGCTGCCCAGATTGCCGCTATGCTGGAACGTGAAACAGGCTCTATCGATCTTGCTATCACCTTCCGTAGTAGTGGTCGCCGGACTGTCAGCCTCAACGGCGAATCCTTGCGCCGCCAGTTAGACTTTTTGGGCATGATGAATGCCGTCCAATTTTCTAGCCTCGATCTAGATTTGGTGCGTGGGGGGCCTGGTGAACGTCGCAACTGGGTTGATACGCTGCTTGTGCAACTTGAACCCGTCTATGCCTATATTTTGCAGCAATATAACACTGTTCTCCGGCAACGAAACGCCTTGCTAAAGCAGCAGAAGCGATCGATCGATGGAGAAACAGAGAACACCGAAAGTGCTTCTTTTAACCCCATCTTACGAGACGAACAAGCCCTGCCTTACCCTCTCACCTCCTCACCCCCTCACCTCCCTACCTCCTCCCAAACCGAACTCGCCATCTGGGACGCTCAGCTTGCGGCGATCGGCTCTCGCGTGATCCGGCGACGGGCACGGGTGATTCAGCGGATAGCTCCTTTAGCTCAATCATGGCATCGGACAATTAGCAACAGCACCGAGATTTTAGACATCCGGTATGCTCCCAATGTACATGCGGAACAGGATGATCCATCTGTGGTGCAACAGGCATTTTTGGAGAAACTGGAGCAAAGGGCGATCGCTGAATTTCATCAAGGCACTACAGTCGTTGGACCACATCGAGATGAAATTGAATTCACCATTAACCAAACGCCTGCTCGTCAATATGGGTCGCAAGGACAACAACGAACCCTGGTTTTAGCATTGAAACTTGCAGAACTAAAACTAATTGAATCTGTAGTTGGCGAACCCCCTTTATTACTCCTTGATGATGTATTGGCAGAATTAGATTTAACTCGTCAGAACAAACTCTTAGATACCATTCAGGATCGATTTCAAACGCTTATTACAACCACTCATCTAGGTTCCTTTGATGCAGAATGGCTCAAGTCTTCACAAATTCTCACCGTGAAGGCTGGACAGATTCAACTCTAGTGACATACTCCCGACGAGGCATGCGATCGCATACAGCGTGGGCTTCTTTCCTCGCGGTCAGAAATTTCCTGCTTCATCTTACTGGATTACTGTTACAGGAGTGCCGATATTCACCTGCTGATAAAGTTCTTCAAGATCTTGGTCATACATGTGAATGCAACCGTGAGATTCAGCGTTGCCGATCGTTCCGGAATCAGGAGTGCCATGAAACCCAACCGAATAATACCCATCTGTCCAAAAGCCAATCCAGTAGTTTCCCAACGGGTTGCGAGGATCACCACCTGGAATTCGTTCACCGGTAAATGGGCTGATCCAGGTTGGATTTTCTCGCATTTGATTGACCTCAAACGTCCCAATGGGGGTTTCCCAACCTGCGCGACCAATGCCAATTGGATAACTTTTGATCTTGACATCGCCTCGATAGACGCTCACTTCACGCTGTTCAAGATTAATTTCTAAATGAACATCGGCCGGCTCAGCCGCGATCGCCAAATTGCCTCTCTCGTGACCTGAACTGGCGCGAACCTCTTGAGTGATGGCTCTGGATAATGAAATCTCCATCAGTGGAGCAAAAACAGGTATTTGAGCAGCAAAATTGGCAGTTGCTACCTTTGAGGCAGAACGATCGGTCGTCTTAGAAGAATCCCTGAAAGGAACTTGAGCAGGGGCAGAAGCGGTCAAGCCGATGATCAAGGTTAATCCAAGGAAGCTGGTTAACTTTCGTAGCATGTCGAAGCTTTACTCTTTGAAGATCGAAATAGAGCTTAATACTGGTTTTTGGGATTGAGGATTTGAAGATAGCTTTCCCAAGAAGCAGATTTGATTATCAATTTTTTCTAATTCTTAAATTAGTATTACATTGGCGAAAATGTAGTTCATTACACAATCTGATTTAACACCAAATTTCAAAAGTCTTACCTTTGATGGACGGGTTTATTCGTTACTTTAAGACAAGCTGAAAGAATCTATTGTAGTTGCTGTTAATTCAACCTTGCAAAAGGAAGAGCATTCCTAAATGGTCTAGTTGCATTAATAGAGCAAACCAATCCAGGAAAAGACATCCCACTGGTTTTTCAAAATTTTAATTTAGGAGTATTACTATGGGAACGCGCTACTTTGCCCTGATTAGTGGCATTGTATATATCTTAATCGGCTTATTTGGCTTCATCCCAGGTATGGTTGCAACGCCCGGTCCTGGTGGACCTGATGTTGCGGTGAATACTGGATATGGCTATCTGTTGGAGACATTTCCCACCAATTTTCTCCTTAACCTCGTCCATATTGGGGTTGGTATTTGGGGATTAGTTTCTTATCGTAGCTACCTTAAAGCGCGGAGTTATGGACGCGGTTTAGCACTCTTTTATGGAGTGTTAGCCATTATGGGATTGCTGCCAGTGCTTAATACAGTATTTAGTTTAATGCCGATTTTTGGTAATGATGTTTGGCTTCATGCGCTGACAGCAGCGATCGCCGCCTTCTTTGGATTTAAAGAACCCACTGCTGCGGAACTGCGAAACCATGAGAGTGAAATGGTTGGAGGTCGTCGGTCGCGTCGCTTTTAGGGATCGATCGCTCTCATTTCCAGAGTCGATCGATCGACACTAGCAAAAACGCCCTAAGCGTTTACTTGATACCCCGCAAAAGTTGCTTGACCGTTTTGAGCATCTCGACTGGATGAAAGGGTTTAGTGATGTAGGCATCGGCACCTTGTTTCATCCCCCAATAGCGATCGAACTCCTCGCTTTTGGTTGAGCAAATGAGGACAGGAATATTTTGGGTAGTCGGGTCGTTTTTAATCCAACGGCATAGCTCGTACCCGTTCATTTGGGGCATGATCAAGTCAGTAATCACTAAATCAGGCGCTTTTGCCTGAATTTTTTCTTTTGCCTCTACCCCATTTGTGGCTTCAACAACTTTGATGCCGCTCGTTTGCAGCAGTTCTGTAAGCATATGCCGTAATGTTTGACTGTCATCCACAATCAGAACCGTACTCATAAACTCCTTCCTGACCCCGAATTTCTTAAGCACAAGACACCCTATGACGATTGATCTGCCATAGTTATGTTTCAGGCGATGGGCTATTGACGAGTTTCGGATTGTAGTGAAGCCAGACTCCACCCTCTATCAACTCCTTTCTCCAGGAGTATTCCCCCACCTACTGTCACTATCTCTCAAGTTCATAATGAACGGCTAAAACTACAGCAAACCTACACATATCGGGAGCCTGGATAGGGGGGGATGGGGGGATGGCTCACCTGTCTGTTATGTCCTAGCCCTTCATCGACTCGTCAAGTCATCCGCCCTACGAAGCTTATGGCGGGATAGTGACACTTTAAAAAAGCAAAGGTGGGAAACACCCACCTTTCTTTAAGCTTTGCTTTTCTTTAAGTTTTGCTTTCTTTAAGCTTTGTAGCTTTGTATACCCCCAGGGAATTCGAATCCCCGTCGCCTCCGTGAAAGGGAGGTGTCCTAGGCCTCTAGACGATGGGGGCGTATCTACTTGCCTTATCCAGGCTAACTAATCACACCGATTCTGTCAAGATTTATCCCCGATTGTGGGTCAGATTGTTGCTGAAAGATTTGTCCTAGATCGCTGCTAGTAAACAGTATCCAGATTAGGTAGCCCGCGATCGCAATGCCGAATACTGCCAAAACCAGGGATTTGAGTTCGGGGAGCCAGTCAGTCAGAAATACGGGGCTACTGCGGACAAATGCCGTTTTGATGGGTTTGGGTGCCCGAACTGGAGTGGCTTGCTTGGGTAGCGGAGTCGTAGGGGTCGAGTTTGCGGGGTTGGAGGGCTGAGCGGGTTGGATGCCGTGAGCCGATCGAAACTGCTGAAACTTTTGACTGACGGCGATCGGGCGTTGCCCGGTGCGACTCCATTGCAGTAAGGCTTCTCCCGGGATGCCGCAAACATTGGCGCTAGGAATGTCGTAGAGGCGTTGTAGCAAGGAGCGATCTTTAGACACCAACACGACTAAGCTATTCGGGAATTCTTGTGCCAAGCCGTAAGCACATCTGCCAACCGCGAGGGAGACTCTGGCACGACGGGTGAGTGCCTGCCCAGAGCCAACTTTGAGGGCTTGATGATGGGCGTTTGCATCCGTAATTTTCCAGCCGCTCGTAGCATAGAAACGGTTGAAAGCTTTAGCAATCCGTTCTAGGTCAGGGTCAGGAGAGCGATCGAACAGCATTCGCATCTCCTCATAAACCACTTGGGGAACGTAGCAACTTCCTACCCGTGAAAATTCTCGCCACTCACTGGGAGAGGCAGCGGATAGGGCACCAATATCAAACACCAAAATAACGGGAGGAACTGCCGCCATAATTCACCTCATGTATCTAGCCACCAATCCCTAGACGACCCGCTAAGCTTGGGGTCAGGGGTAGTAATGTTGCTGCCATCAAGAACAGCACTAGCAGACCGAGCGCCGCCCTTGCATCATCGGGTTCTGGAAGTTCGTTGAGGGCAGGACGTTCTAAGTCGCGTTGCAAAAATAAAATCAGGACTGCCCAATACAGTGCTAGTGGATTCACTAAGGCTGCTAAGCCTAGCACAATTAGAGTCGCAATGGTTGTACGTCCGGCAACTTTACGTCCATATATGGATAGAACGATTCGTCCCCCGTCTAACTGTCCGGCAGGCATCAGGTTAATGGCAGTGATCACTAAGCCGATCCAACCGACAATGACAAGCGGGTGGATATCGACGATCGGCTGCTGCACGGCTGTCCCTAGAACCACTCGTGCCAGTGTCCCGACCAAAATCGACCCCTGGAAAAACTCAGACGGAAGTTGAAACAAGCTGCCCGGATGGGACTGAACTAACCCTGTTACCAGCATTCCCAGGGCAACTAATCCACTCAGCGCTGGTCCTGCAAAGGCAATATCAAACAGGACGGAGCGATCGGGCAAGATTGATTCGATGCGCGTCAATGCGCCAAACGAGCCAATTTGCCAAGTCGGAATGAAAAAAGGAGGGCTAAGACGAATCTGATGGTATCGAGCCAGCAGGCGATGCCCGATTTCATGAGCCGCCAGAATTGAGATGATACCAAGACTGATAGGGAGGGCTTCAGCATATCGATCGAGTTTGCTGAAGAAATCAAAACCGAGCAGCAGCCCTGCGGTCTCCATGCTGGTTGCGATCGTTGCCACCGCCAGAACCAGTGCCAGAATCGCTTGAGATACCGTTGTTGGCTTCGGATCGTTGGTACTCGGCAGAACAACAATGACAGGCTTATTTTCTACCCCTTCAATCAAGAAGAGACGATAGCGATCGCCCATTCGCTCTTTCAAACTAACGGAAAGGCGATCGTAACTCTGCTTCGGATCTCCCCGCAGATTGCCCTTAAGAATCACTCCATTCTGGTAAGGAATCGTTTCCGTCACAAAAAAAGTATCAATTCCAAAAATGCCCTTAATCGCCTGCAAGTCTTCCGCTGGAATCGGAGGCGTTGCCGAATTGGCAGAGACTAACTCTGGTTCATCCTTTATGATCGCTGCATTCTCCAAATTAGGAACAGCTTGTTCCGCCGTCGCATCTGGCTGATCTGATGTCATCGTTGAGTTGGCGATCGTCGAGAGTTCTTTCGTCGATAATTCTTTTGCGATGCTCTCCTCATCTGCAACGGCTCTCAGCCGTCTACCCAAGAGAATGTATAGCCCAACCGAGATAATCAAAAGGAACAAAACTCCAGCAAGATTCAGGTAGATGCCGATCGCGGATAAACCAAAAAACATCAGCCAAGGAGCCATCAGCACTACTGACTGGAGCCATGCCAGGAGTCCTAGTTTGCCAAAGGGGATGGCGCGGTAGAAGCCCCAACCCAATACTCCCAGGGCAATTAACAGAATTAACGCTGTTATCATCATTCTCCCAATTCCTCTGCCGAATGACAGAGCCAGCGAAGGCACACCGGATGGTTGGCTTTAGATGTCAAACCTGACTGTGGAACACTGTATTACTTACGTTTCTTAAGGGATCGAGCGTTGCGATCGACCTCAAACAAGCCACTACAACCTCGCTTGAACTCTGGCGTTTTTCTTAAAGCTAACAGTCTATCAACCGTAATTCAACGGAATAGAGCATAAGGATAACAGGTTTGTGGGTAGGGTGGGGAGGGGGGAAAGTGGGGGGATGGGGATGAAGGATAAAGGATCACGTAGGTGAAGCTAATAAATTGCCACCTGTAAATTTTCTGTTGATATATGGCGTGGTGTCGGGGCAATCCCTGCGTGGTTGCCTTGGCTTCCCTGCGTGGTTGCTTGGCTTAGCAGGCAGACACGTGGTCTGCCCCGACCGATGCATGAGTATATGGCGTGGTTGCCTTGGCTTCCCAGCGTGG
>JAAUSF010000160.1 GCA_012033255.1 Cyanobacteria bacterium RU_5_0
GAGATTTGTGAAAGTAAAATGCTAAGTTTTCAAGACTTTTTATTGCCTGTGCAGGGTTTTGGAAAACCGAAAGAATCTATCATTCTGTGCTTTCAGACGAAATTGAGCGATCATATACAGAATTTAGAGTTGAAAGCCTTAATTTAGACGAAAAACAGCGAATTTTGTCTGGATCTTCATCAGATGAAGATCCATTTCAGGCATCAAAATTGATATCCATCGAGTCATGAATGAGCCATTTGTGATGCCGGGTTTCTCGATCGCCTTTGATACTCGCTCAGAAACAGGCGAAGAGGTGTCTATGAGTCTCAAGGCATTATTCGTTCCAGATACATTTATTACGTCTAAGACGGTTGATTTTGAGCCAATGCCACTACCTACCGCCGCTCAAGTCCCATCTGCACCGATTGGAGAGGTGATTCAGGGCTACTACCTGCGAAACAAGGGCTACTCAGAGGCAGGCGCGATCGCCGGACGCTTCACCTACCAACCCACCCGCCAAACCCTGGAAATGACAACCTACTACAGGCGATCGGTCGCTGTTGACCAAATGCGGTTTGTCTCACCCGAAATGCGGTTAAGAACGATCGTAACCTATCAACGTCCCATAGACGGCTCACTCCCCTCCGCGATCGATCTCGTTGGGTTTGGCGTGGAACATAAACACCCCATGTGAACTACCAGACACCAACCGATAACGGCGGTATAGTGCTGGCTTCCCAATTCATCGGCAATAGCCTAAGCGAACGCCATAGCGCAAGATGGTCTTACAGTCCCTCCAAGGGCAGGAGTCCTGGTTCCCAAGACCCATCCTTTTTCTTGCAGCCTGTACCTATTAGCTTGGTTTTTGCTTATGCCCTGGCTAGACGGGCGGAACGCCCATCCCACAAAAGATTTAAATGAAGTCGCACATTGCGTTACGTTTAATGACAACCTAAAATGACAACCTAATTAGTGCGACCCATGACACTCACACAAGTTTGGGGAGTACTGCTCATCTTTATCCTCTGCCCCCTTCTGGGCGGGTTGCCGCTCATCCACTGGATTTTTTTGCACTGACAAAACGACGGCTCGATCGCATCGGGACTGGAAATGTCAGTGTTTCAGCCGCCTTTTACCACGGAGGGCAATGGGTTGGGATTCTGGCAGTCTTATCAGAAACCGTCAAAGGCATCGCTGCTGTTTTGTTGGCTCGATTCTTCTTTCCAACCGATCCAGAATGGGAAATTATTGCTCTGATTGCCCTCGTTCTCGGACGATATTGGATTGGCAAAGGTGCTGGAACCACGAATGTTGTTTGGGGCTATATTGTCCATGACTGGCTCACGGCTGGACTAGTCTTTCTGATTGGTGGAATTAGCTTTACGCTGCTGCGAGAACGGCGATCGGGCAAACTGAGCGTACTGATTTTGCTGCCACTTATCACGGCGCTTCGACATCCGGTGTCAGGTGAATTAATCGGAGTCACTATTCTTCTCAGTTTTCTCATGGCTTGGATTTATCAAAAAATTCCTGATGATTTGGAGCTTGCGACAGCGAACGCTCAGACGAGTTCCCGTAAGATGTTTCGCTTTTTTCAAGGCGATCGTGCCATTCCCAAACTCGACAAACCTCTGAATGCCAACCTGTTTGGTCAGAAAGCCGCTACCTTATCTCATCTGAAGCGATGGGGGTATCCAGTGCCGATCGGATGGGTGCTGCCGCCAGGGGATGATTCGACTCCGTTGATTGAATCGCTTCAGCCTTCACCGGATGTTCCGTTGATTGTCCGATCGTCCGCGATCGGGGAAGACTCCGAAACCGCATCGGCTGCCGGACAGTATGAATCAATTTTGAATATTACTAGCCAGGTTGCCCTGGAACGAGCAATTCTTCAGTGTCAGGTATCTTACAATTTTCCAGCCGCGACTCGCTATCGCCAAGATCGGGGCATTGCCGAAGCAGGGATGGCGGTTTTGGTACAGGTGCAAGTGAAGGGCGTATTTTCGGGGGTGGCATTTAGTCGTGACCCGATTAGCCGTCATGGAGATGCTGTGGTAATTGAAGCACTTCCGGGGATGGCAACGCAGGTTGTTTCTGGACAGATAACCCCTGAGCAATACCGAGTTTGGATACGGGAAGAGAATTTACAGTTAGATGCAAAGCATGATTCTTGGATGTTGCCAGAGACGGTCAAGTTGGAAATGACTGGCACTGGGGCATTGCCCCCTAGCCTGATTCAACAAGTCGCCTATTTAGCGCGACATCTGGAAGCCCGATATCATGGGATACCGCAAGATATTGAATGGAGCTATGACGGTGAGCAATTGTGGGTGTTACAATCTCGACCGATCACGACCCTGTTACCCATCTGGACGCGCAAAATTGCGGCGGAGGTGATTCCAGGATTCATTCGTCCGCTCACCTGGTCGATTAATCGTCCGTTGACCTGTCGAGAGTGGGGCGAGATTTTTACGATCGTGTTGGGCGATCGAGCGAATG
The DNA here is from genome assembly GCA_012033255.1 of Cyanobacteria bacterium RU_5_0. Lineage (GTDB taxonomy): Bacteria > Cyanobacteriota > Cyanobacteriia > Elainellales > Elainellaceae > JAAUSF01. The sequence continues at coordinate 2,482 of JAAUSF010000160.1, forward strand.
GACTCAACTTCGACGAAACTGCCACGCTCCACAACTCTGCGGCATATTTTAATGCGTCTCTGCTCGGAGAAATTTTTCGCCGCATGGGTTTGCCCCCTGAGAGCCTGGAATTTTTGACACGAGGGACAACATTCAGCAAACCGTCATTAAGGTCTACGCTCCGTAATCTGCCAGGTCTGTTGCGGCTGGTCTATCGAGAGTTACGGTTGTCGATCGATTTTAATCAGGCGATGCACGATTGCTTTCATCCAGTATTTGATGATTTATCGCGTCACCTTCCTGATCAATTGCCAGATGGGGCAGTGTTGCGAAGGATTTATCAAATTTTGAGAGCCTTGAAACGGGCAACCTATTTCAGCATTATGGTTCCCCTGAGTACGGCGTTGCGTCAGGCATTGTTTAGAGCCAAGCAAGAGGAGCTAGATAGTAGTCAATTGCCAGAGGTAGCCTCGTTGCGATCGTTACAACTTCTGGCAGCTAGTGCCGGTCAGCAGATTCCGAACCTGGATCAACTCCCTCGGTGCAGTGACATGGTGTTTACGGCACTGGCATTGAATCGAGAGGGGCAGGCTATCCTCAATCAGTTTGACCAATTTTTGGAGATGTATGGCTATTTGAGCGATGTGGCAACGGATATCGCAGTACCAACCTGGCGAGAAAACCCAAGTTTAGTGAGAGATCTGTTCGCTCAGTATGTCTTCAATTTACCGATGGAAGCTAAGCCGACTCCCCGTAAACCGCGAAACTGGAAAACTCGTCTGGTGCAACGACGGCTCAATCTGAAGGGGCGGGTGACTGAAATCTATAGTCGGCTGTTGGCTCAATTGCGCTGGAGTTTTGTCACCCTAGAACAACGCTGGATTGCCCATCATCTCTTGTCTGAACCGGGAGATATTTTTTTCCTCACCTTTGACGAGATCGAAAAACTCGTGACCGACGCTGACCCCACATTACCAGAACGGGTGCCTCAACTGATCACAGAACGCCGATCGCGCTTTGAGCAAGACTCCCAGGTTCCCCCGCCGATGCTGGTTTACGGCAACGAACCGCCGATCGTGAGGAATGTCGATCGCGCCATGTTCGATCGACCATCGGCTCAACAGTTACAAGGGATTGGCGCGAGTCCGGGGCAGGTAGAAGGGCAGGTTGTGATCGTAATGAATTTGCAAAGTATCCCAGAGATCGATCGCCATACAATTCTCGTGGTTCCGTATACGGATTCTGGCTGGTCGCCATTGTTAGCCCAGGCAGGCGGATTAATTGCGGAAGTGGGAGGGCAGTTGTCACATGGGGCGATCGTGGCACGAGAATACGGCATTCCAGCCGTAATGAACATTATTGAAGCCACTCAGCGTTTTCAGAATGGGCAGCGAGTCCGAATGGATGGACAAACGGGAATTGTGGAGATTCTGATCTAAAAGTTACACTTCATTGCAATTTGAAATACCAGGTTGCCTGGTTATGATACTTTCTGTAGCGTTGCTCACTTCTGTAGAGTTCTAGATAGAGGGATACCATTTTGGTTGCGAATCTTCAGCCGTTTTCACATCCTTCATTACGTGAAAATTTCAGTGAGTATGTGGCTCACCTCCAGCTTCACATGGCGTTACAAGCTCGCAATTTAGTTCCTACTTTGACTACAACAACCAGCCGCCGCGAACAATTTTTGCACCAAACCCAAGCTGACTTTGAAAAATTCGTTTCTCGTCAACGGCTGTAGCGGTTAGATTCGGTATAAAATCGAACCTAGCCGAGCTTACTATTAACCTTGTACTAGTCAGAGTCGATCGGCTCTGACTTTTTGATTGGAGGGGAGACAGTAGGGGGCTAGACACCGTTCAATCTCAACCCGATCGATTGGTGTGTACACGGTAGCCTTTCAGCCAGGGAAACCCCGCAGGGATTGCCCCAACCGCCATCCATCAACAGAAAATTTACAGGTGGCAAATCGCGTTCTCTTGCCTCTCGATCGTCTTCCTCTATCTTCAGGGAGATGTTTTGAATAAAAAAGAAATCTTTAATAGATTTTGCTTATCGTTCAATTTCACTATGATAAATCTATGACTGCTGAGATCTTTAGCCTGATTTGGGCTTGAGGTGCTTTCTGTGAGGGTTGAGTATCAAACGTAGTTTAGTCAAACGTTTTGTTGTTATTTAGTTGTACATGTCATGCCTTTGGATCAAACTCCCAAGATCGATCGCATCCTGGCAGTTGATGACTCTCCTGATAATTTATTTCTAGTTCAGACCATCCTAGAAGATAGTGGTTACGAAATTTATTTAGCAGAAGATGGCATAACAGCACTGGCTCAGATTGAACATTCTCCACCTGACTTGATCTTGTTGGATGTCATGATGCCAGGAATGGATGGATATGAGGTCACCCGCCGCATTCGTCGTAACAAAAAATTGGCTCATATCCCGATTTTATTGATTACGGCGCATGGGAAATCTAGTGTGGTTGAAGGACTTGATGCGGGTGCTGATGATTTTATCCGTAAGCCTGTTGATGTGGATGAGTTGTTAGCACGGGTTCGATCGCTGCTTCGTCTCAAGCATAGTATCGATGAGCGTGAACACATGATGCGTCAACGGGAGGATTTTGTTTCACGGCTGACCCATGATCTGCGAACACCGCTGGTTGCTGCCGATCGAATGCTGCATTTAATTTTGCAGGATGCCTTTGGAGAAATCCCAACTGAACTATATGAAGCGGTAGCTACGATGATTCGTAGCAATCAAAATTTGCTGCACATGGTGAATACGCTGCTGGAGGTGTATCGGCATGAAGCCGGTCGAAAGAATCTAACTTTCTCACCCTGTAATTTGCAAGATATGGTTCAGGATGTGGTGCAAGAACTCAGTCCGCTGGCTAGCGATCGGGGGTTGACCCTAGCCGTTGAATCTGAGGAGAGTGAGAGTGGCACCGGAAATAATCAAACGACTACGGTTTTAGGAGATTATATTGAATTGCGGCGAGTGTTGACCAACCTCGTGGGCAATGCAATTAAGTTTACCGACGAAGGGGAAATCTCGATTCGCTTGATTGCAGCGTCCGTTAAGCCAGCGTCTAGAGTCACGAAGTCGTGGGTGACAGTCGAAGTCGAAGACACTGGCGTTGGGATTGCCCTTGAAGAGCAAGCGATGCTGTTTGAGTGGTTTCGTCAGGGAAATCACAAGCGATCGGGGAGCGGTTTAGGATTGCATCTCTCGCGACGGATTATTGAGGCCCATCAGGGAACGATCGAGGTTCAGTCTGAGCCGAAGCAAGGCAGCGTCTTCACGATTCGGTTGCCTGCTCTTTTAAAGCCGTCCTTCAAGGGGTAAATTGTCACTTTCTGGTCCGGCGGCGACAACTGCCGGATCGATATTGGTGAACTGCTTGAAGTTGTCTACGAATCGCTTCGCTAACTGCTGAGCTTGTCGATCGTATGCTGTTGGGTTTTCCCAGGTTTGTTTGGGGTCGAGAATGTTATTGGGAACATTGGGAACGGTACTGGGAACAAAAACTTTGAAGATAGGATGTGGAGTATAGCGAACATGATTTAACTCGCCATTGAGGGCAGCATTGACCATTGCGCGGGTATATTCGATCGCCATTCGTTGTCCCACACCGTAGGAACCGCCTGACCAACCTGTGTTTACCAGATAGACCTGTGTATCTGGATGTTGTAGAAGTCGTTCACCTAACATCTCAGCATACACAGTTGGCGAGAGGGGGAAGAAGCATTGTCCAAAACAGGCAGAGAAGGTTGCTTGTGGAGTCGTGATGCCGCGTTCTGTGCCTGCCAGTTTGCTCGTGTAACCTGACAGGAAGTGATACATCGCTTGTTCGCGGGTCAGTCGGGCGATCGGCGGCAACACCCCAAAGGCATCGGCTGCCAAAAAGAGAATGGTTTTGGGATGATCACCCATACCAACTAACGCACAATTGGGAATGTGTTCGAGTGGGTAGGCGGCGCGAGTGTTTTCGGTCAGGTGGCTGCTGTTGTAATCAAGGGTGCGGCTATCGGGGTCGAGAATCACATTTTCTAGCAGGGAACCAAACTGAATCGCTGACCAAATTTGTGGCTCATGTTCATTCGACAAGTGAATTGTTTTAGCGTAACAACCGCCTTCAAAGTTGAAAATGCCATCGGCTGACCAACCGTGTTCGTCGTCTCCAATTAGGCTGCGATCGCGATCGACTGACAGACTCGTCTTTCCGGTTCCTGACAATCCGAAAAATAGTGCCGTATTGCCATTGCGATCGACATTGGCGGCAGCGTGCATCGGCAAGACATCACGCTTGGTCATGGCATAATTCATCATTGAGAAGATAGACTTCTTAATTTCTCCAGCATAACGAGAACCGCCAATCAACACGATCCGCTTGGTCAAATGCAGGATGATAAATGCCTCGCTATGTAGCCCCTCAATGAGTGGATTGCCTTTCAAACCAGGAACAGCAATCACAGTGAAATCAGCATAATGATGTTCCAGTTCGATCGCGGTGGGTCGCAAGAAAAGCTGATGAGCAAATAGGTTTTGTGATGCCAATTCATTAATGACACGCACCCCAAATCGATAGCTTGGATCAGCCCCAACATAGCCATCAAAAATATAGAGAGTGCGCCCTTGTACATAGGTCAAAACGCGCTGATAAAGCTGTTCAAAGTGTTCTTCAGAGATCGGCAGGTTGTGCTGATTCCAGTCAATTTCGTCATGCGTAACAGGTTCATCTACAATAAAGCGATCTTGAGGCGATCGACCTGTATATTTTCCCGTTTCAACGCACAGTGCGCCATTGTTTGCCAGCAATCCTTCACCTTGACGCAACGCATATTCTACCAATTTTGGCACAGGCAAATTACGATAAACCTGTCCCAGATTCCTCATGCCAAGATTGCCCAAACCATATAATTCTTCAGATTGATCCTCGCCTATTCGTTCAGGACGAATTGAAGAAGGAGTGGATGAAAGTTGATGTCCTAGAATTCGTTTAAACGTAGTCATGCCCAGAACCTAAATTTTGTGACAAGAACTCCCATAATTCGCAGCGAAAATCGGGAGTGTATACTAATTCAAACACTGATACAAATAGTCAAGGGGTTGCCATCCACAAAAGGTTAGCAGCAGAATAGATTGTTTATTTTTTAGCCGTAAAATAACCTACAAATTAGCTGGTTTGACCTACACTTAAGGTCAGTCAGGATTGAGGTGAACATTGTATCGAACCTCTATATTTGTATCCTAATCCACTCTCTCTCAATTGTCAGCCTGCTGTAATCAGAATAAATACTTACTCCAAGTAAAGATCCCTCCATGCTGTGATCCCAGGCTACGCTCACTGGGTTATTAAGATTTTTTCACTATGATTTTGATGGTTTACATAAACAGATTTGAGAGATTTTACAAGCAAGAAATTAAGTTTTAATAACTGGATGAAACATAGCGAATTAAGCAGGTAGCGATTTCCTATCCGCTACATCCGTTAAAAAAATCTGTTGCTACCTCTTGCACCTCACGTTACGTGAGGATTTAGCATCGAAGTATCGATCGAATTCCTTGACACACTGGAGCCAGAATCATGCAAGCCGTTGGAATGAAAGTGGGTGAACTTGCCAAACAAACAGGCGTTTCCGTTCGGACGTTGCATTATTACGACGAGATTAAATTACTCTCTCCGTCACATCGCACCGAATCCGATCACCGTCTGTACCGAGATGAAGATATTGTCCGGTTGCAGCAAATTATGTCACTTCGACAACTCGGTTTTTCATTAGAAGAAGTCCGAGACTGTCTGGAACATCCCACACTTTCGCTGCTGCGCGTAATTCAACTCCACACTGCCCGTTTGCAAGAACAGATTGATCTGTCTCACAAATTGCTGAATCGGTTGGAAACGATCGCCAACACGCTAAACGCAACAGATTCGGTATCTGTTGAGAACTTAATTCAAACCATTGAGGCAATAACCATGTACGAGAAATATTACACTCCCGAACAAGCCGAAAAAATCAAAGTACGAGCCGAGCTTTTAGGCGAAGAAACCATTCGTCAAGGCGAACAAGATTGGCAAACGCTGATTGAAGACGTTCGTGCGGAAATGGAAAAGGGCACCGATCCAACGAGCGAACCCGTGCAAGCTCTAGCTCAACGTTGGTGGGAACTGATTCAAGCATTCACAGGCGGCGATCGGGGAATTGAGCAATCGTTAAACCGAATGTATCAAGAAGAAACCCCGGAAGTTGCCAGCCGTGGCGCGGTTGATTCTGCCCTGTTTGAATACATGGGTCGGGCGATCGGGGCGATGAAAGGAGAGTGTAGTTAGCGGGAGATGAGGGGCTGGGGCGATAGATTCTAGCTTCTGCTGGCAGCATTCGATCGCTTCATTGTCTCGTCAAGCAATGCCCTGGCTGAGAGGGATCTAATTGATTCGTTCAACGTTGCCTTGCTCGTCCACTGTCCAAAATTCATAACTCCCAATTACGTCACCATTTTCGTCGATATCAACGTTGCCACTTGCGCCCTGATAGTCGATATCTTGACCAGACTTAAGCATCTTTAAGCCTTCGCAAACATCAATGACAGCAATTCCTGGAGGATTCGCAACATTTCGGAGTTTCTCCTGAATCGCATTGCCATCATTGACATTGGCAGCCTGTGCCGCTAACAGGATCAGCGAGGCAGCATCCCATGTTTGGGCGACAAAAGGGGGGAGTGATCCCTCCTCTTGCTCTTGCCATAAGTTGGCGAGAGCTTCTAAGCCTGGACCGGTTGCTCCGGGAACAATCCCGATCGCTCCTTCCAAAATGGGTATGCCGTCGTAGGTCAGTCCAACGGCAGTCGAAAAAGAATCGGGTTGCACACCATCTGTTAATAAAATCTGTACTCCATTCGTTAGACCAAGCTCATAGGCGCTTCGGAGGATCTTGATCCCCCCTTGGGGATCGAGATCAGCCACAACCGCATCAGGTTTGCCAGTGTAAGGAAGAAAAGCGACTGAGGCTTCAAAATCGAGCGAGGGGGATTGCGGATTATAACGAATCGGATCAGTTTTGGTTAAGATGATTCCTCCCAGGCTTTCAAACGCCTCAATAAATGCGTTCTCGAAGCTGATCCCATCTTCGTTATCCACTACAACAATCGATATAGTTCTGATATTTTGCTCGATCGCAAATTTCGCTAACGCCCTCGCCTGGTAAACATCGGAAGACACTGTCCGCATCCAAAAGCCCTTAAAAATTCCCTGTTTTGCTTGCTCTGTAAAACTTGGGCTTGTGTTGCTAGGAGAAATCACAGGAATCTGGCTGTCGATCGCGATGTTGAGAACTGGCGTTGAAGTAACGCGAGAAAACCCAACTATCACCGCACCTACATCTTCTTCAACCAGTCTTGACATCGCCACCGTTGCAGCATCCGATCGCGTCTGGTCATCCTCCACGATTAGCTCTACATTGGCATCATTCACACCGCCGCAAGCATTAACCCTATCAACAACGATCGGCAGCGTTTGGATCACGGGCTGTCCCAGGAGAGCAAGATCACCGGTGTAGGGTAAGAGTGCCCCCAACTTCAACCCCTGCTTTGGTTCAGGTGACCCACTCTCTGGCGCAGGACGACTAATCGGTAGCTCTTGAATAATGTCTTGGCAAGCTGTGATCAAAATTCCTATGAGGGCAATGACCCAATAGAGAGCTACGGTAGAGTTGCGATTGCCATTTCGTTTAATCATTACGATATGCCTTCACAAGAGAGACGCGATCGACGTTACCGCTTATTATTAATAAACTGTTAGGCAACCCCTTGTCAGGACTCGTTCCATCCCTCCTTCATCCTTCATCCTTCCATGATGCCCCCCGTCACAACCAAGCCACAGCCAACGTTGAAAGACCGCGATCGATCTGTCAAAGATATTGTTATTTCACTGGAGCAGGTTAGCAAAATTTATCAAAACGGCTGTCAAGCATTAGTGAATGTCAGTTTACAGATTCGCCAGGGTGATTTCTTGTTTGTGACTGGCCCTTCTGGATCAGGCAAATCTACACTACTGAAATTGCTCTATGGCGAAGAACGTTCCAGTCAAGGTGAGGTGCTGGTGAATGACTTGCGCCTGTCAGAGTTACGTGGCAATCAACTCTCTAAATTGCGTCGCCGGATTGGAGTCGTCTTCCAAGACTATAAACTGATTCCACGTCGCACTGTTTCAGAAAATGTTGCATTTGTCCTTTGGGCACAAGGCTTTACCCGCAAAGAAATTCATCGACGCCTCCTTCCAACTCTCAAATTAGTGGGTTTACAAGATAAAGCAGATTGTTTCCCAGATCAGCTTTCTGGAGGCGAACAGCAGCGAGTCAGTATTGCCCGTGCGATCGTCAACACCCCCCCCATTTTGCTAGCCGATGAACCGACCGGAAATCTTGACCCTGACAACTCCTGGCAAGTCATTAAAATCCTCAAGAAGCTAAATTCGATCGGCATTACGGTTATTGTGACCACTCACGACGAACAGTTGGTACGGATATCGAACCATCCTGTTGTGCAACTCCGCGATGGTCGATTATTTCAACCCAAAACTTGAATGCGCTCAGGACGTTCCAGATTGCCGAGGATTGGGTTGCTGGCTGTAGAAACGCAGCCGATCGCGAATCTGACTTAACTGAGTGCCTGAGTCAACAGGCGATCGTGGTTGAGGTAATTCAGTATTGGGCCAAGAAGGGATATCTGCACAAGGACAATCGGGCTCCTGCATTCCCAGGCTAAACATGGGTACGGGCATCTCGCACCGCGCACAAGCCGTAACCTCCCAGGACGGAGACAGTAACTCAGCGATCGTCTGAATGGTGCCTTCTAGATAGCAATCTTTGCGGCTAGATTCCAACACCTGTTGCCAGCAAGCTTCAAACTCAGGGCTATAGTGATTACCCTGCATCACAGGCTGTGGTAACACCATTTGCTGCCCAGGCACCACCAACGGTTTACCAAGTTGGAACCAGTAAGCAAGATAGCGTTTCACTTGGTTAGGGGATGCCATGAATCCTCTCTAAGTAAAGATTTGCACAATTTTAGCTTACCTAATCCTAACGATTAAAAAATCTTTCCGAAGTCTTGAAATCCGCAGCAAAGGTTAAGGTTAGGCGAAGGAGGGAGGGGAAGAGGGAAGAGAGAAGAACGAGAAGGGAAGAATGAGAAGGGAAGAATAAGAGGGGAAGAATGAGAGGGCAAGAATATTCAATGGTTCCTCTTTTTTCGTTTTTCTTTTTTCGTTCTTCGACTAAACCCGATCGCATATGAGCCTTTTCCCTGCATTGCGATCGAGATTCAATGGTTCCTCTTTTTTCGTTTTTCTCTCTTCGTTCTTCGTTTTTCCTCCCCGTTTCCATTAATTCAACTTCCGAAGAAGTTTTGAGCTGTGGTTCTTCCACGGTTGTGTTTACGCCTGCGTTTCCATTAATTCAACTTCCGAAGAAGTTTTGAGATGGTGGAAAGTTGACTATTGGGGAGACTCATAGTGTTTCCATTAATTCAACTTCCGAAGAAGTTTTGAGTGTTGATCGGCTTGGGATGGTTCAAGTATTAGACCGCCGTTTTCCATTAATTCAACTTCCGAACGAAGTTTTGAGTTCGTGAAGTTCT
>JAAUSF010000033.1 GCA_012033255.1 Cyanobacteria bacterium RU_5_0
ATTCCAGCTGCCGCCACTAGAGAAACCAGATAAGCGATTACTGTTTCTGTGATGGGATGCTGAAAAAGTCCCTGTTGTTGCACCCGTTTTGCTGAGTCGTGAATCCAGCCACAAAGACAATGCAGTAGGAAATGTGAAGTGATGCAAAAAGGATAAGCAATAGCCAAGGAGGAGAAATTGTCGCTGCCAACATTGGAATTTCGTCAGTTGGTGCAATATTAAATGCAACAAAAATTGCGCCAACAGATGTTGCTCCAATATCAGCCAGTGTAACGTTAGGGCGACGCTGGTTCGCAGAATGATTGTGCTGATCAGATGAATGAGACGAATCCTCTGCCTGGTTTCTGTCGCCACTTAGAAGCGATCGGGCAACAGCAACGCCAAGCGAAAAGGGAACGCTTTCAAAAATGATTTTGCCTAGTGCTTCATCTAGCGGTGTATCTCCGGTCACTTCCCGTAACAAAATAAGGATGCAGGTGGCACAAATCATTCCCAGTGCTAATGCTTCAACACTGTCCATTGCGGCTTTTGCAGGAGGATCAGGACTAAGCTGCCGAAATCCGTCCGTGCAGTTCAACAGGAAAACAACAACGAATGTTACTGCGAGTATGCCTAGTATGAGTGGCGGTTCAGTATAAGACCCAATCCACCAAACTTCCATTGTGTATAGTAACGGAATACCAAATAAAAATCCGCCAGATGCACCCCGAATTAGATCATCGAATTCTTCAAACCATGCTTTTCGAGTTGGGGGTAGAATGCATTTTGCCATAAGTATTTAACAACCATATAGAAAATAAATTTTAGAATCTAGATTGTCTTTTATGTTTTACGGATCGTGAACTGAATCACTGCCATACTGGTTGACTGACAAATCTCATTCCAAGGCTTAGAATTACTGGTCATCCTCAATGCCCTGATCCGGGATAACCAAACTTGGCAAGCACCTGCTTAGTCAAGCTCCCCGTGCAATCTCATCAGTGACGCAAACGGATGACCAGTGCCGTTACTTTGTCATGAGCATTTGGAGTTCACAATTTTTTCTCCATTCCTCTTGACTTTCAAGACAATCGCTACTGATTCAAACCTTCGATCGATCGGTCAAAATCTCATAGCCGTCTTCGGTGACTAACACGGTATGTTCAAACTGAGCAGAAAGGGATCGATCGACGGTTACGACCGTCCAGCGATCGGCTAAGGTGCGGGTGTGTTTGGAGCCTGCGTTGAGGATGGGTTCGATCGCCAGCGTCATGCCTGCTTTCAGCTTGACATTCGGTAGATCGGGAGTGCGAATGTTGAAGACCGAGGGTTCTTCATGTAAATTGCGTCCGACCCCATGCCCAGTGAAGTCTTCTACCACTTTGAAGCCGCTTGCCTCAGCATGATCCTGAATTGCTCCAGCAATATCCAGGAGGAATTTGCCCGCTTTCACTTGGGCAATCCCCTTGAAAAGGGTCTCTTCAGCCACGCGAATCAGTTTGGCGGCATCTGGTTTCACATTACCCACGGCGATCGTAATGCACGAATCTCCGTGGAAGCCCTCGAAATATGCGCCTGTGTCTACTTTCAGAACATCCCCTCTGCAAATCACCTTCTTGCTATTGGGGATACCATGAACCACTTCATCATTCAGACAGGCACAAATTGAAGCTGGAAAGCCATGATAGTCTTTGAAGCTGGGAGTTGCGCCCATTTCACGGATACGCTGTTCGGCATAGGCATCTAGATCGGCGGTCGTCATGCCCGGTTTAACCAACTCAGAAATCTCCTTCAGCACCGTAGCGACGATCGCCCCTGCCTGCCGCATAATGTCAATCTCTTGCGGGGATTTAGTTTCGATGCCACGATGCCTACGCTTCGCACGAGGAGTCTGGGCGGGTTTAGGGATGAAGTTGGTCAGAATATTCATGAGCAATGAGGGAATTATTTGAACATCATGCACTGAAGAGGTCTCGACTCGCTAAACCTCAACTTTAATCTATCTTAATTCTCGTCATGACCGAACAGCAGTACGATACGGGTCAAGGCAGGTAGATTTGAGATGCCAGAGCTAATTAACTTGGAAGATTTTAGGAAAAATCAATGATTATTGTGGTTTCTAATCGGAATGTAGCTCCCGATCGCACTGATGAAACGATCTTTAGTGATCAACCCAATGAGAGAAGTTTAGATGAATTGAGAGTAGCGATCGCCTCCTACAATTCTGGGACACGAGATTGGCGAGTAGAACTGTTGCCAGAAGCTAATCCAACTGATCAAATCAATCCTCCTAGCCGAGTGTTGTTTTACCAGGTTATGGAAGACATTGATGCCGGAAAACTCACTCGTGATTGGGTATTTTTTATTCATGGATTTAATCAGTCATTTCGGGGCAGTTTGGAATTTTCTCGACAGCTTGAGGAAAAATATCGCGTGAATGTAATTGTTTTCTCGTGGCCCTCTAATCAAGGCGGATTTATCGCTGATGAATATCGAGATGCGCGGCAAGCAGCAAAGGCATCCAGTATGGCGCTCGATCGCACTCTTGAAAAATTAGGTCGCTATATGCACGAACGTGGGGTAGCCATGCTTCAGCGACGGTATGAATTGCAGCGATCGCCCACTGTTGATCCGAACACGCTCCCGGATTGTCGAATTAGCTTGAACTTCATGGCGCATAGCCTCGGAAATTATCTGTTTGAATGCTTTATTAGAACGCCGATTTTTGGAGGGGAAACCAAGATTTTTGATAATGTCATTCTTCATCAAGCTGATGTTGATATTTCCAATCATGCAGAGTGGGTCAACAAGATTAATAGCAAACGAGTCTATGCCACAATCAATGAGCGAGATAGCGTCTTAAAAGCCTCTAATTTTGTCAATACAGCGCGACTTGGCAATACGGCTGAAAAGCTTAACGCCAGACGCAGCATATATATGGATTTCACTGATACCAGAGGAATTGGTAACAGTCATAATATATTCTTGGATGTGAGAAATAGTACGGTTACTGATTTTTGTCAGTCAGTGATTACAGGTGGACGTGGAGAGTTAGTCGATCGATTCAAATATGACGCTCACACGAATACCTATAGGGTTGACGATCGATAAAACTAGAACACGCTGCTGATTTTAAAGCACCGAGATCTGCCCTGTCATTCCGGCTTCAGCATGTCCTGGAATGGAGCAATGTAATTCAAATGTGCCTGACTTGAGCGGTACGAAAACCCATTCAGCTTGCGCTCCCGGTTTAAGTTCTAATTCGTGAATTGCCCCTTTGACCTCAACGTTTCCAGCTTCAACTTTTTGAGTCCAAATGACATCCGCAAAGTCTTTCGCTGTGAAATAGTGTTTCAATTCACTGGGGTTATCCAGAATCAGTTTGTAACGTTTTCCGGCTTCAAATTCCAGGCGATCGGGTACAAATTTCAGTTCATTGTTTACATTCCCTAAATGAACCTGAACCTCCGTCACTGTTTGTTGGCTAGGCGCAACAGCCATACTTTCTGCTCCAAACCAACTGCCAAACCATAGCCCCAAGCTCAGGACTAATGCTAAACTGACCCGCAATCCACGCATAACGATTGCCTTCATAGAACCCTCCTAATGCAGCAGAACCTCCACTGCAATCCTACAGGATTCTTGAATGCTAGTTGATAGGTGAAGCGAATCTAATGGAAAGGGCTACAATGCTCAATTCTTCCTAGAACTGTTCTTCTTTTTGAACAAAACGCCCGCTAAGAGATAGATATTCAGCGAATAAAATGCTTTGCTTTAGTGCTGTGCTGGATTTGCTAGTTCAATGAGTTGCAGATTGTTTAGCGACGACGGACTTTGCTAACCATTTTGCGGGAGAAGCGCAGATCGAGGTCTTCCTGATCTGCCCAATCTTGCAAAATCCGGTAAAACGCTTGGCGATCGTCGGCTTGCAAAACAGCCGTTTGATCTGCCGTTTCAATCACATACGGATAGCCACTGCCGATGATCACTTCGCCACGCACCCAGTCAATCACGCGATCGGTCAAGCCTGCTTCATACATCCACACGGGCATCTCCAAACGCGCCGGATAGCCTTCACGAGTCGTTTTGAGGTATGCAAACGTTACCTGATTGCGCTGGTCTTCGTAGTCTGACAAGATGCCAGAACGCTGACACAAAAATAGGGGAGTCCGATCGCCCCATTCCATAAATCTGCCAATCAATTGAGCATCATGAATGGACTGCGATTCTGGGAGTTTGAACAGGGTGCGTAGCATCACCGTCAAATCTTGAGCGTAGGACGTGTCAATGTAGGCAACGAGCGGGACTTGATATTTCTTGCTGGTTCGCAATAGCTCCAACAGACACCTGACATAAAACTGCCGACCCTTGGGTTCAAATGCTTCTGCAAAGGTAGCCACAAGCGAACCATCTAAAAACACAAGGCAATCCGTTGCATTGGCGTGTTCTTTCATGTATTGCACCAATCGCTGCGTTTCCATCTCGAAGCGCCGCATATTTACACGCCGATCGACCGGTGTTCCCGCATGGCCGATTTGCAAATCACTGGGAGTCATCACATCCACTTCAATATCTTTCTCAAAGCCACCCGTGGGCAAGTGCAGATTTTCAAACCAACCAATCTGCACCAACGCGATCGGAATGGAAAGATCTTTGCCGGGATAAATTTGTGAACCATCGACCGCAAACGTCGTAATCCCGGTGAGACGATCGCGCACCCAAGCGAGGCTCTGTTCCCGATTCTGCCATGCTAACTTCGATGCAATCACTCCATCAGCAGCCAGACTCAACGGTTCCAACAATCGTGCGCCCACATCAGTTGGCTGATTCATAAGCAACTTGTGTAACTCTTTCTCTCCTTGCGGTGACAGGTGAGTGAGCGCAGCCCGATATTGCTGGAGTTGCTGCCACGTTTCTTGGGTAAACGTGGCAAATTCTTCACGTTTGGTGTTAAGGATAGCTTGGATTTGAGAAGGCTTTAACGTCATAGCGGCAGCAGGAGATTGAGCGAACAAAAGATTTATTACTGAAGATAAGTCAGCATTATCCCCTAATTTTGAGTGAATGCGATCGTCGTTTCCACAAGTTTCTGGTTTTAACGAAACGTATCACTTAAATCTTCACAAAGCAAGACAAAATCTCGACCTTATCACTCATACAGTTAAAATAGTACTCCGCTAAACCGCTACATCGATCGAAGTGTAATAGCGGAGTGTTGTTTTCGATCTCCGGTTGGTCTACTATGCCAAAGCAATCGTTTAGGTTTATTGGCTTAGCCTTGATCACGATTCTATTGATTCTGGGCTGTCAACGGTTCTTGGTCTATCCAGATTTAGGTGATAGTGGAACCAACCACCCAGTCACCATTAAATTGAGTGGTTGGGGGTCGAGTCCGACTGAGCAGCAATTATTTCGACAAGTATTAGCTAACTTTGAAGATCAGCATCCAACGATTCGAGTCAAGTTTGAGCGATCGCGGAACAATACATGGACGTGATCAAAACTCGCTTAATTGGAGATGCAGCACCCGATGTCTTTTTTTTGGATGCACTAGAAGCTCCATTCTTGATGGAAAATAATGTTTTGGAGCCGCTTAATTCTTACATCACTCCCGATTTTGATTTAGCCGATATTGAGGAAACATTGCTTCGTCCTTTCACGCTGCAAAATCAAATTTTTGGCATCCCTAAAGACTATTCAACCCTGGCATTGTTCTATAACAAACAAGCCTTTGTGGATGCCGGGTTAGATCATCCACCTGTAACCTGGGATGAGCTACTGGTTGATGCAAAGCAATTAACTCTTGATCGCAATCAGAATGGCAGAATCGATCGCTATGGCTTGGGAATGATCCCAGAATTAGCACGGCAGGCTTATCTGATTCGATCGTTTGGTGGGCAAGTGGTGGATAAACAAGGCTACGCGACGTTTGCATCAGATGCAGGATTAGTCGGGTTAGAGTCGCTTGTAACGCAGTATCGAGACGATCGCACCTCTGCCCGCCCGATCGATGTCGGCGCAAATTCGGGCATCGAAATGTTTGGGCAAGGCAAAGCTGCAATGGCGATTGAGGGCAATTGGGCGATCCCGTTTTTCCAAGACACGTTTCCTAACCTGGAGTATGGCACTGCCGAAGTTCCTCGTATGAACAATCAACCAGGAACGATGGTGTATACCGTCGCATATGTGATGAATCGACAATCGCAACACAAGTCAGAAGCCTGGGAACTCATGGCATATCTAACTGGAAAAACAGGGATGGAACAATGGACACGCTCTGGCTTAGCATTACCGACGCGCAAATCAGTGGCGGAGACGCTTCAATATGACCATGATCCATTGCGATCGGCTCTGGTTGCAGGAGTTTCCTATGCCATGCCCTGGCAGGTGGGCAACTATCCTGCTGCTGTCATGAACCAGTTCAACAACCAATTCATTAGCGTTATGTTAGGAGAACAATCTCTGCAACCTGCCATGCTTCGAGCGCAGGAACAAGCCAATCAACAAATTAAAGCCGCAGAGTGAGAGGAACTGGGGAAATGAGGTTGCAAAATCGGCAAAAATACATCCATTCGTTGCTTCGAGAAAGCGCGATCGGATATGGATTTATGGCACCGACTCTACTGGTTTTAGCCGTCTTTGTGGTACTGCCCATTCTCTATGCGGTTTTTCTCGCTTTCCAGAAAGTGCAGCTATTAGGCGGAATAGAGTATGAATTTGTCGGGTTGCGTAATTTCGCTCGTTTGATGGCAGATGATCGAGTTTGGATTGCCCTCCGAAATACAGCTGAATATGTGGCGATCGTGGTTCCTTCCCAAACTGTACTGGCATTAATCTTAGCGACTACCTTAAACGCTGGAGTTCGAGGGCAAACCGGATGGCGCATTCTCTATTTCTTGCCAACCATCACCTCTTCCGCCGTCCTCACCTTGATCTTCATGTGGATTTACAACACTAACGGATTACTCAATCAGTTTCTCGCCTTCATCAGATTGCCAACGTATAACTGGATAGGTGATCCGGCTGTTGCACTCAAGGGCATCATGATCATGAACATTTGGTCAACGGCTCCATTTTTCATGGTAATTTATTTAGCCGCACTACAAGAGATTCCCCAATCTATTTACGAAGCTGCCAAAATTGATGGCGCTAATGCGTGGCAACAGTTTTGGTATGTTACGCTGCCATTGCTCAAACCCGTAACCTTTTTTGTGGTGGCAATGGGAATCATCGGTACATTCCAATTATTTGATCAATCCTATATTTTCTCAAATGGTTCCGGCGGTCCCAATAATGCCACTTTAACCATCGTACTGTTGATTTATCAATATGTATTTCGAGATCTGCAAATGGGGTATGCGGCGGCGATCGCTTTTCTTCTCGCAGCGATCATCATTACAATTACATTGCTTCAACAATGGCTCTTTGGTAAACAAACAATGAATTAATTTTTATGAGTCAACTTAGATTCTGGCAACAAAGTATTTTATATCTTCTGTTAACGCTTTATGCTATTCTGACGCTGATTCCTTTTCTCTGGGCGTTGTCTGCTTCATTCAAACCTCTTTCAGAAATTGTGAGTGATAGCATTCATTTCCTGCCGCAGCAGTTTACGCTGGAAAACTATCATCAGATTTTTTCACAACCATTATTTTTGCGCTGGTTATTAAATAGTGTAATCATTGCGACTAGTGTTACGCTGCTAAATCTTTTGCTCAACTCAATGGCAGGCTATGCCCTAGCCCGTTTACAGTTTTTTGGGAAACAGTTTTGGTTTTTCCTGATCCTGGCAGTGTTAGCCGTTCCTGCACAAGTCACGCTTATTCCGATGTTCCTCATTCTGAAAACCTTTGGCTGGCTCAATTCCTATCAAGGCATGATCGTTCCAGCGATGGTCAATGCAACATTCATTTTCCTGATGCGGCAGTTTTTTATAAACTTCCCAAAAGAACTAGAAGAAGCGGCTACATTAGATGGACTAACCCCATTTCAAACGTTTTGGCATATTGTTCTACCGCTTGCTAAACCCGCACTGACGGCTCAAGCCATCCTCGTGTTCATGGGTAGTTGGAATAATTTTTTGCTGCCTGTTGTGATTCTATTTGATCCAGAAATGTTCACGCTGCCACTAGGACTGAATACTTTCAAAGGGCAATATATCAGCTATTGGAATTACATCATGGCGGCTTCAATGATTTTTACGCTACCTGTCCTGGGTATTTATGCATTTTTTAATCGTTACTTCATTCAAAGCGTGACGTTTACTGGCAGCAAAGGTTGATACTCTCTATGCTAGAGCGTGCGAAAACTCTGGCTCTATCTTGTACGGGACTGGCGCGGCTCGAACGCGCGACCTATCGCTTAGGAGGCGATCGCTCTATCCAACTGAGCTACAGCCCCAGACTTACTGCGATCATAGCAGAGAGATGCCGTAAGGCAAAAACAGCGGAGTTTAGAAAATATCCTTTTTTTTCTGCATCCACCATGCCACGCCCAAATAGAAAGCCGTATGCAGCAGCAGAACAAACCAATTGAGAAAGAGGTTGCCTAGTGTGGCATCATAGACCGGGGTTGGCTCGAAGGGTTGCGGAAAGGGGCTGCCTGGAGCTTGGGCTGGAACAAGCGCATTCACATCGACTAGTGAACCATATGCCCCGACTGACCAGCGACTCAGCATTAGCCAGGAAATTTTGCTAGCCGCACCTTCAATCTTGAACAATACACCAGAAAAGATGATTTGAGGTAAGAGCAGGAGCGGTAGGGCGCTGTTAGCTTGGGAGCCGTTTTTGACGATCGACGACACCATCACCCCCAGACTAGCACTGGTCAGAAGTGTCAGAAATGTGGTGATGCCAACTCCCATTTCCCACGGCATGATATCAGGACTGGGTGATTTGAAGCCAGCCAAAATCACCAGCACCATCAGGATAGTTTGTAAGACGGCTAGCCCAGCCAATACAACAACCTTAGAACCGAGGTAAGCTGTGAGTCCCAAATTGACCAATCGTTCCCGTGCATAAATCGCGGCTTCTTTGACGATCTCTTGCAGAGAACCGGACAATCCCACCCAGATCGCCGCACAAGTGAAAACAAACAAAACCCGCAATGCCAGAGGAGCCAGCGTTGGATCAGGTTCGACAGCAGGCACAAGCGGATCTTTATCCCGAACAGCCAGGGTGATCAGGCTGATGCCGATCGGCGCAGTCAACAGGGCAAGGGCAAGATTGACTCGATCGCGTAACACCAACTGCATATATCGTTGAGTCAATAGCATCAGTTGCTTTACAGGAGAAGGCTTGACTTGTTTGGGTGGAGCCTTCACCGTCGAATGGGTTGCCGCATTGCCAATACTCAGGTGATTGATCACATATTGCTGAAAATAGGGAGATTGGCTATATCGCTGTGCCCACTGCTGAACCACCGATTCGCCTTGTTCGAGTTCGTTGTAAATATCAGCAAAGTCGCCAGAGGTGACAGCAAAAAATTTGTCGGCTTCATCAGGAGGACCAAAGTAGCAAAGCCGTCCGCCGCGAGCCATGAAAGCAATCCGATCGCACAGCTTAATATTGGCAGTGGCATGTGTCACTAGAATCACGGTTCGTCCCTGATCGGCAAGCTTTCGCAGCAGCATCATCATCTTTTTGTCTAAGCCCGGATCAAGTCCGGAGGTCGGCTCATCCAGGAAGAACAGTTTCGGATCGGCAAGGAGTTCTACGCCAATGCTGACTCGTTTACGCTGTCCACCGCTGAGCTGGCTGACTAAAACATCGCGCCGCTCAACCATTTCAATTTGTTCCAGCGTGTTTTTCACGACGCGATCGACATCAATATCTGGCGGCAACCGCAGCTTGGCGGCATAGGTCAACACTTCAGCAACGGTTAATTCTTTGTGAATGATATCGTCTTGGGGGACGTAGCCAATTTGAGTGCGATAAATGTTGAAGTTAGTTCGCAGATCATCCCCGTTAATGTAGACTTTGCCAGAGGTCGTGGGATCGATCCCCAGTAACGTTCGCATCAGCGTAGATTTACCTGCGCCACTGCCACCCACCAACGCCACAAATTGCCCCGGCTCGATCGCCACTGTCACCTGATCTAGTAGCCGTCGAGGATTTCCCTTCTTATCTCGCACATCGCGCACCAGTTGGTTTGCATCCAGACGAATCTGATTGCCCTGATCCAGGATGTTTAGCTCATGCCCTTGGAGTACCAGAATAAAGGGGCCGATGTGAATTGCGGAGCCATCTGCCAAGGCGATCGACCCATTCACTCGTTGCCCGTTCACAAAGACGCCATTGGTGCTGTAGTCTCGCAATATATAGCGTTGTGGATCGATCGATTCGATGGTGGCATGATGTCGAGAGATGATTGGCGCATCCAGCGTCAGGTTGGCACTCGGATCACGACCAATCAACACCGATCGATCTTTAAGAGAAACCGATCGCTGATGAATTGGCGCAGGTGCAGATGCCGCCATCGCTGAAGGGTTGTGATAGGTCAATTGAATTTGGTTGCGCGGATCTTGACCAATGCGGAGTTGGGAACCGTTTCGCAGATAAAAGCCTTCTGTTGGGGTGATGCGAGTGCGATCGAGAAATAGCCCATTCGTACTGGGGCGCTGCCCATCGCCATCAAAAATCTTGTAATCGGCTCCTGTCCGACGCAGCGTAGCGTGACAGCCAGAGATCACCATCCAGTTATCAGGGACAGAGAGATCGGCTCGTTGGCGATCGCGTCCCAACAGATGCACATCTTTTGTCAAGTCAATTCGGATAACCTGCCCTTGATTGTTCAGTTCCAAAAAAGGATTTTGGCTGATAACTGTCTGGTGCTGCCCGCTTCTGCTGGTCATTGCTCAGTGAAATTCAAAGATAAGTAACTATGGCGCTTCAGGATTCTTTCTGCCGTTTGGCGATCGGCTAAATCGTGCCTTGCTCCACTATATTCTCTTTCCACCAAGTAGCCATAGAGCAGGATATGTAGGTAAACCTAAAATTAATGTGGGGTGGGTCTCCTCACCCGCCCGGACAGGCAAGATGCCCATCCTACAAGATATGTAATTAACTCTGTCTAAGCTACTGACTTCGTCCAATGATGCCTATATGATACGTAACATGATTTATCTTTAATCAGTATAAAAAACTACGATTAATTAACCGTCTTTTAGGGGGAATGCTTACAACCGTTTTTCCACCTGCAAATTTTTTGTTGATTTTGCCATCGATCGGGACAAACCCACATGTTGCCATCGGTAGGGGCAGACCCACGTGTTGCCATCGATCGGGACAAACCCACATGTTGCCATCGATCGGGACAGACCCACGTGTCTGTCCTCTCAGCCAAGGCAACCCCGCCGGGATTGCCCCCATACCACGCTATACACCAACAGAAAATTTACAGGTGGAAACCTTACAAGCATGAAAGGTACATAAAGTTTCCTGATGTCATTCTGCCTGGATCAGGAATCTCTGAATAGACGCATGAAGGATCAACTGGTGTGAAACATTTCAGACTCACGATCGACATTTTCACAACAACTTCCAGTCTACTCAGCCGCCATGACACCGACACTCGTTAATAATCGCTACCGCATACTCCGGACTTTGGGCAAAGGGGGGTTTGGTGAAACGTTTTTGGTTGAAGATACACAACTGCCTTCCGGTCGCCACTGTGTTCTTAAACAGTTAACACCAGTTGAGAATAATAGCCAAATTTATCAGTTAGTTCAAGAGCGTTTTCAGCGAGAGGCTGCCATTCTAGAAGAATTAGGCGAAGGGAATGCTCAGATTCCTCGATTATATGCCTATTTCGCAGAAAGCGATAAATTTTATCTGGTACAAGAATATATTGAAGGGGAAACTCTGACTCACAAGCGGCTCAATGAAGGACGGATGAGTGAGAGTTCAGTGCGGGAAATCCTGGCTGGAATTCTGCCTGTGCTGGAATATGTCCACACGAAGCGGATGGTACACCGGGATATCAAGCCCGATAACATCATTCTGCGCCGTCGAGATTTTAAGCCCGTCCTGATTGATTTTGGGGCAGTCAAAGAGACAATGGGAACCCTGATTAATTCGCAGGGAAATAGCACTCGATCGATCGTGATCGGAACTCCCGGATTCATGCCCAGCGAACAAGCCGCAGGCAGACCGATGTATTCCAGCGATCTCTACAGCCTTGGGCTAACCGCCATCTACTTGCTAACCGGCAAGATGCCACAAGAACTTGAAACCGATCCGCTATCCGGCGAAATTCAATGGCGGCAATATGTGCTAAACATTAGCCCTACGATGGCGAGTGTGTTAGATAAAGCGATTCAACCGAATGGGCGCGATCGGTTCCATACGGCTCGGCAAATGCTGGATGCTCTTGTCTCTGGTGCGCCTACGTCTCCTCCCGGATTTCCCCCTGTCGCCCCAACTGAACCAGTCACGCCGACCTTTGGGTCAACTGTGGTGTCTGCGGCTCCCAACGGTCAGTATGCAGCTGATCCAGTTTCCCAAACACCCAGAGGCTATTCTCCTAACGGTCATGCCGCGAATGGCTATGGTGCCAATGGGTATGGTGCCAATGGCTATGTCGCGAATGGGTATGGTGCCAATGGCTATGTCGCGAATGGCTATGCTCAGGCACCCGTTTCGAGTAGCTCACCGCCTCAGTCTGGGCTGCCAACACCCCACCCGATCCCGGTTAGCCAAACGCCTGTGCCCAAAGGTGGGATGAGCGATTGGCAAAAAGCAATGCTAATGGGTAGCTTGATTGGCGGCTTTATATTGGCAGGGCTGTTCATCACTAAACTTCCATCTGGCTCCGAGCCTGAATCTTCCCCGCAACCCACCTCGATCGCCCAATCTCCCGCTCCCGCACCGCCATCACCATTACCCAGTCCAAACCCATCGCCCGCTCCGGTGCAATCAATTCCGACTCCAATTCTGGCTCCAGTGCCCACTCCGGTTCCGGCTCCAGTGCCCACTCCAGTTCCATTCCAAGCTTCAATTAGCCAACAAGATGCAGTGGGATTAGTGAATGCGTGGCTGCAAGCGAAACGAGTCATGTTTGCGCCTCCCTATGATTCCCAAGTCGCTCAGCAAGTCGCCACAGGGCTGCTACTGACAGATTTAACAAAATCGGAAGGAGCGATCGACTGGTTGCGAACCAACAATGCTCGCTATCAATTTGGGGTGCAGAAGGTTGAATCGGTTGAGCGATTTGCTGCCAATGGTGATCAAGCCACGATCGAACTCTGGGTGACAGAAGATCGCACCCTTTATGTCAATGGTCAGGTTGATCCTAACGAAACCGACTTCAAGACTCGACTGATCAGCTATAGCCTGCAACAGGTTAGCGGCACCTGGAAGATTGCAGATTATAAACTTCTGGGCGATCGCTAATCCATTATGAGGGCAAACGACGGTTTGCCCCTACTTGCCCGATGTAAGGACGAACATCGGTTTGCTCCCTACTGAAAATCATCACTGAACTTTTGCACACTGAGGAGTGTTGATTCGCTCATGGGACAATTTAACTCAAAACTGGGTAAACCCGATCGCGATAACCCGTCTCCCACTCCACTCCGCAAGCAGATCTTTTTTACAGTCCAAGTTACGCTTGTCGCAACCGTTTTTGTGTTCTTAGGAACGCTTCTATTGCAGCGCATGGGCATGATGCAGCCACAGGTCAGGTCGGCAGAACCATCGATTATTCCTCCCGCGTCTTCACTGCCTGCCGCGCCATCCCCAATCCCTACGCCATCCACGTCGATCGCCTCGAAGTCTCCAGAGAGTTCACCAAATATTGCGCCAGTTTCACCCACTCCTCCAGCGATTCAGCCCCAACGCCAATCCTCAGATCTTGTTTACAATGTGAGACGATCGCCCAACTTGCCTCGGAGTGCCGAATTGCAGGCGATCGTGGATGAAATGTTGGTATTAGCCGATCAGCAAGGACTCTCGACTGAGCCTCTATCCATCACATTGATTGATCTCAACTCCAATACAACGGCAGGATACCAAGAGCAAAAGCAGCAATTTCCTGCCAGCGTATCTAAACTTTTCTGGATGGTTGAATTGTTTGCCTGGATTGAAAATGGCATTCTTGCTCCTGAATATGGCTACTCTGATCTCGGAACGTGCCAGGATAACCTCTGCCAGATGATTCAAGACTCTGACAACGAAGCCGCTAGTCGCATTGTTGATCTCCTGACCCAAACCGAATCTGGACAGTTCTTGGAGGGGGTAGCCTTCAAGGAGTGGCTCTTGCAGCGCAAACAACTCAATCGATTTTTCCAACGAGCCGGCTACGACGATATCAACATCAGTCAGAAAAACTTTCCGATTCCCTACCTAGGACTCGATCGCCCCAAGGGACCTGATTTGATGATGCGCGGAGATCCTAATGATCCAGTGCGAAATCACATTTCGACGGCTCAAGCCGCGAGACTCCTATATGAGATTTCGACGGGGCAAGCGGTCTCGAAGCAAGCCAGTCAGCGAATGATGCAACTGTTGACTCGATATGATTTACAGACAGGCGAGTGGCGAGACGAAGAATATAACTCGATTCAGGGCTTCTTTGGTGAATCCTTACCTGCCGATGCGCTGCTGGCATCAAAAGTAGGCTGGACATCGGAATCTCGTCAGGAAGTGGCGCTAATTACGTCCAGCGACTATCGCACAGCTTATATTCTGGTAATCTTTGCCGATCATCCAGCCTATGGAGAAAACTGGACGATTTTTCCGGAAATCTCGCGGCTAGTGTTCGATCGTCTCTCCCAAGACAGTTCCACTACTGCTCCACTGGTCGATCCGCTCTAGCTCTGCAAGTTTCTTATTCTCCATTCGATCGCATTCAGGGCAAGATGGGAATCATTACTGAATTGCACTCGATCGCGCCCTCATGACTACCCATCCATCGACTCCTGACCCGTCACCCGAACCTGATGAAAAGCTGAGTCTCAACACGAAGTTAGCCTATGGAGCCGGAGACTTAGGTTCTGCCATTACTGCAAACATCCTGGGTTTTTTCCTGCTGTTTTTCTTTACCAATGTGGCTGGAATTGGAGCAGGGTTGGCAGGAAGTATTCTGTTGATCGGCAAAATTTGGGATGCCGTAAATGATCCGATCGTCGGTGTGTTGAGCGATCGGACACGTTCTCGCTGGGGACGGCGCTATCCGTGGATGATTTATGGTGCCATTCCCTTTGGGATTACTTTCTTTTTGCAATGGATTGTGCCTCGGTTTAGCAACGAGCCGACAGCAAACCAGTGGGGATTGTTCTGGTACTACGTGGCGATCGCCATTCTGTTCAACACTTTCTACACGATAGTCAACTTGCCTTACACGGCACTCACGCCAGAATTAACCCAAGACTATAACGAGCGCACAAGTCTCAATAGTTTCCGCTTTGCCTTCTCGATCGGAGGCAGCATTCTGTCGGTGCTATTGGTGATTGCGATCGCATCCCAAATTTCAAACTTAGAACAGCAATATCTCGTTATCGGTGCCGTCTGCTCTGTAATCTCCGTTTTACCGATTTTCTGGTGCATTTGGGGTACAAAAGACCGAGTGGCAGTGACAGAAGCTCAACGGCAGCAAACTCCAGAAGAAGCTCCGATTCCATTATTTCAGCAACTCCAAATTGTCTTTAGCAATCGTCCTTTTCTCTACGTGATTGGGATTTACCTTTGCTCCTGGCTTGCCGTCCAACTCACGGCTAGTATCCTGAAATATTTTGTGATCGATTGGATGAAATTCTCTGATCAAGTATCCAATATGGTGATTCTGGCAGTACAAGCCACTGCCCTAATTATGCTGTTTGTCTGGAGTAGAGTCAGTGAGCGAGTTGGCAAGAAAGCCGTTTATTTCATGGGGATGGGCGTATGGATTATTGCCCAAGCTGGACTCTTTTTCCTTCAGCCCGGTCAGATGGGTTTGATGTATGGGCTGGCAATCATGGCAGGGTTCGGAGTGTCTACAGCTTACCTTGTCCCGTGGTCGATGCTGCCAGATGTGATTGAGCTAGACGAGCTAGAAACCGGACAACGACGAGAAGGCATATTTTATGCATTTATTGTATTGCTACAAAAAATTGGCTTGGCGATCGGTCTTTTTCTAGTGGGGCTAAGCCTAGAGACATCCGGATTTATCGAAGCCGTGTCCGGAGAACCGCCCCCTGTCCAACCGGACTCCGCGTTGCTGGCAATTCGAGTGGCGATCGGTCCCTTGCCCACTCTGGCATTAATCGGCGGCTTAATCCTGGCATACTTTTACCCCATCACCCGCGACGTTCATACTGAAATTCTCCTTAGACTAAGAGAAAAACGAGAAGCGCAAAGGAGGGGGAGGGATGAGGGATGAATATTACTCCTACTCCTCACCCCATTGATCCCCATCTCTCCGATTCGAGATAAAATCTGCAATGAGGTTGATCCCCATAGTTAGCAGATGGGATTAATTTAGGTTTGGCTGTACTCTCTTGAGGTTTTATGAAAAGATTTTTGTCTCGTCTCCTTGCCCTTACCCTCGTGTTGGTGATTGGTTTAATGGGATGTTCTGCTTCACCTACAGGGCTATCTGGAAACTATCGTCAGGATACTCTAACCCTGATTGAAGGCCTCAGAACAGCACTCTCGATTCCAGATAGTGCGCCAGATAAACCCGAAGCTCAGTCAATGGCACGACAGCAAATCAATGATTTTGTCTCTCGCTATCGTCGGGATGGCTCTCTAGTCAAGTTGGGTTCGTTTACGACCATGCGAACTGCATTAAATTCTCTGGCAGGTCACTACAGTTCCTACCCTAACCGTCCTGTGCCTCAGAAGTTGAAAGATCGCCTGGAACTCGAATTTAAGCAGGTTGAGTCAGCGTTGCGTCGAGAAGCTTAATATGTCCAAATGATTTGGGCAATCCGTAAGAGGATGTTTTAAAAGTAGGGGCGAAGCATTTGGTCAAGCATCTTCTGAAGTGATCGAGAAGTCTCTGCCGGATGCTCCGTCCTTACACTTGAGTTATTCAACAGCAAATTACATGTTTACTCTTAAATATTGTTTTTGCGAGAGTCTGAAAGAATTAAGTCATGTGCCTGGTTGTCGTCGGAGCCACAAAAGACTGCAAGGCATTTTTAATCTCAATCTGGGAGTTTAAACATGACTGGGAAAAGAATTTTATTTCTGGTGGGTGATTTTGTAGAAGATTATGAGGTGATGGTTCCCTTCCAAGCATTGCAAATGGTTGGGCATTCGGTTCATGCGATCTGTCCAGGGAAGAAAGCGGGTGAAACGATTCGGACTGCGGTTCATGATTTTGAGGGCGATCAAACTTACAGTGAAAAACCGGGACACAATTTTTTGCTGAATGCTACTTTTGAAAACGTCCAGCCTGACGACTATGATGCATTGGTGATTCCGGGTGGACGTGCGCCAGAATATATTCGCCTCAATTCAGAGGTGATTCGGTGTGTGCAGCATTTTGCTCAGGCGAACAAACCGATCGCGGCTGTTTGCCACGGTGCCCAACTGTTAGCGGCAGCGGATGTGATTCGAGGCAAACGTTGTACAGCTTATCCGGCTTGCAGTCCGGAGGTTACTCTGGCAGGTGGGCACTATATTGAGGTTCCAGTTCATGAAGCCGTTGTCGATGGAAATTTGGTGACGGCTCCCGCGTGGCCTGCTCATCCTCGCTGGCTAGCTGAATTTCTCACGGTTCTGGGAACCCGCATTGAACACGCAGAGTTAGCCACTGTGTAATAAGCTAATCGGCATTCATTTTTGCATCGGCAATTTTCTAAAATCTTTGTGGGGTGGGCTAGGCGTCAAGTTAAGGAAAAGTGTCTAAAGTTTATTTCTGGGTGGGAGGAGGGAATGGGGTGACCATCCAAATCTATGCCCCTGGATTTTCTATCCCGTACTCAACGACCTGTGTGCCGATGTGGCTGTGGCATTGAGTCAACCGATACCTATGGCGTCTTGCCTGCCCCGATCGGGGCAGGCAAGACGCCTACCCCACCAGAAATTAAGGCTTGTCGCTATAAAGTTGCACCTCGTCGCTACCCGAAATGCATCAAAGACGATCGAGGCTTTTGGATAAGTGCTTAATAGACTACAAAATCGAGAATGTAAGCATCATCTGCTCGAATCAAAACTTGAAACGGTGCGCCGTTTGCGCTACCTTCCACGAGCCAAGCTCGATCGTCTCCGCCACTTTCTCGGCTCACGTTGTCAATTTCTACGACATCCGAGTAGGGGTCATTGATGCCAAGCTGATCGCCAACCAGTTCTCTGGCAATGTCTTCAGCGTAGCCGCGATCGCTCACACCGTCGGAATCATAGAATTGATTGCGCCAATCTTCATCGGAATCATCGTAGCCATATTCGTCATCATCATCATCATCTTCGTTGAGATACTGCTCGTCTTCAATGACGTAAAGTTCCACATCTCCGGTGGAGTCGGCATAATCGCAACCAACTACAAGCACGTCACTGCGATCGCTGACCTCCAGAATCACTTCTTCCCCTCCAGAGAAAGAATTGGATGAAAGAATGTCATCAACCTCATAGCCTTCCTCCTCCACCGCATCAATACAAGCATCTTCAGCTTGACGACTCTGAGCAATGAGGAACCCACGGTCTGTTCCTTCAGTCGTTAGTCCAGGAAGGGCGAAGGCAGTGACCCCCGTAGTCAATGCCAGTGTAGTCAGGGTGAATAGCACTACTCGCATAGTTGTTTAGCCTTTTATGATCTTTCGATCCTTCAATGACGGTAGACCTATGGTAAGAGTTCCGTGGGTCACGTCATTTTTGTGAACTTTTGTTTGTGAAATTTTGCAAACTTAAGATTGCTCAATCAACTTTAGAATGGCATCAAAACTGAGCTCATTAATCCAACGAGCAAGAACGATCGCCAAAGACATATTCGTTTCAGGAATTTGCATAATTAAGTGCTGAATTTGATCCGCATCGACTGCTTTTGTAGCTTGCTCTAAGGCGTTCACCCACTCTGGAGGCATCGTTGCCAGTGCCGACTTCGCAGCTTCCAGGTCGATCGCCAGTTCCAATTCAGGATCGTTTTCTGCATTCGCTTCATACACATATTGGATTCCCAAATATTGTGCCATTTTGGCAAACAAAACCTCCTCCTGAAACGGTTTCGCCACAAAGTCATTACACCCTGCTGCGATCACGGTTTCTCGATTCTCCTCAAACGCATGAGCCGTGAGAGCGATGATAATCGTGGGTTGGGCCGGAGGAAAGAGGAAGGAGGAAGCAGGAAGAGCGTTCCTTTGTGCCGCTGTGCCTCTATTTTGTTCTTCCAATTGACGAATTTGCTGAGTGGCTTCATACCCGTTCATTACGGGCATCTGCATATCCATCCAGATCAGGTGAGGTTGCCAGCGTTGCCAGAGGTCGATCGCCTCTTTTCCATTGGTGGCTTCTTGGACGTTGAAGCCAACGCTGCTCAACAGTTTCACCAGCAGTTGACGATTCTCGTGCTTATCTTCAACCACTAAGATTCGATAGAGCGGTTGGTCGAGTGCCAAGCCAATCACCCGTTGCGCGATCGGGGCAACGGAAGAGTGGTTGATGTCGCTCCTTGAATGGGGATATCAAACTTGAAGATAGACCCTTTGCCGACAACGCTGTTCACTGTGATATCTCCTCCCATCAGCCGAACAAATTGGCGACTGATTGGCAATCCCAAGCCTGTTCCGCCTTCTTGAGATTTTCGTCCAGATTCAGCTTGAATAAAGGCTTCAAACAATCGTTCTAAATCCAGTGAATCGATACCGCATCCTGTGTCTTCAACCTCAAAGCGGAGTCGGAGGGCGGGAGTCGGGGAGTCCGGAAATTGGAAAGTCGGGGGATGAGAAGGGCTACTCTCTCTGTCATTTGCATCCTCCGTTGCATTGTCATACCAACACACTCGTAAGATAACACTGCCACGATTGGTAAATTTAATGGCGTTACTGAGCAGATTGAGAAGAACTTGGCGCAGTTTACTTTTATCCGCACAGATAAATTGAGGAATGTTAGAAGGGCGATCGAAGATCAAGTTGAGGGCTTTCGATTGGGCTTTGAGCCGCAATAAATTTTCCAACTCGTCCAGTAGGCTGTAAAGATCAAAATTGGTTTCATCCAGTGTGATGCGTCCAGCCTCAATCTTGGACATTTCTAAAACATCATTAATCAGTTCGAGCAAATGTTCGCCACTGCGGTTGATAATATCGAGATATTCTTGTTGGTTAGGCGTCAGAGTGCCCTCATGGGTCATCAGTTGGGTGAAGCCAAGAATGGCATTGAGGGGGGTTCGCAGTTCGTGACTGATTTTAGCCAGAAATTCGCTTTTGGCTTTGTTCGCTGCATCAGCAGATTCTTTAGCAATCTGTAACTCTGCTGACTGATGCTGAGCTTGGGCGAGTAAATCGGCTTGCTGTAGAGCAACGCCCAGTTGACCCGCGATATGAGTAACAAACTCAACCTCCTTTGCCTGCCACTGACGCGGAGCCGAACACTGATGAATGCACAACAACCCCCAGAGCCGATCGCCCTTTAACAAAGGAGCCACTAGATTCGCTCTGATTTGGAAGCGAGACAGGATATCAAGGTGACAGTCGTGCAGATTGGCTTGCTCAATGTCATCTACTGCCCGGACATATCCCTGTTGATAATGAGTGGCGTGGCGTTCTCCGAAGCAGTGATCATGCACTTTCGCTGCCCAAGCAGAGCCGAATTCAGGCAAGACATCTTCTGAGACAAATTCGCCATCATTGTAGTTAGAGGCAGGATCAAAGCGGAACATCGCCACGCGATCGGCGTTTAATAGCTGTCGAACTTCTGTGGCTGTGGTCTGAAAAATTGTTTCAATATCAAGTGTTTGACGAATCTTCTCAATGACTTGCGCCAAAGCTCGTTCCCGTTCAGCTTCCTTGGCAAGCTCTTCGGCTCGTTGTCGGAGTTGTGCCTCTAAGCGGCTTTGTAAAACAGTCGATCGCTGTTGTGCTTGTCCCAAGAGTTCTGCCTGTTGCAGAGCAACGCCTAAATTGGCGCTAATCTGGATCAGGAAATTGAGATCGCTTTCTTGCCAATCACGAGGATAAGCGTTTTGATATACCGCTAAAAGCCCCCAAACCTGTTGTCCTCGGAAGATGGCAATAATGGCATAGGCTCTTGCCTGATATTGCTCTAGCATCTGAATATAGCAGTCCGAGAAGCCTGCCGCATAGATATCATTACAAACCCGAAAGACCTGCCCTCTCGTAAAACTCTCGTCTCTAGTCTGTTGGAGATAAGTATCGGTTGTCGGCAAATCGGCTAATAATTTAGCACTGCATTCACCGATATTGGCACAGAGTTCCGCATTTTCTATCTGAGCTTGCAATAGCGATCGCCATCCTTCGCCCATTGATTCGACTACAAATTCACCGCTCCAATCCTCGTTAAAGCGATAGATACCGACCCGATCGGCGTTGATCAGCGATCGGACTTCCTGAGTCGTGGTCTGGAAAATGGTGTTGATGTCGAGCGTTTGCCGAATCCGTTCGATCGTTCTGGCGATCGCCCGTTCTCGTTTGGCTTCTAGTGCCAACTCTTCTGCCCGTTGCCGAAGTTGAGCTTCCAGCGTTGTCTGCAAAACAGACGATCGACGTTCTGCGCGTATCAGTAGCTCTGCTTGTTGCAGCGCAATTCCTAAATGCACCGCAATTTGTTGAATAAATTCAATCTCTGATCCTTGCCATTGACGGGGAGCCGAACACTGATGAACGCAGAGCAGCCCCCATAGCGATCCGCTTTGCAGAAGCGGGACAACTAAATTAGCTCTCACTTGAAATCGTGCCAGGATTGCCGTATGACAACTGAGTAGGTTGGCATCGTAAATATCATTTGCCGCCCAAACTCGCCCTCGCTGATAGTAAACAGCATGGTTCTCCCCAAAACAGTGATCGCTTACCTTTTCCGCCAGCGCAGAGTTAAATTCGGGCAGCACATCTTCTGCTACAAACTCTCCTTCACCGTAACCAGAAGTGGCAAACCGAAAAATTGCAACGCGATCGGCATTCAATAATTGCCGTAACTCTGTTGCGGTTGCTCGAAAGATCGTGTCGATGTCCAGCGATTCCCGGATTTTAGTCACGACACCAAACAGCGTTTTCTGGCGAACCACTTGAGTTAATTCGGATTCTGCTTGTTCGAGTCGAGTCACTCGTTGCCGCAGATGTTCAAGTTCTTGTTTAAGTTCTTGTTTGAGCGATTCGTAGGCAGCGATCGTTACATATTCTTCCGACATGGACATCAACTCCAGCCTTTTAATTCAAAAATTTGACAAGTTTTGGTAGACATTGCCCACAAGGGATTTAACTGAAAGCCAGGAACATCGAAGCGTTCAGTCTATACCTGATTGACCAGATTTGATATCACGTTTCATCGTCTTTCATTTGCAACGTTCTCACGCCAATGCAATTTCTGCCTTGTTCTTTTGCGCCGTAGAGTGCCTGATCTGCCATTGCAATGAGCGAGTCGGGTGAAAGAGTCAATTGAGGAATCGCGCTAGTGACACCAATGCTCAGTGTCACCAGTTTACTCACCGAGGATTCAGGATGAGAGATCTGACAATCTTCTAGGCTTGTTTGGATCTTCTCAGCAATATAGATGGCTCCGGACGAGGGGGTGTGCGGCAAAATGACAGCGAATTCTTCACCCCCATACCGAGCCACTAAATCTGCCGGACGTTGAATCACTCGGTGCAAGGCTTTCGCCACTTGCTGGAGACAGCGATCGCCTGCCTGATGCCCAAATGCATCGTTATATCGTTTGAAATGATCAACATCGCATAGCAACAACGAGAGAGGAACTTGGTCCCGCAGCGATCGGTGCCACTCTCGTTCTAAACAGGTATAGAAATGGCGACGATTGGCGACTTGAGTCAAATCATCAATAATGGCAAGGCGTTGAAGGTCCTGATTAGCTTTTTGCAAGGCAGCTTTAGCATGTTCTAATTCGCGCACTATACGTTTGTGTTGCTGAATCTGCTCTTGCAATCGTTGGTTTTTTTCGCGCAATTGTCGCTGCAATTCTCGCAGGGTCAGTTGATGCTCTACTCGTGCCAATACCTCTGCGAGTTGAAAGGGTTTGGTAATGTAATCAGCGCCACCAACCGAGAACGCTTTCACTTTATCGTTCGCTTGATCAAGCGCACTGATGAAAATAACTGGAATATCTTGGGTTGCTTCGTTCGCTTTGAGTCGTTGACAAACTTCGTAACCGTTCATTTCAGGCATACTGACATCCAGGAGAATCAGGTCAGGTGGAGCCGTCTGAACGCCCATCAATGCCATCTGTCCATTCAGAACTTTACGCACCTTGTAGCCGTGTTCTGATAGCATTCGACTGAGCAACTGTACATTTGCCAGTGTGTCATCGACCACCAGAATATTGCCTTTAGCGATTTCAGCCTGATAATTCTTCATGCTGATCATGGTCCTGCTGATTCAGAGTGTAAAAAAGTAGTAAAGCCGCCCTGATGGGTAAAGTTGGCGGGTTAGAAGCAGGTAAATCAGAAAAGGTTCGATCGAACCGAAATTCGCCCTATACTCAGGTCAACAAACGAATGCCTAAACTAGTTGTCAAGCAAGATTTGATGGGTAATGGGGGGGTGGGGGCTGTGCACGCAGGGGTTTCACCCCTGCACCCCGCAAAACAAAAATGACAGACTACTAGGCTTCATGCAATGACTGAATGCAATGACTGACTTTCGCAAGATAAAAATTCACGGTTTATCGACTTTTCCTCTCTCCGCGTCTCCCCTTCTCCGCGTCATTCTCACAGGCTCCCCTAAACTTCAGATGCGCCCTTTTCAAATACGATCGCAGATGGCATTACGCCGCATCATTCTATGATTCAATCTATGATTCAATTATGCCGCCAATCCGAATTATTCCTGAACGATCGCCTCGATCGCTTCTGCGCTTGTGGGTAGATCAGCGGTCAATACTTCACAACCCCTTGTTGTAATGAATACATCATCCTCAATTCGGATGCCCCGAACATCTGCGAACTGTTCCAAACGCTCCCAGTTTACCATCGCTCTATAGTTCTCCCGTCGTTCCGGATCATTGAGGAGAGCAGGCACCTGATAGAATCCAGGTTCGATCGTCACTGCCATACCCGGACGAAGGGGGCGATCGAGTCGCAAATAGCACCAACCAAAGCGATCGCTTCTGGTTCTCCCGGGTTCATACCCCGCTAAATCGCCCAAATCCTCCATGTCATGCACATCCAATCCCAACAGATGCCCTACTCCGTGCGGGAAAAACAGCGCATGAGCATCCTGTTCTACCAAATCCTCCGCTCGACCGTGCAGAATCCCCAAATCGACTAATCCATCTGCGATCGTAGTTGCGGCTACTTGATGCAACTCGCGATACTCAACGCCAGGACGCGCCTTCTCAATGCAACGATCGTGAGCCGCTAGCACAACATCATAAATAGCTCGTTGCGTCGGGGAAAATTTGCCGGAGACTGCCCAAGTGCGGGTGACATCCGATGCCCAGCCTGTTTCAGCTTCCGCACCGACATCAGCTAGCAACAGATCGTTTGGTTGAAGAGGGTGATGATAACGATCGCTGTGCAACACTTCCCCATGCACCGTCACAATGCTGCCATACGCACAGGTCATATTATTTGCCATGATCACGCTTTCCATTGCCGCCCGAACTTGCGCTTCTGTTTGCGCCTTCGGAGTGGCAATCATACCCGCTTTATGCGCCTGAACTGTCACCATTGCCGCCTTGCGAATTTCAGCGATCGCACCGGCATCATGAGTCAACCGCAAATGAACGATCGCGTTTGCTAATTGCCAGTCTATTCCCTGAAGCGCATTAGCGGGTGTAATCAGGCGATCGAGGAATTGAGACTGTTGCAGGCAGACAGCCGCGTCCTGTACCGGAACCGTAGCGGCCCCCTCTGTCACAGACTTAAGACGAGCCAGCGGATAAGCTGAATCGGCTCCGATTTGTTCGGCAATGCGATCGCGCTTGGCTGTTTCCCCATGCCATAGGATATCCGCAGGCGTCGCATCGTCCATGAACAGTTCTAATTTGCCCGACTCTAGCCGAATGACTGCATTGTGGAGCGGAAGCCCAGCAAAGTAGAGAAAGTGACTGCTAGCGCGGAAAGGATAAGCATTTGCCGGAAAGTTACGAGAACTACGGCGTCCAGACCATAGGATGACCGGAAAATTTATCTGCTCGGCTAATGTCTGGTGGCGTTGGCGGAGAGTTTCTGCCAGTGAAGGGATACTGTTGTCTGAAGCAAAGCGATTTGGCTGAGACGGCTCGATCGAGGGATGGCTCTGAGTCTGCATAGTCGAAGCTTCATAGGCTAAGGGAACTTCTGTCTATCCTAATTGAATAACTTATGATGCAAGAGCGAACCGCCAATCGCCCCTACGCTTCCCCACTCCCTCACTTAAAAGGGCGCGATCGGCTCGGCTCCAATTCTTCTAGCTCTGTGCTGTTCAGCAGGTTCACTAAAACAATCCCACTGAGGACGCCCATCATCATCCAGCCAAATGCTAAACCCACTACTTCACCTAGAAACAAATGGGTTTTCAGCCGCAGGATGCCGCCCACAATCCAGCCACACGATAGCCCAACTGCCCAAGCGGTGCCAGTGCCCAAAATCCATCGCCATGCTTGTGAGAGAGATCTGCGGATGGCTAACCACTGGGCAGCGCCGACAATCAAACCGACTTGCACTCCGTCTAACATTCCATAGTACAATCTGCCCATCGTTGCATCGGTTCTAGGAGCGACCCATCCCATCACGCCGACATGCAGCAGATCGACAAAGCACCAGCCTACGATCGTTGCAAATGCCCATTCCCACGATCGCGGTAGCCGTTGACGCAGCACGATCGTCTGAGCCACTCCCACAACCGTGCCGCCGATCGCTCCTTGCATTAGCCCAATATCCGGCTTAAAGCCAATTTCAATCCAATATAAGCTAATCAAAAAGCCCAAGACGGTGACGCAGACCCACTGGAGCCAAAAGCCAAATCCTGTTCTCGTCGAATGGATGGATTGAAAGTTAGCCATACTGCGTTTAACTCGTTATTGAATCAAAGTGGGAAGAGCATTTTCACAGGGTATTTGAAATGTATCACGATGTTAATCCAGAAAAATGCGTTGAAATCCCGATCGCCGTTCCCTCGGAGCTTCCGGTGCTACGTATCCCCATAAGCTTTCCCAGTAGAAAAACGCAACGCCATTGAATCCTTGCGATCGAACGGTTTCTACCTGTTCCTGAATTCGTTTAAATGGAGTAATTTGCCGGAATGAGCCAGTGTGAATGCCGATCGCCACTGGAATACGCTGTCGAGCCGTTTGAACTGCCGCTTGATCAAGCTCTGCCTGAAAACCGTCTGGGGTATGACGATACACTTGCAGCACCAATTCTTCCACCCAACCCCGCTCGACCCAAGCGAGCCAATCTTGGAGATAGTTTCGGTAAGAGAAACTGTAAGAGTTGGGCGATAGGCTGATAATGCAATCCGGTTTTACCGCTTTAACGGCTTGAACCAGATGCCCCATGAATTCAGTGAGTTTGTCGGCTCTCCACCGTATCCAGTCTGGATCAAAGGGATCACTGGGCGGATTCAAACCCTGATGCTCATTCTGGTAAAGTTCCATCGTGTAAGCATCGTAGCCAAACTGAGCAGGCAACCCGAAGTGGTCGTCGAATTGGATACCGGATACACCATAGCGTGTGACAACTTCTGTCACCATATCCAAAATGAACTGCTGAACCTCTGGATGGAATGGGTTGAGCCAACTCGACGATCGCGGAATCCCCTCATTCTCCATAACCTGTATCAGCATTGCCCCATTTTGGCGCATCGTGAGCCAATCTGGATGACGCAGTGCCAGTTCAGAGTTGAGCGGTGTAATGAACCCATACTCGAACCAGGGAATCACTCTCACGTTGTGCTGTTCACCTGCTTTGAGGGTTTCAGCCAAGACATCTTGCCCAAAATGGAACGCTGAAAGAAAGGGATCTTGCGATCGCCCAATTACCCGCTCTGCGACTTTACTGGAATAGAGCGTATTCCCTCGGTTCCAAACAACGGGATAGACCGTATTGAAATGGAGTTGTGCCAATTGCCGCACTGCTCGATGAATGCCCCAAGGAACGTACATGACCGCACTGCCAACGTTTGTTAACCAAACGCCCCGAAGTTCAGTGACAGTCTGTGTAGGCTGCGATCGTGCTATCTCCGGGACGCCGATCCAAGTGTGGAGAAGCACGATCGTCAGAGATAGGAGCAAACAAATCAGCCGAGTGAGAGGCTTTCTGTTCACTGAAATACTCGTTCGATACTACTTAAATAACTTCAACCTTACTCCAACTTTTCCGTATGGTTGAAGATTAGACAGGCAAAATGCTCATCTCGATACCACTATAAATGGGTATTAGGGATGTTTTGGGTAGGGGCATCTCCTGGTGGGTGCCCGAAATCTTCCAGGGTAGATACAGGGTAGATACAGGGTAGATACAAGATCTACCCCTACCGTTGGGGTGCAAATCGTCTCATCCCATGTTTCAGCAATGCCTTCTATGGAGTAGAAGTTGGGCTGAATTGCTGTTGCCATTCCTGAACTTGTTGTTGAGCCGCACTGTAGGCTTCGGTGTAGGGAGGGATGCCTTCAGCAATGGCGATCGCTGCCATCGGGTCAAGCGTTGCCTGAGTTTCCGCCATTTGCAGCAATTGCCAACTCCAACGGTTGATCATGTGATCCGCTTCAGCACGAGAGGGGCTATCTTCAGGGATTTGATTGGCAACGTCGATCGCCATCAATAGCATTGCTGAAGTCCCAATTTGAGCCGTCTCATAGGCTTGTTGCAGTTGGTCTTGACCCTCAGATTGACGGCTCCACGCTTGGATATCGGTTTGCGCTTCGTCATAGAGGACTCGTCCGGGTCGAATTTGGCTAGCTGTGGCGATCGCTCTAGAGATATCCCCCTGGCTAGCCAGTTGTCGAGCAAGCGTTAGATAGGGTTGATCTTGCTGGCGTTGGAGTTGATCGGTCCACGCTTGGATATCGCCTTGCGCTTCGTCATACAGTGCCCGTCCGGAATCAATTTGCGCGGCGATGTTGATTGCGTCTGACAAATTCCCATAGTCTGCTAGCAGTCTGGCTTGAGTCAAAATAGGCTGATCTTCAATTCGCTGAATTTGGGCTGTCCACTCTCGGATGCGCTGACTTGCATCACCATAGAGTGCCCGTCCTGAACCAATGCGCTCCGCCTCTGAAATTGCCGATCGCAATGACGCCATGTCCCCCCGACTTGCCAACTGTTCGGCTCGATCGAGATACGGGCGATCTTCCATCGTTTCGATCGACGTGATCCACTGATCGATCGAGTCTTGTGCCTGATCCCCACGAGGATTAGAAACAGGAACCATCTGGGCTTCTGCGATCGCGGCGCGTAAATCACCCACCGCGCCGCCTTGTGCCAACCGTTGCGCCGTATTCAACCGTTGGACATCTTGAATTTCCAGATGCCAATAGGTGATCAGTTGTTGGGCACGTCCATAGAGAGGACGATCGCGTCCAATTTTTTGGGCATGAAGGATGGCTGATTCAATATCCTCTACGATGCCAGTCCAGGCACGGGCTTGGGCTTCCGCCAATGTCTCAAAGTCTTGAACTTCTGCCTGAATACCTGCTTTTTCAGGAATCTGACGAGTAATGTCGATCGCCGCGTTGTAATCTCGCCCTGCCAATGCCTCCTCCGCCAACGCCAGCATATCTCGTCCAAATTCCTGAATTCGTTCCTGCGCCCTGGCATAGAGCGGGCTATCCCCATTGACTTCCTCGGCTAATTCGATCGCCTTAAGTAAGTTTGCCAATCCACCTTGATCGGCTAGCCCTTTTGCCTGGTCAAGTTTTGCGCCATCTTCACGGGTGCGCGTAATCAGGTGATTGAGTTCCTGATATTTCGTTGTTTCCCAATAGGTATTACCCACTTCTAATAAGCGAGTTGCGATCGAAAACGCCTGTCGCAAATCCTGTTTCTGGAGCGCCATCTCCGCTTCGCCATAGATTTTCTCTGCATTTGCCCAAATTGCCCGCCATTGCTGAATTTGCTTGTCTACGAGTTGATGGGCTGCCGTATCACTCGGAATCCGCTTGGCATCCGCGATCGCTTCAGTCAAATGACCTTGCTGGAATGATTGCTCCGCCAATATCAAAATTTCTTTTGCCCACTCTTCAATGTTGCGATTAATTTCTGGACGCAACGGATGGTCAGGCGGCAGTCGATTCACAAGCTCGATCGCCGTCAGCAAATCATCAACCGTATGCCGTTCTGCCGTTAACTGAGCGCAATAAATCCGCAGTGAGGCTGAAGCCGTGGGCCAAAAGATCGCTGGACAATTAGGCACCGACGGCAAGCGCAACAACACCAGTGCCGACAAAACTCCAATACCGCTAAATGCCAATACAGATGCCGCTCCCCAAAACTGCCAGCTTCGCAAGAAAGACAACCGAGGTAACTTAAGCGATCGTTTCCCACGACGGGAATATTTCAATGGAGTTTTAGACGGAGCCGCTGGGAGCACTGAATCGGCGAACGGAGCCGCTGGTTGGGCAGAAGGCTGAACCGAAGGCTCAACAAACTGCGATACCGCAACTGGCTCCGCGTCAAGCTCTGAATGATCTGGATGAACCGCCTCCGATGACTCCGGGATGGCAGTGGGCGATCGATGCGGAGGAGCCGGAATCCGCAATGGCGGAATCCCTGAATCGAGCGGCTTTCTTGAAGCGTGATTCGCCCGATCCCGATTTGGATGATGCTCTGGTGTCCCATACTTCCCGGTCATACCTCACCCCTCACCCTTCAGCTTCGCCTTCACCTGTTGCCAGAATTGCTCAAGTTCCTCCAAAGTGTACTCAGAAAGGGGTCGATCGACCATTGATTCCACTAAAGAAAATCGCTGAATAAATCGCTGATTCGTTCCCTGTAAGGCTTCATCCGGATCAAGTTCATACCATCGAGCGATGTTAACGATCGTAAACAGCAAATCTCCTAACTCAGCCTGCTGTTGTGCCTTCGCTTCTTGCCGAATTGCCGTCTCAAATTCTGCTAATTCCTCGTGAAATTTTGCCCAAACGCCCTCAATGGTTTCCCATTCAAATCCGGCTGATGCGGCCTTGCGCGAGATCTTCATTGCCGCCGTCAGAGAAGGGAGCGATCGGGCATACCGTCTCAACCGAGGTGAAAGCACCACCATACCGGATTCCGCTTCGCTCGATTCTTCATCTGCCTTAATCTGTTCCCAATTTTGCCGCACCTCATCCACGCTTTCCACCAATACATTGCCAAACACATGAGGATGGCGACGAATCAGCTTTTCTGTAATACTCGTTGCCACATCTGCCAAATCAAATTGTCCTGATTCGCTAGCAATTTGTGCCTGTAAGACCACCTGTAACAGCAAATCGCCCAACTCATCTGCGATCGCTCGTTCATCCCCTTGCCGAATCGCATCCACCACTTCATACGCCTCCTCTAAGACATAAGGAATCAGCGTTTGGGGTGACTGTGCTAAATCCCAGGGACAACCGCCATCGGGCGATCGCAGTTTTGCCACGACTTCAATCAAGCGCTGAAGGGCGGTGAGCGTGATGGGGGGATGGGGAGATGAGTGGAGGGGATCAGGGCGATCGGTTGCTTCAGGAGTAGACATAGCTGGAATTATCAACGTAGTTGAACATTTGACCCGCTAGAGGGATTGTAAATCAGCTTTGACTAAAGAATAAAACAAGGGACGAAGCATTCGGTCAAGCCTCTTCTGATGAAATGACCGAGAAATCATTCCACCCGTAAATTTTCTGTTGATGGATGGTGTGGTGTCGGGGCAATCCCTATGGGGTTGCCCTAGATGAGAGGGCAGACACATCGGTCTGCCCCTAACGGTTGCAAAATTAATTTGATTTTGCGGTCTGCCCCGATCGATCGCAAAATCAACAAAAAATTTACAGGTGGAAATCATTTACTGAATGCTTCGCTCTTAACACCTATCGGGTAACAAATCAGGCTTTTCAAACATCCTCATAATGCACTACACTCTCCCATCCTTACCTCCTTCATCTTCCCCCTGTGACATCTGTCACATACCAAACTCTGTTTGGTCACAATTGAACCTCTACCGGAGTCACCTTATTCTTGAACCGATGTCACGAATCCGATCGGGTTGAAATCACGTTTTGTTTTGAAAAAAGCGTAGATAGTAGAACTAGCACAAATTTCTCACCTTACTCTTTACATTTCTACGGATTCCTATGAATGCTTCCGACGCTAAGCCGATTCATCTCGCCCAAGCTTCTCTTGAACATGCTGTCTACTTTTTAGAATTGGGAGCAACCGATCGCGCTGCATCCTATCTTGAATTCGCAATGAAAAATCTACAAGAAGCGACAGAAAAAATGTCGTCACTTCACAACGTTACTGGCTTACATTTTAAATCGAATCAAATCTAAAAAAAGTATTTTGTCTATATAAAAGAAGAACGCTCTGAACGTTTTTACAGGTTTTCTTTATTAGGGCTGCGATCGCTT
This sequence comes from Cyanobacteria bacterium RU_5_0, assembly GCA_012033255.1. Classification (GTDB taxonomy): domain Bacteria; phylum Cyanobacteriota; class Cyanobacteriia; order Elainellales; family Elainellaceae; genus JAAUSF01. The sequence goes on from JAAUSF010000033.1 coordinate 31,592, forward strand.
GAATGGCAAGCCGTTTGCCGCGTTCATCATTATTGATGACATCACAGGGTGTCAGTTCTACTACACCCTAACCTTTTTTTCTGGCATATAATCTTTTCAACCTCAAAATAGTGGGTTTGTCACCACCGCGAAGGGTGTACTGCAAGTAGTTTTAACAAGCTGTTTTTGATGTGTTTTAATGCTACTTGAAATGTCCACCGTTGCAGCGTTGACATCTCCAGTGATCCTGTGAAGGCATTGATAAAGATTATGGTAGCAACCCCCGAAAGACCAACCTTTGAGACATCGATTAGCGCATTCGGTGTCGCTCGATCGACCATTCAGGGTACTCCCCTTAGCTCTGAAGAATTGCGTAAGCTGCACGCTTTCTGGCGTGCAAGTAATTATTTGGCAGTCGGCATGATTTATCTACGGGAAAACCCGTTGCTCAAAGAGCCAATTAAGCCAGAACATGTGAAGCATCGTCTACTCGGACACTGGGGTTCCAGCCCTGGCATCAGTTTTCTCTACACTCACCTCAACCGAACCATCAAAAAATTTGATCAAGATATGCTCTTCGTGGTTGGGGCAGGACATGGTGCGCCTGGATTCCTAGGTCCTTGCTACTTAGAAGGAACTTACTCTGAGATTTATCCTGACAAGAGCGAAGATGCGGAGGGGTTACAAAAATTCTTCAAGCAATTCTCTTTCCCTGGTGGAATTGGCAGCCATTGCACCCCTGAAACTCCTGGCTCAATCCATGAAGGGGGCGAACTGGGATATAGTATCTCCCATGCTTTCGGTGCTGCATTCGATAACCCCAACCTCATTGTTATCACCATGCCCGGAGACGGAGAATCTGAAACGGGTCCTCTGGCAACCTCCTGGCATGCCAACAAGTTCCTTAATCCCATTCGCGATGGCGCAGTTCTGCCCGTTCTGCACCTGAATGGCTACAAGATTAATAACCCCACAATTTTGTCGCGTATTAGTCATGACGAACTGGATGCATTATTCCGGGGATATGGCTGGACGCCCTATTTTGTCGAGGGATCTGATCCGGAAAGTATGCACCAGGCAATGGCGGCAACCCTGGATCACTGCATTTCAGAGATTCATCGCATCCAGCAAGAAGCTCGCAGTAGTGGCGTTGCTACTCGTCCTCGTTGGCCCATGATTGTCATGCGGACTCCCAAAGGTTGGACGGGTCCTGCGGAAGTGGATGGGCACAAAATTGAAGGCTTCTGGCGTGCCCACCAAGTTCCCATGACTGATGTAGTCAAAAATCCGGCGCATATGCAAATTCTGGAGCAATGGATGCGGAGCTATCAGCCGGAAGAATTGTTTGATGCGAATGGAACGCTTTTGCCCGAAATCAAGGATATGGCTCCAACGGGTTTGAAGCGCATAGGCTCAACCCCTTATGCGAATGGTGGATTACTGCACCGCGCTTTGAAAATGCCCGATTTCCGCAAGTATGGCGTGGATGTGCCTGAACCTGGAAAAACTGAGGCAGAGAATACTAAGCCGCTTGGTGTGTTCTTGCGGGATGTGATGAAATGCAATATGAATAACTTCCGGGTGTTTGGTCCGGATGAAAACACTTCAAACAAGCTGCAAGCCATCTACGAAGTGAGCAAGAAGTTCTGGCTAGCAGAATTTTTGCCCGAAGACTTAGACGGCGGCGAGTTATCTCCAGAGGGTCGCGTGATGGAGATGCTGAGTGAGCATACGCTGGAAGGCTGGCTAGAAGGCTATTTGCTGACAGGTCGTCATGGGTTCTTCTCGACCTATGAAGCGTTTGTGCATGTGATTGACTCTATGTTCAATCAGCATGCTAAGTGGCTATCAATCTGCAATCAATTGTCCTGGCGATCGGATATTGCGTCGTTGAACTTGTTGATTACCTCCACGGTATGGCGGCAAGACCACAACGGGTTCACTCACCAAGATCCGGGCTTTCTGGATGTGGTAGCGAACAAGAGTCCGGATGTAGTGCGGATTTATCTGCCTCCTGATGTGAATTCGCTGCTGTCCGTAGTAGATCACTGTTTGCAAAGTACGAATTACGTCAATGTGATTGTGGCTGATAAGCAGCTTCACTTGCAGTATCACGACATGGATGCGGCGGTTCGTAACTGCACCAAGGGTGTTGATATCTGGGAATGGGCAAGCACGGATGAAGGGGTAGAACCCGATGTGGTGCTGGCGTGTGCAGGGGATATTCCGACGCAGGAAGCATTAGCAGCATCGGTGTTACTACGCGAAAACTTCCCTGATCTGAAAATTCGGTTTGTGAATGTGATTGATTTGTTCAGGTTGCAACCCTCGACAGAGCATCCGCATGGAATGTCGGATTATGATTTTGATAGCTTGTTTACTCTTGATAAGCCTGTCATTTTCAATTTCCACGGCTATCCCTGGTTGATTCACCGCTTATCCTACCGTCGCCATAATCACAACAACATCCATGTGCGCGGTTATAAGGAGAAGGGCAACATCAATACGCCAATGGAACTGGCAATCCAGAACCAGATCGATCGCTTCAGTTTGGCAATTGACGTGATCGATCGCGTTCCTAGACTGAAAGTCGCGGGTGCCCATGTCAAAGAGATGCTCAAGGATGAGCAGATCGCTTGCCGCAACTACGCTTACGAACATGGTGTGGATCAACCTGAAATCCTTCATTGGAAATGGCCCTACTAATCTAATCGCAGGTTAAATGGTGAGTGCTGAGTTTAACCAATAGACTCAGCACTTCCTGTTTCGGGACATTCGGTTATTGGTTATTGGCAGTAGCAAAGAACAAAGAACAAAGAACAGAGAACAGAGAACAGAGAACAGAGAACAAAGAACAAAGAACAAAGAACAGAGAACAGAGAACAAAGAACAGAGAACAGAGAACAAAGAACAGAGGACTATGACAAACCCCTATCCATTTGCGGCTGTTTTGTTTGATATGGATGGAACGATCGTTGATAATGTCCCGCTGCATCAACAGGTTTGGCATGAATTTGCTCACCTGCATGGGTTAAATCCTTCAGAGGCAGAACTTGAATTTGCCAAGGGTCGCAAAGCCGTTGAGGTGATTTCGTTCCTGTTTGGCACATTAACTCCGGAGGAAGTTTCTCAATTAACCGCAGAGCGACAAGTGCTATATCGTCAGCGTTTGGCGGAGTCACAGACGGTTCGGACGATCCCAGGGGTTGAGAAATTTTTAACGGGATTGGGTGAGCTAGGCGTAGTGAGGGTTTTGGCAACATCGGCTCCGTTCGTGAATGTTGAAGCCGTGTTTAATAAGTTTCATTTAACACCCTATTTTGAGGCGATCGTCACTTCAGAAAATGTTTGCCACGGCAAGCCTGATCCAGAAATTTTCTTGACGGCGGCTCAACGTGCTGGAGCTAAACCAGAAGACTGTTTGATTGCAGAAGATTCTGAGGCTGGCATCATTGCCGCCAAAGCCGCAGGAGCCACCTGTCTGGGATTAATTACCACCCAATCAAAAGCCGATTTACAGGAGCAAGGAGCCGATTTTGTTGCCTCTGACTTCCTCAGTCTTCCAGAACCCATTGCATTATGACAAATGACTAAGCTCTAATTTCAGGAGACAACTATGAAAATCGCAGTTTTTAGCACAGAGCCTTACGATCGCCAATTCTTAGATGCAGAGAATGCGTCTGCCAAGGCTAATCATGAGCTTGTCTACTTTGATACCCGCCTCGAACCGAAAACGGCATCTTTAGCAGAGGGTTGTCCGGCGATTTGCGTGTTTGTGAATGATGATGTTGGAACGGAGACGTTAAAAGTCCTCGCTGCCCAAGGAACCCGCCTTATTGCCTTACGCTGCACCGGGTTCAACAATGTCGATCTGAAAACTGCCGCAGAATTGGGTATGACGGTGGTGCGAGTGACAGTGTACTCTCCCTATTCGGTTGCCGAACACGTCGTGGGTCTGATCTTGATGCTAAACCGCAGACTCTATCGGGCTTACAACCGAGTTCGCGATGATAACTTTGCCCTCCACGGACTGATGGGGTTTGATTTACATGGTCGCACGGTCGGGATTCTTGGAACTGGCAAAATTGGCATGATCTTGGCTGGAATCATGCATGGATTTGGCTGCCAACTGCTCGGATATGATGCTTATCCCAATGCTAACTTTGAGACGATCGGCAATGCTCGATATGTATCGCTGCCAGAATTACTTGCTAGTTCAGACATTATTTCGTTGCACTGTCCCTTGATCCCGGAAACGCACCACATCATCAATGTGGAGTCGATCGCCCAAATGAAACCGGGAGTCATGCTGATTAATACCAGTCGCGGGGCACTGATTGATACGCAAGCCGTCATTGACGGAATCAAATCAGGAAGGATTGGCTATCTTGGCATTGATGTGTATGAGCAAGAAAACGAACTTTTCTTCCGAGATTGGTCAGATACCGTGATCCAAGATGATGTGTTTCAATTGCTTCAGTCGTTTCCAAATGTGGTGATTACCGCGCATCAGGCATTTTTTACCCGCGATGCCCTTCAAGACATTTCCAAAACAACGATCGCCAACATCACTGACATTGAACAGGGTCGCCCTTGCCCCAATGAAGTCAAAACAGAGCAAAAGGTTGTTGCAAAAACCTCAGCTTAGCCAGTGATGCTTCTTATACCAATCTCTCTTTGATGGATGCGACAGTATGAGAGTAGGGTGGGCTAGGCCCACCTATTTTCAGAGCATCTTTCTTTGATGGATGCGACAGTACGAGAGTAGGGTGGGCTAGGCCCACCTATTTTCAGAGCATCTTTCTTTGATGGATGCGACAGATAAGGTGGGCTTTTGCCTACCTTTGCTCTAGTTGACGGTCATTAATTCCGTTAAATTGGAAAAGATGGCGCTGAGGAGAATAAAGCCATGCCAGCACAGCTACTACTGGTGGATGATGAGCCGGGATTGTGTGAGGCGGTTAAAGCCTACTTGCAAGAAGATGGATATCAGGTTCAGGTAGCAAGCAGCGCCAACGAAGGGTGGGAGCTTGTTTGTCACAATACCCCTGATTTGGTGATTACGGATATTATGATGCCTCAGATAGATGGCTACCAGTTTCTCAGACAGTTACGGGACGATCCCCGCTTTAAGATGCTACCTGTCGTTTTTCTGACGGCCAAAGGAATGAGGGGCGATCGGATTCAGGGCTACCAAGCAGGCTGTGACGCCTATCTATCTAAACCGTTCAGCCCAGAGGAATTAGTGGCGATCGTCGAAAATTTGCTAAAGCGCCGTGGGGGACTCGTGCAATCGTCAGGGAGCGGTGAAAATGGAGTGACCCTAACGGCACTGGATGAGCGAATTCGTCGTCTTGAGAAGCTGCTGGAAGGATTTTTGGCAGGTGGGAGGGTGATCGTCGCTGCGCCTGCCCCCATCAAGTTAACCCTAACGCCCAGAGAAAAAGATGTTCTGAACCTAGTTGCTGCCGGATTGATGAATAAAGAGATTGCTAGCCGCTTGAAGACCAGTGTTCGGAATGTAGAGAAATATGTTAGTCGGTTGTTTGACCGAACAGGTACCAGTAGCCGGACTGAGCTAGTTCGCTTTGCGCTTGAGCATGGCTTAACAAAATGAATGAGTGGACGGGCAAAATGCCCATTCCACACTCAATTAGACGGAGGCTATTGACTTTAGCTTCGAGATAAACTTTACTGACCCGTCGATCGATTCTTGAAATTAGAGCGGAAGCGCCGCTTCCGTCTTCTAGCGATCGCCTTGCGCTTTTCTTTCTCTAATGGTGTTTCAAAGTGACGATGTTTCCTGAGATCCGCAAGGATCTCGGCTCTGGAAACCTGGCGCTTAAATCGACGCAGAGCGGATTCAATCCCCTCATTTTCTCCTAAAATCACTTGGGTCATGAAGAATAATCCTCCCCCTAATAACGGCGATTGTTACGCTGACCACCCCATCCACCGGACGATCGCTTGTCCTCGCGGGGTCTTGCTTTATTGACTTTCAAATCGCGCCCCATCCACTCAGCCCCGTCTAGCGCCTCAATTGCCGCCGCTTCTTCATCGTCTGAAGACATTTCTACAAAACCAAAACCTCGTGTCCGTCCTGTTTCACGATCAACCGGAAGCTGAACCCGCTTAACAGTGCCATATTCAGCAAAGATCGCTGCAAGATCGTCTTCAGCAACCTCATAGGATAGGTTGCCCACGTAAATCGACATTAATCGTCCTCCGAATCGAGTTAAACAGCGTAGCGTAGAGATTGAGATTCGGAGCAGTGCCTAATCTAAATGAAGAGACAAACTTGTTTGACCGAACTAATTCTCGCTCACTAACCTTAACACAGGCTCAGTTGCATTGCACCAACTTTTAAATCTAGAACACCGTGCCATCGCTGATGATCTGAATCGGTGGAACTCCGCCAGGTCTAAGTTCTGCGGCGATCGCCCGACCTGCTGCCCAGGTTCCTCCTTCTAGCACCTTTGCAAGCGGCAATTCATCTTCAGTAAAGCCAAGTTTCTGGCGAATCGTTGCTGCAATCCGATCGAGCAACACAACAGTCAGTGCCCGCCACTCAACAATGACTTCTGAGCGAGGAAGGTGGGCTTCACGGATCACCTGTTCATGCTTCGCCCATAATAATCCTAAATCGATGCACAAACCGCCATTCCGATATTCCGATAATCCTGTCAATTCATTTAAATGAGTGATCTGTAATCCAAGTTCTTGTAAAGGTTCTAACAACGAATAGGTTAACCATTGAAAAAGCTTATGAAGTGGAACCAACTGTGAACCAATCTCGTGGTTTGGCAGAGCCGTATGCATCCAAACATCTCCCAAATTAGTGTTGGCGATCGTCACCCGCCCCGACCAAATTTCGCTGAAGCCTCGCACCACCGCCGAAAAAACCGTGTGAGCGCGTAGCGGGTTGCCATTGGCTTGTTGTAATAGATAATCCACCAAGTGACCTAACCGAGGAGAACGATCGCCAAACAACACCGGAGAATCATGCAACACTTGCCCCAATCGCTGCATCAACTGCAACCGCCCTTCAACCCCCACCAGCGGATTTTCTTCACTCACCTGAAATCCTTCAGATAAAACCGATTCTGTTATCTGCTGAAGCCCATCTGCATTTGCCTGCAAAGGATAACTTGGATCACTAGAAAATCCACCTTGCAGAAATAAATGAAAACTAGCCACTGCCAATCCCTCAGACCGCCAAAAAGCCTTTCCTGTAGTTGGCTCTATATACCGCCATGCGGCTCCTGCTCCTGCATCAAGTAACACACTTGTGATCGCCAAATCAAACTTCGATCGAGCTTGCTCTAGAGCCTCCAGATGAACAAGTTTTTGATTCAGTTGTGCCAACCGATCGATCCCACCCGCTTCAAAATGTCGCCATCGACTATGAAACGGAATTCGCAAATCCGGATATGCCTTCTGCATCACCTGAATCACATATTCAGCCACCCGATCGAGCTTTCCCAGATCACAACTAAAATGCTCTAGCTTACCCTGACATGCCAACTCAAACAACCGCCCACAGCGATCGCGAATCGCTTGAGTCGATCGCAAATACGCAATTATCTCTCCTTCATCCTTCATTCTTCTTCATCCTTCATTCTTCTTCATCCTTCATTCTTCTTCATCCTTCATTCTTCTTCATCCTTCATTCTTCTTCATCCTTCATCCTTCATCCTTCATCCTCATAAAGTAGTTAGACAGTGCCCTACTTCGTCCCATACAGCCGATCGCCTGCATCCCCCAGTCCTGGCACAATATAGCCGTGTTCGTCTAAGCCTTGATCGATCGCAGCAGTGTAAACAGGCACATCAGGATGTTGTTCGTGAAAGTATTGCAATCCTTCAGGTGCTGCCAGGACACAGACGAACTTGATCGAAGCGGGATTGGTTTCTTTGAGGCGATCGACCGCCGCAACGGCTGAATTTCCGGTTGCCAGCATCGGATCGACCACGAGCATATCGCGATACTCCACATCTTGAGGAAGCTTGAAATAATATTCCACTGCGGTTAATGTTGTGGGTTCGCGGTATAAACCAATATGCCCAACTTTGGCAGTCGGGATCAGTTCTAGCATCCCGTCTAGCAAGCCTTGTCCCGCTCGCAAAATTGAAACAAGCACCATTTTTTTGTCGGCTAGCATGGGAGCATCCATTCGGGTGAGCGGCGTCTGGATCGTCTCATATTTTAGGGGTAAATCTCTCGTGACTTCGTAAGCGAGTAGCATTGAGATTTCTTTAAGTAGCCGTCGGAAATCTTGGGTATGCGTCTCCGCTTGGCGCATCAGTGTTAACTTATGTTGCACTAAAGGATGTTTAATAACCGTAATGTCCGCTTTCATGTATGCACCTTTACCGATCAAATTGGTGCGTTATGCTACCGCCAATGCACCCTGGATTAAGTTATTCAATGCAAATTCAGCACGTCGGTTTAGATGAATAAAGTGTAGAGAGAGTTTTAAGTACTAAAATACAATACCACTGCTGTACAGGGTGCAACTCTACTTGTATGATTGACCACACATCCAAGCCAAACCCGAAACATATCATCCTAACGTCTCATCAATCCAAAGGAACTGCTAGCTCAATTCAATGGGGAGCTAGTGATCCACTCGATCGCGGTCCCATCATTGGTTCACTAAGCAGCCTCAAACATCGCAATGTGATTGGGACTCACGCTGGATCATATGGCGTATACCGCGCCTTAGCCGTTGCCAGTGGTGTTCTTGATCCCAGCCACAAGGCAGATTTAACGGATACGGCTCCTCCGGTTCAAATTGGACCGCATCCTAGTTGGAGCGATCCCGACAAGATTGTTTCGCTTGATCCGTTTGGAGCCATTGCTAGTGATGTATTTGCTGAGTTTCGCTCCGAGGGCTACGATATCTTTCCCACGATCGCCATCACTCGTGCCCGCATCAACATTCCCGAACTGAAAGATGAGATTGCTCAAGGACGGTTGACGGTTGACGGGAAGATTCTCAAGCCAGATGCCAGTTTGGTTGTCACTAAAGCGTCGATCGACCCAGTTTGGTATCTTCCAGGAATTGCGAAACGTTTAAAAATCGAAGAATGGGATTTACGGCGTGTTCTGTTCCAGCAAACGGGCAATATGTTCCCTGAACTTGTCACCCGCCCTGATTTACATGCTTTTCTGCCGCCGATCGGCGGTACAACGGTTTACATCATTGGAGATGAACGGGCGATCGCTGACCCAAGCCGACCGCTAGCCGTGCGAGTGCATGATGAGTGTAATGGTTCTGATGTCTTCGGCTCCGATATTTGCACCTGTCGTCCTTATCTTGTACATGGCATTGAAGTCTGCATTCAAACCGCGCAAGCAGGGGGGGCTGGCGTGATTGTCTACTGCCGCAAGGAAGGTCGGGCACTCGGAGAAGTCACAAAGTTTTTGGTGTATAACGCCCGCAAACGTCAGGAAGGGGGCGATCGGGCTGATGCTTACTTCCTCCGGACTGAGTGCGTTGCCGGAGTGCAAGACATGCGCTTTCAAGAACTAATGCCCGATATATTGCATTGGCTAGGGATCACCAAGATCGATCAACTCGTCTCTATGAGCAACATGAAATATAACGCCATCACGAGTGCCGGAATTGAAGTCATACAACGCATTCCCATTCCACCCGCACTCATTCCAGCAGATGCTCAAGTTGAAATTGAGGCAAAGAAAGCCTCTGGCTACTATTCTGGCGATGAAATCCTCGCTGCTGAAGAATTAACTCAGATCGTCGGGCGAGCATATTGAATGCGATACCCGAAGGGGCATGGCATGTTCTATTTAATCCTGACGGGTTGGTGTCGGCGGAGAGATCTTGAGAATAGGGAGTCGATCGCCCCGAAATATCTCTTCTGAGGCTTGACCTATGTCTCTCATCATTTCTGTCAGTGCCTTACTTCCGATTAAGACTAGCAGCATTGGTGCAGAACCTAGACTTAGCAAAATTTCAGTGGGGATCTTGGAGTTTGCCATCAGTTTCGATCGATTAAAACGATCAACAGAACTTGTACATTGAAACTGTATCACTTGTGCTAAAACATCGTTAAAATGACTGAGCCATCAGGACGGAGTGCGAGTATGCTATGTGCCTAGAAGATCAGGCGTGTCTGAAACCTTAAAGCCATCGCCGGGGTACTAATGTCCAAGTCTGTTGAGAACAATTCTCCTTCTAGTCCGGAATCCCTTTTGGGTCAATGGGTTCATCAAACCATCGATCGACAAGGCTTGCGCGTCAAATTGAAGCTTCGAGGCAATAATCTTCATATTCTCTGTCAGGGCAATTCTTGTCCTGATCAAATTGAGCTATTCAATCGCTTGATTCCTGCTCTCAAGGAAACCGACCTCAACGCGCTCATTTCAGCCGAACATCCCCAGATTTATCAGATTCGGCTGTATGGCTGCAAGGTAGGACGCGATCATCCTGACTGGACAGCTTCCATTTATCTTAATCAACTCGATCGCCACCACAAACAACTCTGTTTATGGAACGAGGAGATGAAGAGTCAGAAAGTCAGGGAGTCTCGGAGCGACTCTCCATCCCCCCATCCCCCCATTCCCCC